>NZ_BLLN01000002.1:0-300000 GCF_011170125.1 Streptomyces diastaticus subsp. diastaticus | reverse complement strand
TTCCCGGGCTGAGGGCGCCCGCCCGGGTGATCGCGCCGACGGTGAGGCCCTGCTCGCCCTCCCGCGCGTAGACGGACAGGGCGGCCGCCAGGGCCCGTTCGACGGTGGCCGCGCCGCGCTGCTGCTTCGGGCTCATCGGGTGAGGTGTCCTCGGGGTGGGGCGGCGCGGGGCGCGGCGGGCGAAAGCGGTGAGCGTCAGCCTAGAACACCCTTACCAGAAACGGATTCCAGAAAATGGTTCCAGTTTCTGCCCGGTTCCCGCAGACTGTTCCGGTCGGTCGCCACGGCTGCCCGAGAGTCCGTCTCCCGGGGCCGTGTCCCACTCGCACGCGCGCGGGCGGTACGAGCGGCGGCGGGGGAGCTCTCGTCCCGCCGCGCGCGGGCACGGGCGGAGGACCGAGGGCCGGGCCCCACGGGGAGGTGCGGAGTTCTTCGACGGAGGGGAACGAACTCCCGCCGGGGCCCCGCCCGCCCCGGGGCCGCCCTCTCCCGCGACCACGGGACCGTACGCCCCGTCCCCCGGCCAGGGACGCGCGCCGGAAAAGCATCCGGCCCCCGGGCGCTGTACGCACCCGGGGGCCGGATCTTGGTAGCGGGGACAGGATTTGAACCTGCGACCTCTGGGTTATGAGCCCAGCGAGCTACCGAGCTGCTCCACCCCGCGTCGGTAATCACCACCGTACACGAGTGACGGGGTGGTCCCCGACCACGCGCGGTCCGGGCGCTCAGGAGCGTGGCGGCAGTGTGAGCACCGTCTCGTCGTCCGCCGGCGGGCCCGGGGGCGAAGCCGAGGGCGGCTTGCCGGGCGTGCCGGTCCTGCGGGATGGTGCACCGGGGGAGGACCGTCGTCGATCTACCGGAAAGGTGGCAGGGCTCCAGCGAAGGGCCCGCACACGTGGACGCTACGAGGAGTTCCCCCGTCGGCGCGCCCCGGGCGCGTACCGGGCACCCGGCCCTACCCGGCGCCGGGTACGACGCCCCCTGGCCGGTCCTGGCCGCCGACATGGCCGGCGCCGTCGTCACCGCCAACGCGCACGCCGCCGCGCTGTTCCCGGCCGCCGTCCCCGGTGCCCCGCTCTCCGCGGCCGTACCCCGGTGGCTGGGCGCGGCACACCGGGCGGCGGTCGGAGCGGGCCCGGCGCCGCGGACCGGGGAGGCGGGCGAGCCCGCTTCCGGACCGGTCGGCGAACGGGTCTACCGCGCCGTGCCCGCCCCGGGCCGGGACGGCGGCACCCCGCACCTCGTCTGGTGGCTGAGCGACGACACCGAGCGGGCCGCCGCCGAGGCCGCGCTCGCCGTCGAACGCGAACGCACCGCCTTCCTCGCCGAAGCCTCCAACGCGCTGCTCGCCACCCTCAACACCGAACGCTGCATGGAGGTGACCGCGCAGCTCGCCGCCCGCCACCTCGCCGACGGCGTCGTCGTGGTCCTTTCCGGCGGCGGGCGGCGCACCCCGCTGGCCCGGGCGGTGGACGGCGGCGGCTCGACCCGGGCCCTGCTCACCCTCGACCCGGCCGACCTGCCCGGACTCGCCGAGGCGCTCCAGGGCTTCCCGCCCGTCCCCTCGCGCTGGATCGATCCGGAGGCGCTGCCCGACTGGGTGGTGCCCGAGGAGTTCGGCGGGCCGGTCGGCGCGGTCGCCGTCGTCCCGCTGCCGGGCCACGGCGTCCCGGCGGGGGCGCTGATCCTGCTCCGCCGCGACGGCAAGCGCGGCTTCACCGAGCCCGAGGAGGTCTTCGCCCGCCTCTTCGCCGCCCGCGCCGGAGCCGCCCTCTCCGCCGCCCGGATGTACGCCGAGCAGGCCGCCGTCACCGCGACGCTCATGCGCGAACTGCTGCCGCCCCGCCTGGAGCAGATCCGCGGGGTCGAGTTCGCCGGCGGCTACCGGGCCTCCGAGCGCGGCGAGCGGGTCGGCGGCGACTTCTACGACGTCCACCCCGAGGCGGGCGAGGCCGGGGCCTCGCTGGTGGTCCTCGGCGACGTCTGCGGCAAGGGCCTGGACGCCGCCGTCCTCACCGGCAGGATCCGCAACACCCTCCAGGCGCTGCTGCCGATGGCCGACGACCACCCGCGCGTCCTGCGGATGCTCAACGACTCGCTGCTCAGCTCCCACCACACCCGCTTCGCCACCCTCGTCCTCGCCTCCGCGATCCGCGACGGCGACGCCGTACGCCTTGACCTGACCAGCGCCGGACACCCGCCGCCCCTGCTGGTCCGCGCCGACGGCACCGTCGAGGCGGCCGACACCCGGGGCTCGCTGGTCGGCGCGCTGCCCGAGGTCGAGGCCACCACCGCCCGGGTCACGCTGCGCGCCGGGGAGACCTGCCTGCTCTACACCGACGGCGTCACCGAGGCGCGCGGCGGCCCGTTCGGCGACCGGATGTTCGGCGAGGAGCGGCTGCGCGAGGCGCTCGCCGAGTGCGCCGGGATGCCCGCGGAGGCCGTCGTCGAACGCGTGCAGATGCTGGCCACCCAGTGGGTGGGCGGCGGTGAGCACGACGACATGGCCATGGTCGCCGTCACCGTGCCGAAATCCACGGCAGGCGTGGTGAGCACCGCCCTCGGGGGCAGGGGCGACGCATGACGACACGTACGCCCCAGGGCGTCGCGACCGCTGTGACCGGCGGCTCGGCCGAGCCGTTGCGCGGGCTGCTTCAGGACGCCCTGCTGGCCGGCGACGAGTACGCGGCGGCCGGTGTCCTGTTCACCGCCCTCGACGAGGGGCTCACCGTCGAGCAGGCGCTGCTCGACGTGATCGGACCCGTCCAGGCGGAGGTGGGGCTCGGGTGGGCCGCCAACCGGCTCACCGTCGCCCAGGAACACGTCGCGACCGCCGTGAACGACCGGATCATCGCCGCCCTCGCCCACCGCTCACCGCCGCCCCGCGCGGCACGCGGGAGGATCACCGTGGCCTGCGTGGAGGGCGAGTGGCACGCCCTGCCCGCCCGGCTGCTCGCCGAGACGCTGCGGCTGCGCGGCTGGCGGGTCGACTTCCTCGGCGCCCAGGCCCCCACCCCGCACCTCATCGCCCACCTCCACCAGAGCGGGCCCGACCTGGTCGCGCTCTCCTCCTCGATCCCCACCCGGCTGCCCACGGCGCACGCCGCCATCACCGCCTGCCAGGCCGCCGGGGTGCCGGTCCTCGCGGGCGGAGCCGCCTTCGGCACCGACGGGCGGTACGCGCGGCTGCTCGGCGCCGACGGCTGGGCCCCGGACGCCCGCGCCGCCGCCGAGCTGGCCGCGGGCGGACCGGCCGTCCCCCCGGCCGTCCCGCACGAGCCGGTGGAGGACCTGCCACACCTCGCCGACCAGGAGTACACGCTGGTCAGCCGCGGCCGGACCCGGCTGGTCCGGGAGACCGTGGACGGGCTCGCCGACCGCGTCCCCGCCCTGCGCGCCTACACCGAACGCCAGCGGGAACGCACCGCCGAGGACATCGCCCACATCGTCGACTTCCTCGCCACCGCCCTCTACGTCGACGACGACGAGCTGTTCACCGGCTTCCTCACCTGGACCGCGGGCATCCTCGACGCGCGTGGCGTACCCGCCCGCTCCCTCGCCCCCGCCCTGGAACTGCTCGGCGAGCCGCTGCGCGACTTCCCCCGCGCCACCCGCCTGCTCCGCCGGGGCGGCGCCGCCCTCGCCACCGCCTGACCTCCCCGCACCCGACCGGCCCCGGAAGCCCGCATGACCCCTCCGGACGACCTCGACGACACCGGCCTGACCCTCACCGCCGAGCCGGACGCCCCCGGCACCCTCGGCCTGCGGCTCGCCGGCAGCCTCGACCACGAGAGCGCCGACGCCCTGGTGCGGGCCGTCGCCCGCCATCTGGAGACGCCCCCCGCCCCCCGGCTGCTGCGGCTGGAGTGCGCCGGGCTCACCACCTGCGACGCGCTGGGACTGGCGGCCCTGCTGATGCTCGGCCGCCGCGCCCGCGCCGCCGACTGCCTCCTTCGCCTGGAGAACCGCCCGGCCCGCCTGGAGAAGCTGCTCGCGGTCACCGGGACCCACGGGTACCTGGTCGGCCAGGAGCCCCGGCAGGCCTGAGACACGGTCCGGGGACACCCGTGGGCCCGTCCCGGCCGGAATCCGGTACGTCCGGCCCCTCGGAATTCTCCTTCCGCCGCCTCCGGTGCGGTCAGCCGCACCGCCACTCCGCCCTGTGCGGCGTGCCGCATTCCGCTGCCGACTTCCCGGAGAGGCGGAGGAATCGCGAGGGAACGGGCGGCCCGGCGTGACGGTCCCGGGCCCGTGCCGCCGGCCCGCCGTGCTCCGGTGTCCGCGCCGGTCGGCGGCGGGGCCACCGACCTGGCCGCGCCCTTCACCGGGCGGGACCCGAACCCTTTGCCGCGTGCCGGAATCCGGGTCCAGGAAGCCGGCTCCCCGGGCGCGGACGGCCTTTCCCCGGCGCGCTCCCGGAGCGGGAACCCGCGCCTTCCGGGAATTCCCTGTCCGCGGCCGGGGCCCGTTTGAACAGGGGGATCGTGGCAAAAAGCGCTGAACGGAACGGACCGTCCGAACCGAGGAGTGGGATTCGTGGAACGCCAGGAGAAGAACCCCGGCCGCGAGAACCGCACCGTGCGTCCCCGCGGCCACCGGCGAGATCCGCGGGCCCGCGGCCCGGGCCCGCGCGGACACCCCCTCGGGGGCCGCGCCGTTCCGGGCGCACGTGAAGAAGGAGGTAAGGAGCATGCTGGAGAGATCGGGGATGGACATCACGACGAGCGCGGAACCGTCCGCCTTCGTCATCGGCGTCCACGGCGACGTGGACCTGCACACCGCACCCGCCCTGGACGCCGCGCTGGCCCGGGCGCTGCGCGAGGCGGCGCCCCGGACGGTCGTGGACCTGTCCGGGACCAGCTTCGCCGACTCCAGCATCCTCGGCAGTCTGCTGCGCGCCCTGCGCGATCACCGCGAGCGGGAGCGGCGCCTGATCATCGCCGGGCCCATGAGCGACCTCGTCTCCCGGCTCTTCGAGGTCACCGGCACGCTCGCGGCGTTCGAGACGGCGCCCACCGTCCAGGTCGCCCGGGAGCAATGAACCCGGCCGTCCGCGGGTACCCGGTCCCCGGCGGCAGCTCCGCCGGGGGCCCGGGGCCGGTCCGGGACGAGAAGGCCGTACCGCAACCGCAGAGCCGAGCAGCCGTACCGACGCAAGGGGGCCAGCCGTGACAGTCGACGAAGGCGACGGAGACCTGATCCAGTTCCGGCAGGGCCTCGCCCGCGCCGAGGGCGACCACCGTCCCGGCGTCCTGCGCCGCCCCGGGGACGCGCCGCGGATCGTGTCGGCTCCGCGCCGTCGTGGGGCGCGGCGCGGCGCGGCGGTGCCCGCCACGGCGGGCGAGGCCCGCGACCTGGTCCAGCACGCGCTGCGCGACAGCTTCGGCCCGGACGCCGTGGCGGAGGCGGGCGGCGGCCTCGGCGAGAGCGTGGTCGTCGCCGACGTACTGCTGGTCACCTCGGAACTGGTCACCAACGCCATCCGGCACGGTGGCGGCCTCACCGGCTTCGACGTCCAGCTCGGCGACGCCCACCTGACCCTGCACGTCAGCGACGCCAGCTCGGCCGTCCCGACCACCACCCGCGCCGACGGCCCTTTCGATCCCGACCGCCCGTTGGTCGGCGGATACGGCTGGCCGCTGGTACGCCGCCTCGCGCAGGACGTCTCCGTACGGTTGCAGCCCGGCGGCGGCAAGTGCGTGACCGTCACCCTGCCCCTGTTCTGAGCCGGGCCGGAGCGCCGCTCAGTCGCGGGAGCCCTCGCCGGGGACCGCGGAGGCGTGGCGCAGCCGCTCGTTGACGCGGAGGGCCTCCTCGAGCTGGTCCTCCAGGATCACGATGCGGCAGGCGGCCTCCACGGGCGTGCCCTGGTCGACCAGCTCCCGGGCGCGCGCGGCCACCCGGAGCTGGTAGCGCGAGTACCGGCGGTGGCCGCCCGCCGAGCGCAGCGGCGTGATCAGGCGGGCCTCGCCGACGGCCCGCAGGAACGCCGGGGTCGCGCCGATCATCTCGGCCGCGCGGCCCATGGTGTACGCGGGGTAGTCCTCGTCGTCGAACTTGTCCGTCGGGTCCGGCGGGGTCTTACGGGTCACCTGCACCTCTTCGTGGGACGGATCGCTGCTCCTTCCGGAGGAAGTTCTCCCCGGCCTTTCCGCTGCACACGGTGGGCTCGGGACTCCGGCGGATCGCAGCACCCGGAGAAAAAAGGCTAACTCCGGGAAGGTCCTCTGTCTAACGTGGCCGTGACAGTTTTTCCCGGAGTGTCGTGGGGTTCGATCCCCGCGGCAGGGGTAGGCCCGGGGTCGGCGGGCCCGGGGCCGGAGGTGCCGCCGCGCGAGCCGGTGGGCGCATATCTGTCGCGGCTGGTGCAGAAAGAGGCGGCATGGCGGGTGCGGATTTCCTGGACGGAGAGTGAGCGGAAATCCCCAGGGGCCGCCGAATGGGCGCTTTCGGCCCCTCCGCCGGCGGAGGCCGCGTGCTAGTGTCGGTACCAGTTGCAGTTGTGGTTCCCAGAATTTCACGCTCCTTCGCGGAGGGTCCGACGAGAAATCGACGGCCATCAGCAGGAACGCTTGTGTATTTCCGGAGATTTTTCTCCGGGCGGGGTAATCATCGCGGCGGCGCGGGATTCGCACAGTGCGGGTCCCGGTGAATTGCCCCGAAGGAGATATGACATGGCTACTGGCACCGTGAAGTGGTTCAACGCGGAAAAGGGCTTCGGCTTCATCGAGCAGGACGGCGGCGGCGCCGACGTCTTCGCCCACTACTCGAACATCGCCACCTCCGGCTTCCGTGAGCTGCTGGAAGGCCAGAAGGTCACGTTCGACGTCACGCAGGGCCAGAAGGGCCCGCAGGCCGAGAACATCGTTCCTGCCTGACGCCTGGCGGTAGCGTAGACGCAGCTGGGGCCCGCACCTTGGGTGCGGGCCCCAGCTCGTGCGTTCCCCGGTTTTCCCAGGTGAGGCGTAGTCGCCTCGCCACCCCCGGCCCCTTCGCCGGAGCCCCCTCGGGTGCCGCTCCGCCGGAGTGCCGGTCGCCCTCGCCCCCTGATGCGCGAACCGCCGGGCCCGGGCCGTCGGACCGACCGCGCGTCCCGACACTCCCCGACGGGACTCCGTCCCGCCCGGACCCCTGTCCACCACCGAGTGGACGCACCCGCGGCCCCCTGTACCGTGAGGACACCCGGCCGTGCGGCCGGGCCGCGGCCCACGTGCCGCGAAGCGAGTGACCCGAGTGCCGCACGCCGAAAGCACCGCGGCGGCACGCCGCACAGCCACACCACGGCGGGGCGAGAGTCCCACGCCGAGATGAACGACCGTGATCCGACCGGCCCGCGCCGACCCCGGAGAACGCGGCCCGAATGGCCCGGGCTCTTTTCGACAAGGCGCGAGCGCATCTTCGGCGCGTCCCCTTGCCTGTTCCAGATTTCTGCTTTCCCCGCATTTTCTTCGGTTCGTATCGGTGACTCTTCCGCGTTCCAGCTCCGCGCGGCCGGGATTCCCCGGCGTTCCGCAACGAGGAGGTTCCCGTGAACCAGAACCGCGCGAGTCGCAGCGACGACCGCACCGGCCGGCGCTCCGGCGGCCACCGGGGCGCCGGCGCCCCCCGCTCCGCCACCCCCGACCGCTACCGCTCCCCGGGCCGAGGCGGCCCCCAGGGCGGCCGCCGCTCCGGCGGGGAGCGCACCCGGGCCGGAGCCCGCGGCGAGTTCGCCCCGCCCGCCACCGGCACCCCCGCCCTGCCGCCCGTCGACTCCTTCGACCGGCTCGGCCTGCCGTCCGCGCTGCTGGCCTGCCTGACCGCCGAGGGCGTCACCCAGCCGTTCCCGATCCAGGCGGCGACCCTGCCGAACTCGCTGGCCGGACGCGACATCCTCGGCCGGGGCCGCACCGGCTCCGGCAAGACCCTCGCCTTCGGCCTCGCACTGCTGGCGCGGCTGGAGGGGCGGCGCGCGGAACCGCGCAGCCCGCTCGGCCTGGTCCTGGTCCCCACCCGAGAGCTGGCGCAGCAGGTCACCGAGGCGCTCACGCCGTACGCCCGCTCCCTGCGGCTGCGGATGACCACGGTGGTCGGCGGGCTGTCCATCGGACGGCAGGCGTCGGCGCTGCGCGGCGGCGCGGAGGTCGTCGTGGCGACGCCGGGACGGCTGAAGGACCTCATCGACCGGGGCGACTGCCGCCTGGACCAGGTGGGCGCCACCGTGCTGGACGAGGCCGACCAGATGGCCGACATGGGCTTCATGCCGCAGGTCACCGAACTGCTCGACCAGGTGCGCCCGGGCGGGCAGCGGCTGCTCTTCTCGGCGACCCTCGACCGCAACGTCGACCTGCTGGTCCGCCGCTACCTGGACGACCCGACCGTCCACTCCGTCGACCCGTCGGCCGGGGCCGTCACCACCATGGAGCACCACCTGTTCCAGGTGCACGGGCCCGACAAGCACGCCCTGGCCACCGAGATCGCGGCCCGTGACGGGCGGGTGATCCTCTTCCTGGACACCAAGCACGCCGTGGACCGGCTCGCCGAGCACCTGCTCCGCAACGGTGTCCGCGCCGCCGCCCTGCACGGCGGCCGCTCGCAGGCGCAGCGCACGCGCACGCTGGCGCAGTTCCGCGACGGGCACGTCACCGCGCTGGTCGCCACCAACGTCGCCGCCCGCGGCATCCACGTCGACGACCTCGACCTCGTCGTCAACGTCGATCCGCCGGCCGACCACAAGGACTACCTGCACCGCGGTGGCCGCACCGCGCGCGCCGGAGCCTCCGGCAGCGTCGTCACGCTGGTCCTGCCCGAGCAGCGCCGCACGATGAGCCGCCTGATGGCCGACGCGGGGATCACCCCGCAGACCACCCGGGTGCGGTCCGGCGAGGCCGAGCTGAGCCGCATCACCGGCGCCCGGAAGCCCTCCGGTGTGCCCGTCACCCTGCGGGCCCCCGCGCCCGCCTCGCCCCGTCGTGGCGCGGCCTCCTCGCGCGGACGGCGCAGTCCCGCCGCGCAGGCGCGCCGCGCGGCGGCCGTGCGGTCCCGCCCGGCCGGGCAGGGCGGCGCCACGTCGCTCGGCTCGGCCGCTTGAGCCCGCGCCCCGGTCCGTCCGGCCCCTCGTCCTGACGGGGCCGGGTGGCGTCCGGGGCGCGTCGCGGACGTGGTCCGGCTCCGAGTACCGCTCGGGCCGGGCCTCGCCCGTACGGTGGGCGGTGGCCCGCGGGCAGCACGCCTGCCCGAATCCTCGCCCGCCACGGGTGCGGACGGATACGCTCATGGCGTCCTCGCGCTCCCCTTCCCGACCGGCCGGCCGGGAGCGCTGTCCGGCGCCGGTCCCCTTCGAAACCACGTGAGTTGAGGCACCCATGCGCTGTGTCATCGCCCGCTTCCCCTTCGACCTCGTCAAGAGCGAGGTGGTGGCGAAGATGAAGGGCGTCAAGCCCGAGCCGGTCACCGGCGAGTACGTGATCATCGGCCGCCACCACTACCCGGTCAAGCAGGTCGGGGAGGTCATCACCCGCCAGGACCGGCGTGACTTCAGCGCCGGCGAGGTGACGCGGGCGCTGACCCGCCTCGGCTTCACCTGCCGCCCCGCCCCGGGCACCGAGCCCGCCGCTCCCGAGCGCAGCGCCGTGGAGACGGCCGCCGCCCAGCTCGGAGGCGCCCCGGAGCAGGGCTGACCGCCACCTGACGGCCCGGCCGGACCTGATCGCTCGCGACAGGTCCGGCCGGGCTTTCGTCTGCCCGGGGGCGCGCTCAGCGGGCCGCCCGGTGGGCCTCGACCGCGAGGCGGGTCTCCTCGGTGACGAGGTCCATGTTGAGCATGGCGGCGGCGCGGACGGCGGCGCCCGCGGAGAGCACGACCTGGTCGGTGGGGCTGGCCACGTTGCCGGCCGCCCAGACGCCGGGGACGCTGGTCAGCCCCGTCGGGTCGGTGTCCAGTCGGCTGCCGACGACGGTGCCGCCGACCTCCACCGGGACCGTCGCCAGGCCGAGGCCGGTGAGGAAGCCGGCGCGCGCCGCGAGGGTGCCGCCGGTCGCCAGGGCGCGCACCGGCACCGTGCTGCCGTCGGCCAGCTCGACGCCCGCGAGACGTCCCTCGGCGTCGGTCGCCAGCCCCGCGACCTCGCCTTCGACGATCCGGGTCCCCCGGGCCTCGAGCTGCTCGCGCTCCTCGGCGGTGGGGCCGGAGGTGGTGTGCGTGAACAGCGTCAGCTCCTTCGTCCACTGACGCCACAGCAGGGCCTGGTGGACGGCGAGGGGGCCGGTGGCGAGGACACCGGTGGGCAGGTCCTGGGCCTCCCAGCCGTGGCAGTACGGGCAGTGCAGCACGTCCTTGCCCCAGAGTGCGGCGAGGCCGGGGACCGGCGGGAGTTCGTCGGTGACCCCGGTGGTGACCAGGAGGCGGCGGGCGGTCGCCGAGGAACCGTCGGCCAGGGCGACCCGGAAGAGACCGTCCTCGCGGTGGGCGTCGGTGACCGTCCCCTCGCGCAGCTCACCGCCGTACGCGGCGACCTCGGCCCGGCCGGTCCGCAGCAGCTCCCGCGGGCTGACGCCTTCGCGGCTCAGGAAGGTGTGGACGCCCGCGGCCGGGGCGTTGCGCGGTTCGCCCGCGTCGACGACGAGGACGGAGCGGCGGGCTCGGCCGAGCGTGACGGCACCGGCCAGACCGGCCGCGCCGCCGCCGATGACGATGACGTCGTAGGGGGTGGGCATGAGGGGCTCCCTTCAGTAGCTGCTGGGGCCGAGCATGGGGCGACGGCGGCGGAGAGCGCAAAGGGCGTTGCCGTTCCGGCAAAGAGGGCCTGGGTGGCGGGGTCCTGGCGCGGGAGAGCGGGGCGGGGGTGCCGGTGCTGCCGGTGCGGGTGCTCCGGGCAGGCGCCCGGCTCGACCGCCTGCGGCCGCCGGTCGCACCGTCGCGCGCCGGTCGCACCGTTCGCCGTTCTCCGCGTCCGGCCGGACCGAGGACGGCCACCCCGGCCCGGGTCGCGCGGGAGCGCTGCGCCACCGACTGCTCCCCGGTCTTCGGCGGGCAGGAGACCCGCCCTCGCCCCGCCCCCTGGCGGTCCGCCGGCCTGCCCCGCTCAGGCCCGCAGCTCCGGCGGGTACCCGGGCCGGCGCAGTTCCTCCGGCAGGTGGCCGAGGTCGTTGAAGAGCGTCAGGGCGGCGGGGCGGCCCGGGGGGTAACGGATCACGGTCAGGCCCGTGTTGGCGTGGTTGAGGCCGATCCAGCGCCAGGCCGGGGCGTCGAGCGCGTCGCGGACGAGCCAGGCGGCGAGGAAGGCGTGGGTGACGACGAGTTCGTGCCGGGCCTCGTCCCCCTCGGCCGGGCCGGTGAACCGGGCCTCGGCCGCGCGGGCGAGCGCCGGTCCGGCCGCACGCTCCTCGGCGGAAAGCCCCGCGAGGCGTTCGACCGTGGCGTCGGCCGACTCGGCGGGCAGTTCCTCGCGCCGGGGGAGGTACGGCGGATAGTCCCCCGCCTCCTCGGCGGCCTCCGCCGACACCCCGCCGACCCGCTCGCAGACGATCCGCGCCGTCTCCTCCGCCCGGGCCGACGGCCCGTGACGCACGGCGGTCAGCCCCACCCCGGCCAGCCGCTCGCCGAGCAAGGCCGCCTGCCGCCGCCCGGCCTCGGTGAGCGCGGACTCGTCGGCGGCCGCCTCGGCGTGGCGGGTGACGTAGAGGTAACGGGTGGCGGGCACGGCGGGGCTCCTCGCTGGGTGGGGCGCGTGGGGCAGGGCTGACCGGTGGCCCCGGCCGGCGACCGGGTGATGCGAGGGACGCGGAGGGCGCGGGCGGTGGTTCCGTCCCGACCCGGCCGTGCGGCCGCTGACCACCTCGCGGCGAGCGGGTCCCTCCTCGACGCGGTCCGACTCGTTCTCCCGGGACGGCGGGCACGTGGGGCGGGGCCGACAGCCGGGAGGGCTTCGTCCGGTCTCTCCCGCGACGGGCTGACGGGCCCCGCCCCTTCCATCTTTCGGTCGATGGCACCACCCCCGTCCTTCCGTACCGTGGGAGGACGGCCGCTTCTCGCAGGTGACGGCCGCCCCCCGCCGTCCGGAGAGCGCCGTGCCCAGCACCACCCCCGTCCCAGCCCCCGGCCCCGCGCCCCGGCGCGGGTCCCTCGCCACGCCCGCGCCCCGGGTGCTCGCCTGGTGTCTGCACCTGCTGGTGGGGGCGCTGTTGGTGATGGCGGTGGGGCGGGCGTTCGTCGGGGGCGGGGGACAGGCGTGGGCCGTCGGGGCGGTGGGGGCGGCGTTCGGGGCGGTGTACGCGGTGGGGCCGGTGCTGCCGGCGGTACGGCGGTCGCGGCGGGGGGCCGTGGTCTGGCTGGTGGGGGTGGGGGTGCTGTGGGCGGGGTTGCTGGCGTTGACGGCGGATGCGATGTGGCTGGCGTTTCCGTTGTTCTTCGTGCAGCTCCACCTGCTGGCGGGGCGGGCGGGGCCGTCGGCGGTGGCGTTGACGACGGGGGTGGCGGTCTGCTCGTACGCGGCGCACCAGGGCCGGTTCACGGCGGCGGCCGCGATCGGGCCGGTGATCGGGGCCGCCGTGGCGATCGCGGTGGTCCGGGGCTACCAGGCGCTGTACCGGGAGAGCGAGCAGCGGCGGCGGCTCATCGAGGAGCTGACCCGGGCCCGGGCCGACCTGGCGGCGGCGCAGCACACGGCCGGGGTGATGGCCGAGCGGGAGCGGCTGGCGCGGGAGATCCACGACACCCTGGCGCAGGGGCTGAGCAGCATCCAGCTGCTGTTGCGCGCGGCCCAGCGGTCGCTGGGCGCCGACGGCGGTACGGACGGCGCCGGGCGGTACGTCGAGCAGGCCCGCCAGGCCGCCGCCGACAACCTCGCCGAGGCGCGCCGGTTCGTCGCCGCCCTCGCCCCGCAGGATCTGGAGGGGACGACGCTGGCCGGTGCCCTGGAACGGCTCTGCGCCACCACCTCGGCCACCTCACCGGTGACCGTCCGCTTCCATCTGGCCCACGATCCGGGCCCGCTCTCCACCGCCTACGAGGTCGCGCTGCTGCGGATCGCGCAGGCGGCGCTCGGCAACACCGTGCGGCACGCCGGCGCGCGTACGGCCGCGGTGACGCTGAGCGGGCTCGGGGACGCGGTGGCGCTGGACGTGGTCGACGACGGGCGGGGGTTCGAGCCGGCCGCGCTGCCCGCGCCCGACCCGGACCGGGGCGGTTTCGGCATCCCCGCGATGCGCGCCCGGACGCGGGCCCTCGGCGGCACGCTGACGATCGAGTCCCGGCCGGGTGCGGGCACGGCCGTCGCCGCCCAGTTGCCGCTGCCGCCCGCCCCGTCCCCGTACGAACCCGCACGCGCACCAGAACCCGACCCCGTGACGGAGGCCCCGCGATGACCCTCATCCGCCTGCTGCTCGCCGACGACCACCCGATCGTGCGGGCAGGACTGCGGGCCGTGCTGGAGACGGAGCCGGACTTCGAGATCGCCGGGGAGGCCGCCAGCGCCGAGGAGGCCGTGGCGCTCGCCGGGCGGCTGGCGGTGGACGTGGTGCTGATGGACCTCCAGTTCGGGCCCGGTGCGCGGATGAACGGTTCGCAGGCCACCGCCGCGATCACCGCCCGGCCCGGCGCGCCACGCGTCCTGGTGGTGACGACGTACGACTCGGACGCCGACACCCTCCCGGCGATCGAGGCGGGCGCCACCGGCTACCTGCTCAAGGACGCCCCGCCGGAGGAGCTGGCCGAGGCGGTGCGGACGGCGGCGGCGGGCCGCACCACCCTGGCGCCGGCCGTCGCGGACCGGCTGCTGCGCCGGGTGCGTACCCCGGGTACGGCGTTGAGCAGGCGGGAGACGGAGGTGCTGGGCCTGGTCGCGGAGGGCATGTCCAACCTCCGCATCAGCGAACGCCTCCACCTGAGCCAGGCCACGGTCAAGTCCCACCTGGTGCACATCTACGCCAAGCTCGGCGTCGACTCCCGTACGGCGGCGGTCGCGGCAGCTCTGGAGCGCGGCCTGATCCGGCGCTGAGCCCCCGGTGGCCGGCGCCGGCCGTGCTCCGTCAGCCGCCCCACACGGCTCTCGCCAGGCCGAGCCCGAGGACGGCGGCGCCGAGGGCGGCGGTGAGGCTGAGGGCGACGTTGGCGAAGGCGGCGGTGCGCTCGCCCCTCTCGGCCAGGCGCAGGGTCTCGTAGGAGAAGGTCGAGTACGTGGTGTAGGCCCCGCAGATCCCGGTGCCCGCGAAGAGCAGCAGGTTCTCGGAGGCGGCGCCGGTGAGCAGGGCGCCGGTGAGCACGCCGAGGACGAGCGAGCCGGACACGTTGACGACGAGGGTGCCCCAGGGGAACGCCGAGGCGTGGTGGCGCTGGACAGCACGGTCGGTGAGGTACCTCAAGGGGGTGCCGATCATGCCGCCGGCGACGACGAGCAGCCAGTTCACACCGTGCTCCGTCCCGTGCGGCTGAGGCGTGGGCGTACCGCCCACCGGGTCAGCCCGGAGGCGGCGGTGACGGCGGCGAGCGCGGCGAGCAGGGTCAGCGCCAGGTCGGCGAGGGCGCGGCCGGGGCGGCCGCCGTCGAGAAGGGTCTGCACGTCCAGGGCGTAGGTGGAGAACGTGGTGAAGCCGCCCAGCACGCCGGTGCCGAGGAAGGGCCGCAGCAGCCGGGGGGCGCCCCGCCACACCTCGGTGAGCAGCGCCATCAGCACGCCCATGCCCGCGCAGCCGGCGGCGTTGACGACGAGGACCGTCCAGGGGAAGGCCCCGGTGGGGGTGGGCCACAGCACGGTCGCCCCGTACCGGACGGCGGCTCCGGCCCCGCCGCCCAGCGAGATGGCGAGGAGGACGGGGAGCCGGCTCTCCGGCGGCGCCCCCTGCGCCGGTCCCGGGCCGAGGTCGGGGTCGACCGGTTCGGGGGGCGGGAGCGGCAGGTTCGCGCGGTGCGTGCCACCCGGCTCCGGGGCGCCGGAGGCCGGAGGGACGGGGCGGGGGTCCGGTCGGTCGTCGGACGGGTGGGGCATGGGGCGAGCGTACGCCGGAAGGCGGCGCGGACCGCTGACGGCCGGCTCTCCGGGGGTGGGGGGCCGGCCTAGGCAGTTTCGTTTGGATCATCGGGTGGACCAGAGGAAGATGCCCGCGACGTGGAGTCCGGCCAGGTAGATGGTGGCGGTTTTCTCGTAGCGGGTGGCGATGCCTCGCCACTGTTTGAGGCGGTTGATGCACCGCTCGACGGTGTTGCGCTGTTTGTAGGTCTCGCGGTCGAAGGCTGGTGGTCTGCCGCCTCGGCTGCCTCGGCGGAGCCGGTGGCGGCGTTGGTCTGCGGGGACGGGGATCACGGCCCGGATGCCGCGCTTGCGCAGGTGTTCGCGGATGGCGCGGGAGGAGTATGCCTTGTCGGCGAGGACCACGTCCGGCCTGGTGCGGGGTCGTCCTCGCCGACGGGGGACCCGCAGGCGGGCCATGACCTCGGGAAAGGCAGGTGCGTCACCGGCCTGTCCGGCGGTGAGGACGAACGCGAGGGGCCGGCAGCGGGCATCGGCGGCGAGGTGGATCTTCGTGGTCAGTCCGCCGCGGGAACGGCCGATGGCGTGGTCGCCGGGTTCGCCGGCCGGGGCCCCTTTTTACGGGCCCCGGCCGCGTGCTGGTGGGCCCGCACGATCGTGGAGTCGACCGAGACGGCCCAGCTGACGTCCTCGTCGGCGTCGGCCTGGGCCACCAAGGCGGTGAAAACCCGCTCCCAGGTGCCGTCGACGGCCCACATCCGCAGCCGGTTGTAGACACCCCGCCAGTTGCCGTACTTCTCCGGCAGGTGCACCCACTGCGTACCGGTCTGGAACTTGTAGGCGATCGCGTCGATCACCTCACGATGGTCACGCCAGCGGCCACCCCGCTTCGGCGTCCGGTCCGGGAGCAACGGCTCGATCCGCGCCCACTGCGCGTCAGTCAACGGCACACCCGGACCAACGACCAACTGATCCAAACGAAACGGCCTAGGGCCAGTACAAGCGGGAGTCCATGCCGGAAGAGCGGGGCGCGGGCAGGCCGTCGCCTTGTGGCGGGTCCACCGCGTAGCCGAGGTCACGGAGCACCGCGGCTGCGACATCGGGCGCGTCGCGGACTGCCGCGCGCAACCGCGACTGGCGCCACTTCCCCGTTTCCGCCTCGATGATTTTGCGCCATCCGGGCTCGACGTCGATGGCGAACTCCCTCTCCAGGAGCAGCAGGACGTCCTCGAGCCCCGGCCGGAACCGGTGACCGCCGACAGGGAAGCGGATCTCCGAGACCCGGGGTGGCTTGCCTCGCCTGGACTTCCCGCTCGGGCTTGACTGCTTGCGTTCGGCGAGACGGAGCAGGTACGCGAGTTCGTCCCGGTGGGCGTGTACCTGAAGGTGCGCTCCGGGTGGGTTCTTCCCCTTGCGGACGTACTCGTGGCGCAGTAGCGGCTCAAGGCTGGATTCGAAGAACACCTTGACGTCGGCGCGGTCGGTCGCCAGGTACTGGCCTGCCGTGTCCCAGCAGCAGAAGTGCTGGATGTGCAGCTGTAGGCACGGGACTTGGTCGGTCGCGACAGGGATGCTGGTGGCGGTCATCCCGTCCTCGTCGAGCGGGGCCACGAGAACCCGAGTGCCGCTGTAGCCCGCGGAGAAGCGTGGCGAGTCCGGACCGAGGACTCCCCGCGTCAGGGCGGTGAGGGTCTCGGCGAACCCGGTGGCCTTCGCTTCGAGCCGGGCCTCGTCAGCGGTCACCGGCCAGAAGGTGGTCGATGCCTTCGATGGTGTGCCAAACGCTCAGCTCACGGGCGCTCAGTGTGTACGACTCGGCTCGGCGCTGGAGTTCGTCGTGGGTCATGTGGACCTCGGCCAGCAGCCGCGCACGCTGTGCCAAGAGGTCTTCGCGCGTCCTTCGAATCATGGTCCGCATGGGACTCCCCTGGATGGATCAGACGCTCTCAGTGAAGCAGGCCGCTCTGACAGCGACGCTTTGCCCATGAAAGACGTTGGCCAAGACATCCACCGGGAATCCGTCGAACGGATGCTCTATTCGTGCCGGCCGGGGCGCGGGTCCCCGCTCGGCCCCGGGAGCCCGCTGTCGACATCCTGTAAATAACACGGCCCGAGGGGTTCCCTCGGGCGGCGGCCCTTCTTACCATCGGTAACACCACGAGTGTGGTGTCGCCCGCATCCGGACGAAGGGGCCGCTCCCATGGCAACGACCGACGCACAGCCCACCGCCCAGGACGAGGGCGGGCACGACATCAACGACATCACGCGCCGTCTGCTGGAGTCCTCGGCGAAGCTCTCCTACGACCCGGCCACCGAGGTGGACTGGGACACCCCGCTCGACAAGGACTTCCACGGCATGAGCCCGGAGTGGAGCTCGCTCTACGGGACCCGCTACTGGGACGAACTGACGGAGGACCAGCGCAAGGAGCTGACCCGTCAGGAGTCCGGGTCGGTGGCGAGCACCGGCATCTGGTTCGAGGTGATCCTCCAGCAGATGGTGCTGCGGGACATCTACGCCAAGGACCCGGCCAGCCCCGAGTTCCAGTGGGCGCTCACCGAGATCGCCGACGAGTGCCGGCACTCCATCATGTTCGCGCGCGGCGTCCGCAAGCTCGGCGCCCCGGCCTACAAGCCGCGCCGCGCGGTGATGGAGCTGGGCCGTCTCTTCAAGACGCTGGCGTTCGGCGAGGCCGCGTACGCCTCGATCCTCGTCGCCGAGGAGGTCCTCGACGTGATGCAGCGCGACTGGATGCGCGACGAACGGGTGGTGCCCTTCGTGCGCACCATCAACAACATCCACGTCGTCGAGGAGTCCCGGCACATGAAGTTCGCCCGGGACGAGACCATCAAGCGGCTGGAGAACGCGGGCTGGCTGCGCCGCCAGACGCAGGCGCTGGTCATCTCCGTCTGCGCCTACTTCGTCATCACGAGCATGTGGAACCGCGACGTGTACCGCAACGCGGGGCTCGACACCGAGCGGGCGCGCGCCGAGGCCAAGGCCAACCAGCACCACAAGTCGATGATCCGCTCCAGCTGCTCGGGGCTGATGGACTTCCTCTCCTCCGCCCGGCTCCTCACCCGCCCGGCGGCCGCGGTCTACCGGCGGGCCAACCTGCTCTGACCCGCCCGCGTCCCGGCGGCGGGCCCGGCCCGCCGCCGTACCCCTCGCGGTCCGCGTCCCCGGCGGGCCCGCACCCCCTCACGGTCCGGGCCGCCCCGGGCCCGTACGACCGAGCCGGAAGCGGACCATGACCTACGCCATCACCCAGACCTGCTGCAACGACGCGACCTGTGTCGCGGTGTGCCCGGTCAACTGCATCCACCCCACGCCCGAGGAACGCGCCTTCGGCAGCACCGAGATGCTGCACATCGACCCCCGCTCCTGCATCGACTGCGGCGCCTGCGCCGACGCCTGCCCGGTCGACGCGATCTTCCCGGTCGACCGCCTCAAGCCCGCCCACCGCGAGTACGCGGCCCTCAACGCCGCCTACTACGAGGAGCAGACAGCGACGCCGGCCCCGGCGGCACCGGCCGGGGCGGAGCGGGAGGCGGTGGCCGCCGAGCCGGAGCGGGAGGCGGTGGCGGGCGCACCCGCGCGCAGCGGACCGCTGTTCCGTCAGTGGGAGGCGCCCGGCTTCGCCCGCACCCTGCCCGCCGACTTCGCCCCGCTGCGGGTCGCCGTGGTGGGCACCGGACCGGCCGGCATGTACGCCGCCGAGGACCTGCTGCTGCACACCGACGCCCAGGTGACCCTGGTCGACCGGCTGCCCGTCGCGGGCGGCCTGATCAGGTACGGGGTGGCGCCCGACCATCCGGCCACCAAGAAGGCCGGCGAGGCGTTCGCCCGCTTCCACCACCACGCGCGCGTCCGGATGCAGCTCGGCCTGGAGGTCGGCAAGGAGCTGAGCGCCGAGGAACTGGCCGCCCACCACGACGCGGTGATCTACGCGGTGGGCGCCGCCACCGACCGGCGGCTCGGCATACCCGGCGAGGAGCTGCCCGGCTCCCTCTCCGCGACCGGCCTCGTCGCCTGGTACAACGCCCACCCCGACCACGCCCCCGACGCCGTCTCCCTGGACGCCGAACGCGTCGTCGTGGTCGGCAACGGCAACGTCGCCCTCGACGTCGCCCGCATCCTCGTCTCCGACCCCGACGCCCTCGCCGCCACCGACATCGCCGCCCACGCGCTCGACGCCCTGCGCGGGCGCCGCGTCCGCGAGGTGGTGCTGCTCGGCCGCCGGGGCCCGGAGGAGGCCGCGTACACCCGGACCGAGCTGCTCGCCCTCCACCACCTCGACGGCGTCGACCTCCTCGTCGACGACCACGACCCGCGGACCGGCGCGGCCATCGACGCCGCAGGGCCGCTGGACAAGGCGGGCATGCTCAGCGGGGTCCCGCGCACCGCGGTCGACTGGTCGCTCCCGCCCGAGCCGGGCCGCCGCATCGTCTTCCGCTTCCACTCGGCGCCGCTCGCGTTCACCGGCGATCAGGCGGTCACCGGCATCCAGGTCACCGGCGGCACGGAGATCCCGGCCGAGCTGGTGGTCCGCTCGATCGGTCACCGGGGTGTGGCCGTGCCCGGACTGCCCTTCGACGAGGCCACCGGGACCGTGCCGCACGAGGCCGGGCGGGTGCGCGGGCGGGTCAACGAGTACGTGGTCGGCTGGATCAAGCGCGGTCCCTCCGGTGGCATCGGCGCCAACCGGGCCTGCGCCGCCGAGACCGTCACCACCCTGCTCGCCGACGCGGTGGCGGGCGAGCTTCCCACACCCGCCGGCTCCGCCAAGGAGTTCGCCCGGCTGGCCCGGCGCCGCAACCGGCGCCTGGTCGACGCCCGGGGGCTCGCCGCCATCGAGCGGGCCGAGCGGGAGAGCGGGAAGCGCGACGGGCGGGTACGCACCAAGTTCGCCACCGTGCCCGAACTGGTGGCGGCGGCCCGCCGGAGCAGGCTGCGGCTGCCGGGTTGAGCCCGGGCCGCGCGGGGTGGCTCGGCGCGGGGTGGCGCGGAAGGTCCCGGCCCGGACCTTCTGTGCCACCTCGCGATGTTTCACGTGAAACATCCCACGCGGGCGTCCTGGACAGGGCCGGGCGGCGCGCGGGATGGCCCGTCTAACCTGGACGACGGCCCGCCCGACCGGCGGGGGCCCGGGTTCGTGCCCCTCCGAGGCGCTGCCGCCGTCTTTGTCCCGCGAGGAGTAACCGTGAACGCCGCCGTGCCCGCCCAGGGCGTCCCCGATCTGGCCGGACCCGTACCGATCGGCCCCTGCGTCCTGCTGAAGCACGGCGAGGTCTTCCTCAAGGGCCGCAACCGGCACTTGTTCGTCGAGCGCCTCCACGACAACCTGCGCGGCGCCCTGCGCGGCGTCCCCGGCTCCGTCTGGATCAAGGAGATGCAGAACGTCACCGTCCTCGGCGGCGACGCCCCGCAGGACGAGCTGATCGCCCGGGCCCGGCGGGTCATGGGTTTCGTCGCCGTGCAGCCCGCGCTGCGGGTGGAGACCAGCGAGGAGGCGATCGTCGCGGCGGCCGTCGGCGCCCTGGACGGGGCCGCGCCCGGCACCACCTTCGCGGTCCGCGCCCGCCGCCGCCACAAGCCCTTCCCGCTCACCTCCACCCAACTCGAACGCCTCGTCGGCGCCCGCATCCAGGAGGCCCACGGCCTCCCCGTGGACCTGACCCGCCCCGACATACGCGTCGAGGTGGAGATAGACCGCAAGGAGTCCTACGTCTCCGGCCTGCGCCACTTTGGCCAGGGCGGCCTCCCCGTCGGCACCAGCGGCCGCGCCCTGGTCCTGCTCTCCGGCGGCTACGACTCTCCGGTCGCCGCCCATCGCGCCATGCGGCGCGGACTGCGCTGCGACTTCGTCCACTTCACCGGCGCGCCGTACACCAACGCCGCCTCGGCCTTCAAGGCGTACGCGCTGGCCCGCGAACTCAACCGCTACCAGCCGCCCGGCAAGCTGCACATCGTGGCGCTGGGCCACGCGCAGAAGCAACTGGCGGTGGCCGGGGCCGGGCGCTTCCAGGTGGTCGGACAGCGGCGGTTGATGGTCAGGGCCGCCTCGGTCCTCGCCCGGCGGCTGCGCGCCCAGGCCGTGGTCACCGGGGACGCGCTCGGCCAGGTCGCCAGCCAGACGCTCAGCAACATGGCGCTGGTGGACGAGGCCGCGACGCTGCCGGTACTGCGGCCGCTGATCGGCTGGGAGAAGCAGGAGATCATCGACGAGGCCCGGCGGATCGGGACGGCGGAGATCTCGGTCCTCCCGGACGAGGACTGCTGCCAGCTCCTGGCGCCCCGCCAGGTCTCGCTGAGGACCAAGCTGGAGGATGTCGCGGGCTTCGAGAAGCGCCTCGACGCGGACGAGCTCATCGAGGAGATGCTGGCCTCGGCCCAGGTCACGCGCCCGGGCGCCGACGAGGCCGCCCCCGCCGTGACACCCGCCCCGGGCCCGGTCCGCACCACCGGCTGACCGGCTGCGGGCCGACGGGCGCGGCCGTGCCCGGACACCTTTTCGCCGAGCAGTGCCGGACAGGCCCTGGGGGAGATCCGCAGAGTCGCGCACGAGGCCCACGGCGCCCGGCACGCACTCCCGCCCCATCGGGCGAAAGCCCGAGTACGTCCAGGACGAGAGCGGCGGAGCCGTACCTGCGCCCGTTGATCGTGGTGGGGAACAGCGTGGACCGGGTCTTGCCGCGCAGCACGGTCGCCTGCTGCCCGGAGAGGCCGGCGCCCTGGCCCAGATGCTCGGCGTGCTGGCCTCCGGCGGAGAGGGGGACGTGACGGGGTCAGGGCGTCGGACGGGTCCGGGGCGGACCGTACGGCCACGGAGGCCCCGGCCTCGCAGCCGCCGACGGGCGCCGTGTGCGCGGCGGCGCCGCCCATGGCCGGCAGGCTCAGTGCCGGCGACGGGGCGGCGGCGACCTCGGTGGAACGTGTGCGGGGGGTGGGGCGGCCGGAGTCAGACCCCGGCCGTCCCGGCCGCCAGCAGCGCGCCCCACACCAGCGGCGCCTCCCGGCGGGAGGTGCCGATCAGCACCTGCTCGCCGCCGTCGCGGCAGACCAGCACCACTCCGTCGTACCGGTACCGCTCCAGCCAGCCGCGCGGGTCCGAGGACTCGATGCCGCGCACCCGCTCGACGG
Organism: Streptomyces diastaticus subsp. diastaticus; assembly: GCF_011170125.1. NCBI lineage: Bacteria > Bacillati > Actinomycetota > Actinomycetes > Kitasatosporales > Streptomycetaceae > Streptomyces > Streptomyces diastaticus. Next base: position 277,914 of record NZ_BLLN01000002.1, on the reverse strand, counting down.
TCAGCGTGGGCGGGAGCGGACTGAGCGCGACCTTGCCGTGCGGGTCGGGTGTGGCGGTCGGCGGGCCGTCGCCGACGACGAGTACGCCGTAGCCGTCGCGGCTGTACGGGACGGGCCCGTGCACCTGGGCGCCGAGGCAGCGCCTGCCGTCCGGGGTGACGGGCGCCAGGCCGCTGGTGTCGGCCGCCTTGCGGCTGCGACGCCGGAAGAACCAGGTGGTCAGCGCGGAGACGAGCACGACCGGCGGGGCGGCCGCCGCCAGGAAGCGCAGCGCCTCACCCACGTCCGCGGCCCCCAGGGCGCCGAAGAGGCTCAGCGCGCCGAGCAGGGTACCGCTGAGCAGCACCGTCATCGGCAGGAACACCACCGTCTCGCGCGGCGGAGCGGCGGCGTGCCGCCGGTACCAGAGCGCGAACCAGGTGAAGGCGGCACCGGGCAGGAGCAGGACCAGCGCCACGGCCAGCGGCATCCGCCAGCCGCGTGCGGGGGAGTCGTGCGTCTCCTGCGCCACGTCGCCGAGGCGGACGGAGGCGAGTTCGCCGCGCCAGTGGACGAGCGTGACCGTGTCGCCGGCCCGCACGGTGTCGTGGACGGGGGAGGAGCCGTCCATCCGGACGCGTTCCTCGGTGGCGGAAGGACCGGCCGTGTAGCGGAGCCAGTGCCGCACACCCCGGCCGATCGCCTGGTCGTCGGTGCCCTGGACGGTCGCCCGGGTCAGCTTCACGCAGTCGTCCGTCACCGACCGCACCCCACAGGGCTCCGCCGCGCGGTAGGCGTCCCGCTCGACGACGGCTCCCCGGACGACGAACAGCAGCCCGACCGCGACCAGCATGGCGGCGAGGCCCGTGTACAGGCCGACGAGGTACCCACGCCCCGGCGTGTCCTCCGGTGACCCGCCCGAGCCGGCCGGTGGCTGCTCGTCCCTCGTCGCGCCGGTCTCCCCTGCCATGGCCCCCCCCGGGTTCCCCGCCGCCTCGGCCGCGGTCGTTCGCGTCTGTGTTCGGTCCGGCCATTCTGTCGCGTCCGCGCCCCTGCCGGGCGGCCCGGGGCCGGTCAACCGAAAGGTTGAGTGGGCGTTCCCCCCTCCGACTCCCCAACTGCCATCCCTCGCGCGATGCCCGCGACCCCCTCCGGCGGCGACGGTGGGACCAACGGCAATCCGAGCGGGCCGCGAGGCCCGAGAAGGAGTGAGGTGGGATGTACGTCGCATGGCGGGACCTGCGATTCGCCAAGGGGCGATTCGCGCTGATGGGGGCCGTGATCGTACTGATCACGCTTCTGGTCGGACTGCTGTCGGGACTGACGGCGGGGCTCGGGCAGCAGAACATCTCGGCGGTGACCCGCCTGCCCGCCGACCGGATCGCCTTCGCCGCGCCGGCCGACGGCGAAGACCTGTCGTACGCCTCCTCCGTCGTCCGCGAGGAGCAGTGGCAGCGACTCGGCAGCGCCGAGGGCGTGCGTTCCGCCGAGCCGGTCGGGATCGCCTCGGTGCGGGCGGCGGCGGGCGACCGCCACGCCTCGGTGGCCGCCTTCGGTGTCCGGCCCGACTCCGGAATCGGCGCCGGGGACGTCGGCGAAGGCGAGATCGCGCTGACCGAGCCGGCCGCCGAGGAGCTGGGGGTCGACGCGGTGGGCGACGAAGTGGCCGTCGCGGGCCGCCAGTTCACCGTAAGGTCGATCGGCGGCGACGACGCCTACAGCCATCTGCCGGTGGTGTGGACGCATCTCGCCGACTGGCAGCACCTCGCGCCCGGCGCCGCCGAGGCCGGGCGCGGCACCACGACCGCCACCGTCGTCGCCGTGGACGCGGACGCCGCCGCGCTCCCCGCCGCCGACCGGGCGGCCGACACGAGGACCGTCACCACCGACGACTCGCTCGCCGCGATCGGCTCGTACACCTCCGAGAACGGCTCGCTGCAACTCATGCGGGGCTTCCTCTTCGCCATCTCCGCGTTGGTCATCGGGGCCTTCTTCACCGTCTGGACCATTCAGCGCGCCGGTGACATCGCCGTCCTCAAGGCACTCGGCGCTCCCACCCGCGGCCTGCTCACCGACGCCCTCGGCCAGGCCCTCGTCCTGCTCACCGCCGGCACCCTGCTCGGCACCGCCCTCGCCGCCGGGATCGGCGCGCTGGTCTCCGGCTCCGCCGTGCCCTTCTCCCTGGCGCCCGGGACGGTGCTCGTACCGGCCGCGGTGCTGATCGCCCTCGGCGCGCTGGGCGCCGCCCTCTCCGTCCGCCGCATCACCTCCGTCGACCCGCTGACCGCCCTGGGGAGCGCACGATGAGCCTCGAACTGACCGACGTCACCCTCACCTACCCCGACGGCGACAGCCGTCTCACCGCCCTCGACCGGGTCAGCCTGCACGTTCCGGAGGGCAGCCTCGCGGCGGTCGTCGGGCCGTCCGGGTCGGGCAAGTCGAGCCTGCTCGCGGTGGCCGCGACGCTGATCACGCCGGACAGCGGCACCGTCCGCGTCGCCGGGCAGGAGACCGCCGGGCTCGGCCGGGGGGAGCTGAGCGCGCTGCGCCGCTCGCGCATCGGCATCGTCTTCCAGCAGCCCAACCTGCTGCCCGCCCTGACCGCCGCCGAACAGCTCCAGGTGATGGCGCGTATCGACGGGCGGCCCAAGGCCGCCGCGCGCGAGCGGGCCCGCGAACTCCTCGACGCGGTCGGCCTCGCCGAGCAGGCCGACCGCCGCCCGCACCAGCTCTCCGGCGGACAGCGGCAGCGCGTCAACATCGCCCGCGCCCTGATGAACGGCCCGCGCGTGCTCCTCGTCGACGAGCCGACCAGCGCCCTCGACCACGAACGCGGCGCCGCCGTCCTGGACCTGCTCACCGACCTCACCCACCGCACCGCCACGGCCACCGTCCTGGTCACCCACGACCCGCGCCACCTGTCCGGCGCGGACCAGGTGGTGCGGGTCGTCGACGGGCGGCTGACCGCACAGGGGGCGCCCGTCCCGGTCAGGCCCTGAGGTCGATCCGGTCCGCGGGGAGGACGTCGGCGCCCATGTTCCGCTCCATCATCCGCAGCGCCGCGTCCGCGAGATCGGGGTGGATGTGGGCGACGGCGTCCTCGGCGACGGTGACCTGGAAGCGCCGGATGTGGGCGTCGAGCGCGGAGTAGAGGATGCACTGTTCGGTGACCTGCCCGCACAGGACGAGGTGGTGCAGGCCCTCCTGCTGGAGGAGGTACTCCAGCGGGGTCTGGTAGAAGACCGAGTGGCGGGCCTTCACCACGAACATCGAGGTGTCGTCCGGCCGGATCGGCTCGACCAGGTCGGCGTGGGGGCCGCGGAGGGCGGCGGCCAGGAGCTCGTCGTGGTGCGAGCGCCAGCGTCCGAAGTTGTCGTTGACGTAGATGACCGGTGTCCGCTCCGCCCGGGCCCGTTCGATCAGCGCGCGCATCGTGGGCACGACGGGGCGTACCGAGGCCGTCAGCGTCTCGGCGTCCTGGTGCTCGTAGGTGTTGATCATGTCGATCACGAGCAGTGCGGTACTGGACATGGCCGGTCCTCTGCGGGCTGGTGCGGTGGTCGGGGGCGGGGCTCCGACGCCGGTGGCGCGGGCCCGGGAGGGGGAGCGCGTACGGGGCGGCGGGGCCCGCCCGGCGCTCGGTCTCAGTCGCTGGAGAGGGCGGTCAGGAGGTCGCCCACCTGGGGGTCGGGCAGGGCTCGGGCGACGTCGCCTGGGAGACCATGCCGACCAGCCGGTGCCCGTCGATGACCGGCAGGCGCCGGGTCCTGTAGGTGGTCATGGGGGCGAGGATCTCCTCGGCCCCGTCGTCGGCGCCGATGGTCACCGCCTCGCCCTGTGCCAGTTCACCCGCCTTCGTCTCTGCCGGGTCCTTGCCCGCGCCGAGCACCTTCACCACGATGTCGCGGTCGGTGACCACGCCCTTGAGCCTGTCGTCGGTCCCGCGGACGGGCAGGGCACCGACCTCCGGCGTGGTCATCCTCCGGGCCGCCTCCAGGGCGGTCTCCTGCTCGCCGACGCACTGGGCGCCGCCGGTCATGATCTCGCGTGCGGTGGTCATGGTGAGCCGTTCCTCTCTGTCCCGGGGGTCTCGTGCCGGTCCGTGCTCCGTGTCGGCGGTCCGGGCCGGTTTGTCGGCCGGACCACGGGACCGCGCCCGGGCGGCCACCTGGCCTGGGCCGTGAGGCCGCCACGGGCGGTGCCGTCCGCTGAGGCGGCCGCGTGCCCGAAGGGGAGGCGGGCAGGCGCCGCCGGTCGGGACTGCCGCTCCGTACGGCCTTCCCGCCCCCCTGGCCGCGAAACGCTCATACCATCATCAAGTGCGACAAAGCGTCCGATGGCGGCTCTACGAGGCTCTACGGGGCTCTACGCGGCTCTACGGGGCCCTGCGGCTGCGGCGCCGTGCGGCTACGGGCGGGTCTGCGGGTCTGCGGCTCCCCCCGCGAGCTTCCGCGGCGGCGGAGGGTGCGGCCGTCGGCCCCGTCGGCCCCGTCGGCCCCGTCGGCCCCGTCGGCCCCGCCGCGCTCCCGCGCGCCGGGGCCGACTCGCGCGTCAGGCGCGGGCCCGCCGGAGCTGGATGGTGCCGAAGCGGGTGCGCGCCCGCAGTTCGACGGTGTCCTCGGCCTCGTCGGGTCCTTCGGAGGACTCCAGGGCGTTGACGACCTGCCCGGCGTGGGAGTGGGCGTCGACCCAGACGGCCGTGCCCTCGCGGACACCGACCTCGACCGAGCCGTGCGAGGTCTCCAGCCGCGCGCTGCCCCGCACCACCTCGTCGATCCGCACCGAACCGTGGGCGGTGACGGCGGTGACCGACCCCTCGGCGCGCTCCACCTGGATGTCGCCGTTGGCGCCGCGCACCCGCAGGTCGCCGAGGGCGGCGCCGACGGTGGTGGTGCCGTGCGAGTTGCCCAGGACGGCCGGTCCGCTGACCGTGCCGACCCGCACGCTGCCCGTGCTGGTGGTGATCTCCGCGGTCCCCTCGACCCGCTCCACGGTGACGCTGCCGGAGGAGGCGCGCACGTGCAGCGGCCCGGTGGAGTCGAGGCGTACGTCGCCCGCCGAGGTCTGGACGCGGACCTCGCCGAGCCGGCCCTCGCCGTACACCTGCGCCCACGCCCCGGTCAGCTCGGCCCGCGACCCGGCGGGCAGTTCCACGGTGACGTCGACCGACCCGGTGCGCCCGAACAGCGCGCGCTGCTTGGGTGTCCGTACGGTCAGCAGGCCGCTCAGGTGACTGACCTCCGTCTGCTCGGCGGCACGCACGTCCTGGTCCTTCCCGGGGTCGCGCGGCTGGACGTCCACGACGGTGTCGACGCGGTCGGCGGCGACGAGGCGGATGGACCCGGCTTCCACGTGCACGGTGGCCGAGATGGGCCCGGGGGTGGCGAAGGTGGTGTCAAAAGAAGGCATGGCTGTCCCGTCCTCTGGGTACTTCGCGCCGTCTCCGCAGGTGGGAGGCGGTGCGGTGTGGGTGGGGTGAGGTGGTTCGGGCTGGCCTGACCGGGGACGGTCAGCGCACCCAGCCGGTGAAGCTCTGGCCGCCCGTGCGGGTGGCGCGGGTCCGTGGCGACGGCCGCGCCGGGGCGGTGCCGTCCTCGACCGCGGCCGAGACGGCCCGTACCAGCCAGGCGTTGACCGACAGCCCCTCGGCGGCGGCCGCCTCCTCGGCGCGGACCTTGAGACGGGCGGGGAGGCGGAGGTTGACGCGGGCGGTGCCGCCGTCCTCGCCCTCGGGCGTGGCCGGCGCCCTGAGGGGAGCGGCCGGCCCGCTCCGTTCCTCGCCCGCCTCGTCACGCGGCGGCGGCGTGACGACGAAATCCGGGTCGAGCCCCCGCAGCCGCACGTCCACCGAGCCGGGGGCCAGCTCCCGGGTGATCTCGTCCATGGCGGCGGAGAGCACGTTGAGCATCGCGAGCCGGGTGGCCGACTCCAGGGGGGCGGTCAGCCGCTCGGCCAGCTCGCGGGCGTCCTCCCCGCCCGCCTCGGCGGCCACCGCGAGGTCGCGACGGAGGGTTTCGACATAGGGCGTCAGGTCCATGGCGCCATAATGGCATCATTATGGCGCCATGCGCAACCCAGGAGGGTGCCACTCCTGGGTGTGGTGGAGTGTGCGAGCTTGACCTGTGTGTTCGCCCCTTCGGGTTCGGCTCGGGCGGGGCAGGTGAGGGCGGCGGTGCGCCTCCGGGTGATGTCGGGTGGCGCCTCAATGGTGCCACTCGGCGCCATCCCGCTCCCGGGGTGGCGCCGGGTGGGCGTGCCCGTCAGGAGCGCGTGGCCCCTTCGCACGCCTCGTCGGCTCCGCCGTCGCGCAGGGCCGCGCTCCGGTCGTACGGGTCGATCTCGGTGCCGGCCGTGGTGTCCGGGCGTTCCGTGCCGAAGGGCGGGGCGAAGTAGCCGGTCGAGGCGCCGCAGCCGCCGTTGGTCACGTGCAGCCGGTACGAGAGCAGCGAGAAGGTGCCCGGCTCGGTGAGCACCTTGTCGGGGTCGTCCCAGCTCATCACGGTCTCCCGCCGGACGATGGTGCGGACGACCTCGTCGGCGCCCTCCGTCGCGCGCACCACGGGGTAGACGAAGGTGACGTCGGAGGTCACCTCCACCGCGCCGAGCTTCCCCTCCTTGTAGGTGATCCGGCCCCGGGTGCGGACCTCGTCCCCCACCAGGCGGGTCCGGGAGCCGTCGAAGCGGCTGAAGAGGAGGAGGGGGTCGTTCTTCTCGCCCGGGTCGCGGAACGCGGCCTTCAGGTAGGTCTGCACGTCCTGCTGGCGCGGGTTGACCAGCTGTACGGCTTCGCCGGGGTGCTCGCCCCGCAGCACCCCGGCGTCCAGGTTCGAGGCGGTGAGGAAGGCCAGGCTCCGGTCGAGGGCGCGCTCCACCCCGGCCGCGTCCATCCATCCGGTGGACTCGGCCTTCGGCACCGTGATCCCCTCGGCGCCGCTCGCCCACCGCGCCGCGGGCGACCCGCGGAACGGTGCGTCGAGGGTGGCCCCCGACGCCGGTTCAGGCGGGGGCGCCTGGGTGGGGCGTCCGGTCTCCGGCGGCGCCGCCGGGGCGTTCGTGTCCCCGCCGCCGAGCGGCCCGGCGAACCACCCGACGGCGACCACGACGGCCAGGACGAGGGCGGCGATCAGCGGGCCGACGAGACGCCGGCGTTCCCGCCGCACCGGTGCGATGGGCCGGGCCGCCGGGGAGTAGGTGCGCCAGCCCGGCGGTTCGGGCTGGTCGCGCAGCCGGTGCGCGACGCTCCGAGCGCGCGCCGAGGGCTCTTTCGGCGCGTCGGCGGTGCCCTCCACCGACTCCCGCAGGAACTTCTCCCACGCGTCGTCCGGCAACGAAGAGCCGTCCGGTTCCGCTCCAGTGCCCACCCGAGCCACCCCCCATGGTCATGTCAGCTTCAGGATGATCGCACAGCGCGCGGCGGCCTCCCGGCCCGGCCTCTGCCCTGAGCCGAGCCCCGGCCGCCTCGCCTCCGTCCCGCGTGCGGTGGCTACTTGCGGGTAAGCGGCGGGGCATGGACGCGTTGATCAACCGATCGCAAGAACCGCCCATGTCCCCCGCGCGAAGGAGGTGCTCCGCATGATCTTCCTGGTCGCCGCCCTGCTCGTGCTGGGCGTCCTGGTCGGCTCGGCCGCCTACCTGCCGTGGCCGGCCACCCTCGTGCTCGGCACGCTCATCCTCCTGTGGCTCCTGGTCTTCGCGGTTCGCGAGCGCGGGCGCCGCCGTACGGAGAAGGGAGCCTGACGTGCGACTGACCGCGCCGCCCGCCCGCGAGACCGGCCGCCGCGACGCCGAGGGCATGGCCGTCGCCTCGTTCGTCACCGGCCTGGCCGGCCTCCTGGTCCTCAACCTGATCCTCGGTCCGACCGCGATCGTCCTGGCCGCCCTCGCCCTCCGCCGCGGCACCCCCCGCCGCTTCCGCGCCCACCTCGGCCTGGTCCTGGGCGTCGCCGACCTGCTGGTCCTGGGCGTCCTGACGCTGGTGCACGGCACGACCCCCTGGGTGGTCTGGAGCGGTTAGGCGCCCGCCCGCGCCCCACGCCCGGGTGCCCCGCGACCTCACGCGCGGGTGCCCCCGGTGCCGTACGGCACCGGGGGCACCCGGGGGCGGACCCTCCGCCCGCGGGCTCACAGCGCCCCGGCCGCCGCGCTCCCGCCGTCCCTGGCCGGGGCCCCGGCCGGCCCGCCCGCCGGAACCCGCGTACCGGAGCCCGCGGCCCGGGGGCCGGTGGCGAGGAGGGCGGCGATGAGGACGAGCTGGCAGCCGGTGATCAGGGCCTGGGTCGCCGGGGTCTGCACGCTCAGCAGGACCATCGTGGTGTTGACCGCGAAGTGCACGGCGATCGAGGCGAGGACACCGGCCCGCTCGTAGGCGCAGGTGACCAGCATGGCCATCGGGATGTTGCCGGCCGCGAAGAGCACGCCGCCGGGGGTGGTGAGGCCCAGACCGTTCTGGACGGTGCCCTCCACGAAGAACAGCGGCAGGTGCCACACGGCCCACACGACACCGAGCACCAGCGCGATCTGGAACCGGCCCATCGTGGCGCGCATCCGCGGGTACGCGGTGCCGCGCCAGCCCGGCTCCTCGGAGAGCGGGCCGGAGACGGCCATGCTGACCAGGAACGCCGCCGGGCCGCCCATGCCCGCCATCACGCCGCGGGCGTCCGACCAGCTCAGCGTGGTGTCCCCGGCCGCCTGCCCGATCACCGCGGCCAGCAGGACGGTGCCCGCGGCCGCCACCATCAGCAGCGGCGCCCACAGCAGGGCGGCCGGGCGGAACCGGACCGCGTGCTCGGGCACCGGCTCGCCCCGCCGGGTGCGCCTGACGCGGATCGCCAGGGCGCCGACGAGCGGCCCGAACGCGCCCAGCAGGAACGGCAGGTAGGTGGGGCTGTCGGGGGTGGCCGGTCCGCCGAGGCCGATCGCCGTGCCCCAGCAGGCCCAGCTCACGCCGAAGGCGATGGCCATGAAGAGGATCAGGTCTCCGCGTCGGCGGCCGGGGGCGGTGGCGGGCGTGGGCACGGGAAGGTCTGTAGTGGACATGCCAAATAATCCTTCGTGGTGGGGCGGGGAAGGTCCCGCGTCGGTCTGCGAGGAGGAGGGGGGGTGCGGAGCGCGACCGGGGAGGCCGGGAGGGGAGGGGTTCAGGAGGAGGCGAGGTGCCCTTCGGCGGGCTGCTCGCGGGTGTCCGTGGCCAGGTGCCGGGCGAGCCAGCCGGCGACGAGGTCGAGCAGGCCGGCGTCGACCGGTTCGCGCAGCAGGCGGCGGCAGGAGTTCAGGCTGGGCCGCCCGGGGTCGCGCCGCAGGACGTGGGTGAGGTCGGGGGAGCGGTGAATCTGAGCGCCGCCGGGGACCAGTCGGGCGATCTCCGCCAGGTCCCCCGGGTCGACCTGGAGGTCCTTGTCGCCGGTGACGGCGAGGACCGCGGCGCCGACGGCGGCGAGGTCGTCCCGGGTGTCGTGGACCAGCATCTCCCGCAGCCAGCGGGCGTTGACCTTGTTCCCTGCCACCCGCGCCACGTCCGTGCGGGTCCGCTTCACCCGGCCGAGGAGCCGGCTGCCCACAGCCGCCAGCGGCCGGCGCAGCGCCCGGACGGGAGCGGGCATGCCGGCCACCACCGAGCGCCCCTGCCACCGGAAGGCCTCCTCGCCCAGATTGGCGAAGCCCGCCAGCAGCACCACGGCGCGCACGTCCGTACGGGCTCCGAGGGCCATGGCGTGCAGGGCGCCCTCGCTGTGGCCGATCACGCCGGTGGCCTCCGCGCGGACGTCCGGCCGGTCCGCCAGGGCGCGTACCGCCGCCGCGGCGTCCTGGCGGTTGCCGGTGAAGCCCGCGGTCCGCCAGTCACCCGGGGTCGCGCCGGTGCCGCGCCGGTCGTACCTGAGGGTGGCGATCCCGCGTGCCGCGAGCGCCCCGGCCACCGGTCGCGCCAGCTCCATCCTGAGCTGCGGGCTGTTGCCCTCGCGGTCCAGCGGGCCCGAGCCGTGCAGCAGCACGACGGCCGGGTGCGGTCCGGGGCCGGCGGGCAGCGTCAGCGTGCCCGCCAGCGGGGTCCCGTCGTCCGCGGTGACCGTCATGTCGATGTCGCGCAAGGCGCTGCCTCTTCCGTCCGGCGGGGTGTTCGTTCTCAACTCCGAGAACGTTATCAGATGTGAGATCATGGGGGCATGGCCACCGCGAACCTCCTCCTCCACCCCGTCCGTATGCGCATCCTCCAGACCCTGGTCGGCGCCGGCGAACTGACCACCGCGCAGCTGCGGGAACGGCTCCCGGACGTCTCCTCCGCGAGCATGTACCGGCACGTCGGGACACTCGCCAAGGCCGGGATCATCGAGGTCGTCCAGGAGAGACCCGTGCGCGGCACGGTCGAGCGCAGCTACCGGGTCCGGCAGGACGAGGCGCTCGTGGACGAGGACGCCCGCGCCCGCATGACCAAGGACGACCACCGGCAGGCGTTCACCGTCTTCACCGGGGCGATGATGGCCGACCTCGACCGCTACCTCTCCCGCGAGGACGCCGACCCCCCGCGCGAGGGCGTCCTCTACCGGCAGGGCGCCGTCTGGGCGACCCCGGAGGAGTTCGCCGACCTGGTCCGGGAGCTGGAGGAACTGGTGGCCCGCCGTACCGCCCACGCCCCCGGCGACGGCCGCACCCGCCACATCATCAGCCTCGCCCTGCTCCCCGACAAGATGGCCGGAGAGGAATCTCCGGCCCCCGAAGCCCCCTGAGCCCCGTCCCCGCCCGGCGCGGCGCGCGGCGGTCAGAGGGGCCAGTGGTGCCGCGCCCGCGCCAGATCGACCCGGGCGCCGCGCATCGGCGTGCCCTCCTCGGCGAGCAGCGCCGGGGCCCGGCCCTCGTGGCACGAGGCGGGCGTCCCGTCCGCGTACACCACCCGCCACCACGGCACGTCCTCGCCGAGCAGGCTCATGGCCCGTCCCACCTGCCGGGGCCCGAGCCCGAGGTGGGCGCCCACCTCTCCGTACGAGGCCACGGCGCCCGCCGGGATCGTCGCGACGGCCTCCCGGACGGCGTCCACGAAGCTCATGCCGCCTCCGCCTCGGGCGGCGGGTAGGTCAGACGGCCGTCGCGTACCCGCGCGTTCTCGTTGAGGGCGGCGGGACGTACGGAGGTCTCCGACAGGAGGTGCTCGACCTCGGCCCCGGCGACCAGCAGCGCGTCGGCGATGAGCCGCCGGTGGCAGCGCCACGGCACCGCCTCGCTGCACATGATCGCGACCCGTTCGCGCTCCGCCAGCCCCAGCAGCTCCCGCATCCCCTCCGCGAACTCCGCCCCGGCCATGTGGTCGGCGTAGTCGCGGAACGCCTTGACCCGCCACGCGCCGTTCTCGCTGGGCTCGCCCTTCGGGGTGTACCGCCTGCCCCCGAGCTGCGGGATCCAGCGGTAGCCGATGTCCGGCGGCAACTCCTCGGCGACCGCCTCGCGATTCCACTGCGGGTGTTTCCGCGAGGCCGGGAAGGCCCGCACGTCCACCAGGCACGTCACGTCGTGGGCCCGCAGCATCCGCACCACCTCGTCGAACTCCCGCGTCGAGTGACCGAGGGTGTGGACCCGGTAGGGACGCGCCATGACGCCCTCCTCCCGCCTCCCGCCCTGGTCAGAACAGCTTGGTCAGGGCGCCGCCCTTGTGCAGGGCGATATGGTCGGTCTTGTCGCTCTTGATCTCGTACTGTGGATCGTCCGGCGAACAGTGGTGGGTGTACCCCTTGAACTCCACGTCGCGCGTGTGCTTCTCGACGATCACGCCCTGGACGTGCCCGGCCTCGGAGTTCCACCGCACGTGGTCCCCCACGGAGAACTGCTGCGCCATCCCGATCCCTCCACTCCCACGGTCGTCCACCCGGCACGCGTACCCGTACGCCTACCCCTCCAGCCTCCCTCGCCGGGGCGGGCGGCGCGAACGCGCGTGGCCGCCTGCGCCGGGGGACGCGCGGGCACCGGTGCCCTGGCGCGACGGACGACGACCGCGTCGCCGCCCGGACGACTCCCGGGTGGCGACGCGGTGCAGTGGTCCGCGTGGTGGGGACTACGCGCAGACGGCCGTCTCCGCGAGGTCCTGGACGTGCTGGTGGGCCTCCAGGACGGCTTCCGGCTCGGCGGCGACGGCGGCGGAGAGGGCGGTGACCGCGACGGTGGCCGCGCGGCCTTCCTCCGTGACGCCGCCGAAGGTCTCGTAGCCGTGGATGGCGCCGCCGTGGCCCCAGAGGTCGGTGCCGCAGGACAGGGGGGTGCGGAAGAGTCCCAGGCCGTACTCGGCGCCAGGGGTGGGGGCGCCCTCGGTGGCGGGGACGGTGGTCTTCATCTCCTTCAGTTCGGCGGCCTCCACGACCTCGCCGTCGAGCAGGGCGGAGAAGAAGTGGTTGAGGTCGCGCGGGGTGGTGACGAGCTGGCCGGCCGCCCATGCCTGGGACGGGTCGAGGCGGGTGATGTCCTCCAGCGGGGCACCGGGGGAGGAGGCGCCGTACCCCTTGGGGTGGGTGCCGCGGATGTCGCGCTCGCCGGTCCTCGGCCAGTAGGTGTCCTCGAGACCGAGGGGGCGGATGATCCGGTCGGTGAGCTCCTCGCCGAAGGGGCGGCCCGTGACCTTCTCGACGAGCAGGCCTGCCAGGAGGTAGTTGGTGTTGCTGTAACTCCACCGGGCGCCCGGCTCGAACAGCGCCTTCTCGCCGAGGGCGAGGTCGAGGCCCTCGCGCGGGTTGTAGTAGGTGTCGCGGATCTCGAACGGGTCCGGGTCCAGGTGCTGGGTGTAGTCGGGCAGGCCGCTGGTGTGCTGGAGGAGGTGGCGCACGGTGATCCGGTTCCCGTCGATGCCGTCGCCCCGGACCAGGCCCGGCAGGTACGTCTCGATCGGTGCGTCCAGGTCCACCCTGTCCTCGCCGACGAGCTGGAGCACGAGCGCCGCGGTGAAGGACTTGGTGTTGCTGCCGGCCCGGACCTGGCCGTTCACCGGTACGGCCGCGTCGGTCGCCAGGTCGCCGGTGCCGGCCGTGTAGTCGCGGACGCGTCCGTCCCCGTCCTCGACGGCGGCCAGTACGGCGGGGAAGCCGTCCTCGCGCACCAGGGCCCGCGCGCCCTTGCTCACGGCGTCCCGCTCGCCGGGGTGGTCCGGGGCGCCGTAGGCCAGGGAGCCGCTCACGGCGAGGCCGCCGCCCAGGACCGCCAGTGCGGCGACGAACGCCCTCACGCGGCCACGCTGCTTCTTCGGCTTGAGCGGGGCGGAGGTGTGAAGACCGAGGGACACGGTGTTTCCTTCCAACAGGGCTGTTCTCGCGACCCCTTGAGCATGTCGCGGACGGGCCCTCCGCTCGATGGCGGCAGCTTGCCGAACGGAGGTGCGGACAACCCCACCCCCGCCCTGTGCCGGCCCCTACCCCCGCGGCCCCGCTCCCCGTCCCTACCCCCGCCCCGAGACCCGGTCCGCCGCGCGGGCGAGCCACGGTGTGGTGGCGTCGGGGCGGGCGAGTTCACGGCGGTCGGCCGCGCGGTAGGCCGCGTGGAGGGAGCGGACGCCGAGCCAGCGCAGCGGTTCCGGTTCCCACTTGCGGACGCGGTGGCCCGCCCAGGGGAGGGCGGTGAGCTCCGTGGCGGTGCCCTGGCCCGCGTCCTGCTGGACCAGGTCGCGCAGGGTGCGGGCGGCGAGGTTGGCGGTGGCGACGCCCGAGCCGGCGTAGCCGCCGGCCCAGCCGAGGCCGGTGGAGCGGTCCAGGGTGACGGTGGCGCACCAGTCGCGGGGCACTCCGAGCACGCCCGACCAGGCGTGGGCCACCTCGGTCCCCTCCAGGACGGGGAAGAGGCGGACCAGCAGCGCGCGCAGGGCCTCGACGGTGGTGGCCGGGGTGCGCCCGGCCGTGTCGGTCCGCGAGCCGTAGCGGTACGGGACGCCCCGGCCGCCCAGCGCGATGCGGTCGTCCGGGGTGCGCTGGGCGTACAGGTAGGCGTGGGCCAGGTCGCCGAGTGCCTCGCGGCCCTGCCAGCCGATCTCCTCCCAGACCTCCGGCGGCAGCACCGGTGTGGCGATGAGTGAGGAGTTCATCGGCAGCCAGGTCCGCCGCTCGCCCTTGAGGGAGGCGGTGAACCCCTCGGTGCAGCGCAGGACGTAGGGGGCGCGGACCGTGCCGTAGGGGGTGACCGCGTGCTTGGGGCGGATCTCGGTCACCGGCGTCGCCTCGTGGACGACCACGCCGAGCGCCTCCACGGCCGCCGCCAGGCCCCGCAGGAGTTTGACCGGGTGGAGGCGGGCGCCGTGCGGCGTCCAGGTCGAGCCGACGGCGCCCGCGACGCGTATCCGGCGGGCGGTCTCGGCCGCGCCGTACAGCTCGCGGTCGCTCTGCCCGTATCCCAGCTCCGCCTCATGGAATGCCTTCAGGCGCATCAACTGGGCGGGCGTGTACGCCACTTCCAGGACGCCGCCCTGGTGGATGCCGGCGTCCACGCCCTCCTCGGCGGCGACCTTCACCACCTCGTCCACGGTGGCGTTCATCGCCCGCTGGAGGCGGATCGCCGCCTCCTTGCCGTGCAGCTTCGCGTACCGCTCGCGTCCGGCGACGCCGTTGTACAGCCAGCCGCCGTTGCGCCCGGAGGCACCGAAGCCGCAGAACCGCTGTTCCAGCACGATGATCCGCAGGTACGGCGCCGCCTTCTTCAGGTAGTACGCCGTCCACAGCCCGGTGTAGCCCCCGCCGACCACGCACACGTCGGCGCTCGCGTCGCCGGGCAGCGGCTCGCGGGGCTCGCCGGAGCCCTGGTCGGCGTGCCAGAAGGAGATCCCGCCGTTGACGGTGACTGCGCTCATGTCTCGTGCCCCGGGTGTGTTCGGCGCCGCCCGGCCCGCCGGGTACGGGCGGGTGCGAGAGTGCGGCGCGGGAGGTCGGTCGGCTCGGACAGGACGGTACTGCGCGCGGCGGCCCGGCGGGAGAGGGGCCCGTGGCCGCCCGGTCCCGGCGGGTCGAGGACCCGAATTCCCGCGCCCCGGACGCCTTCCGGCTCGTACGATCACCGCGTGACCCAGCCCGGCGCCTTCCCGCACCCCGACGGCCACCACCCCCACCACGCCGGTGACCTCCACGAACCCGGGGCCGGCGCCCCCTGGCCCGGCCTCGCGGTCCCGCCCGGACTCGCCGCCAGCCAGGCTCGGTTCAACGGCGCGCGGGGCCGGGACTTCGTCGCCGCGCTGCCCGGACGTGCCGCCCGCTTCCGCGAGGCCTGGGGACTGCGCCCGGACGGCCCGGCGATGCACGGCACGGCCTCCCTCGTCCTCCCCGTCCGGCTGCCCGCCCACGGCGACGCACCCGCCGTGCTGAAGCTCCAACTCCTCGACGAGGAGAGCGCCGGTGAGGGGGCCGCCCTGCGCGCCTGGAACGGTGACGCCGCCGCCCGCCTGCTGGCGGAGGACCCGGCCACCGGCACCCTGCTCATCGAACGCCTCGACGCCGGCCGCCCGTTGGCGGCGCTGGCCGACACCGACCAGGCCGTCACCGTGCTCGGCGCCCTCCTCGCCCGGCTCTCCGCCCACGCCGCCCCGCCCGGGACGCGGCGCCTGGCCGACATCGCCGCCCGTCTCGTGGCCGACGCGCCCCGTACCGCGGCCGCGCTCGGCGACCCCTTCGAGCGGGCGCTGCTGACCGACGTCGCCGCCGCCGTCCGCGAGGTCCTGCCCGACGCGGGCGACCGCCTGCTGCACTGGGACCTGCACTACGGCAACGTCCTCGCCCCGTACCCCGGCACCGAGGCCGCCGCACGCGGCGCCTGGCTGGCCATCGACCCCAAACCCCTCGCCGGCGACCCGGGCTTCGACCTCGCTCCCGCCCTCCACAACCGCTTCGACCCCGGCGCCGTCCGCCGACGCTTCGACGCCCTGACCGCGCTGGCCGGGCTCGACCGGGCCCGCGCCGCCCGCTGGACCCTGGCCCGCGTCCTCCAGGAGACCCGGTGGAACGTCCTCGACGGCGCCCACCGCCTCCAGCCCGACCAGGCCCACATCGCGCGCGTCCTGCTCGGCCGGGCCTGACGGGCCGCGACTCGCGGTCGCCCGTGACCCGCACCCCGCCCGGCCGGCGTGGCCGCCGGGAACGCGATGACCCGCGGCCCGCCGCGTACGAGAAGAGGCTCGGCGCGGCACGCCTCACGAGGAGCAGGCGCACCGTGCCCTTCGGGCCGCGCCCGGCCGCCTCCGCCCGCCTCGCCGGGAACGGCACCACCGGCGGACCCGCCGGCTTCGCCCGAACTTCGTGAGCAGGCGAAGGCCGGTCCACCCGCCTGCTCGGGCGGACCGGCCTCTCCCCAGGCGCGGCATCGACTCTCCGCGCTGTCCGCGAGTCTGGGACCTCAAGTCGGCTTGAGGTCAAGCTCCGGGGTGCCGGGGCCCGGTGCGGGACCGGGCGACCGCGTCGGCCCGGTCGACGGCGTCGGCGTCGGCGTCGGCGGCGGCCACGGTGGCCCGGTGACGGCGCAGGGCGCGGAAGGACCACAGCGCGTGGGCCGGCCACAGCACCGCGCCGACGGCGTTGGCGACCAGCAGGAAGAGGTCGGCGCCCCAGGAACCGGTGACGAGGGCGGTGATGACCACGGCCCAGGTCAGCACGGCCAGCGCCAGCGAGAACCAGCGGCCCCAGCGCAGCACGCGGACCGTGGACGGGGAGAGCGGGTACGTGGTGGTGCCCCGGCGCGGCGGACGGGCCCGGTGGGGGGTCATCCGGGGCGTGCCGGGTGCGGCGTGCGAGTGGTTCACGGTGCCTTTCCCTCCGTCGGCCGCGGACGTGTCCTGCCGGGACGCGTACCCCCGGGCAGCCGGGTCAGACCCGCGCGGGCCCTCAGCGGGGCGCCGGCAGCCGGGGGAAGCGGGCCTGGAGGTCCCAGACCACCGGGTTGTCCGCCAGCGAGTCGTGCAGGTCGCAGAGGTCGGCGACCACGTCGTGCAGGAAGTCACGCGCCTCGCGGCGCAGCTCGGCATGGGAGAAGGTCAGCGGCGGCTCGTCGGCCCTCATCCAGTCGGCCTCGATGTCGACCCAGCCGAACCGCCGGGTGAACAGCATCCGGTCGCTCGACTCGGTGAAGTCCAGCTCCGCGTACTGCGGTCGCGAGGCGCGGCTGCCCCGGGGGTCCTGGTCGAGCTGCTCGACGATGTCGCACAGCGCCCACGCGAAGTCGAGCACCGGCACCCATCCCCAGGCTGTGGACAACTCCCGGTCGGCCCCGGTGTCCGCCAGATACACGTCCCCGCAGAACAGATCGTGCCGCAGGGCATGCCGGTCGACCCGGGCGTAGTCCAGGTCGGACGGGTCGGGGAAACGGGCGGAGAGGGCGTAGCCGATGTCGAGCACGCGTCCATTGTCCGGCACCCGGGTGGCAGCGGGCGCCGCTCGCCGGCGGGGGCGTCGTCCAGTTCCGGCAGGCGGGGCGCCGGCCTCGAAGTCGCCCAGCCCGTGACGCCGCCCGGCCGGGAGCCGGAGGGGCGGTCACCACGTCCTCCGCTCCCGCCCCGCGACGCGCACCGCCTGGACCGCGTCCGAGGCCCCCACACGCCGGGCCCGGACCCCCGTCCGCGCCCGGCCGCCCGCCTAGGATCACCCCGTGCCTCCCCCACGCCGCCCCCGCTCCGCCCGTGCCGCCCTCGCCGCCGCCGGCGCCCTCGCCCTACTGGTGACGGTCGCCGGGTGCGGGGGCGGGGGAGTGCGCGGGACGCCGGGGGCGGCCGGGGTGCTCGACCCGCTCTTCCCCCGGCTGGGCAACGGCGGCTACGACGTGCGCCACTACGACCTCGCGCTCGACTGGGCCCCGGCCCGGTCCGGTCAGCGGGCCGAGCAGCCCTTGCGGGGGAGGGCGCGGATCACCTCGCGGGCCACGCAGAACCTCAGCGCCTTCAACCTCGACCTGAAGGGGCTGGAGGTCACCTCGGTCACCGTGGACGGGCGGCCCGCGCGGTACGACCACGCCGGGACGGAGCTGACCGTGCGGCCCGAGAAGGAACTCGACAAGGGGAAGACCTTCCGGACGACCGTGGAGTACGCGGGCCGGCCCGGGCCGCTGGAGGACGCCGACGGCAGCAAGGAGGGCTGGCTCACCGGGGACGGCGGCACGGTCGCGCTGGGCGAGCCGTCCGGGTCGATGACCTGGTTCCCGGGCAACCACCACCCCCTCGACAAGGCCACGTACACCCTGCGCGCCACCGTCCCGAAGGGGCAGCGGGCCGTCTCCAACGGTGAACCGGAGACCACCGAGCCGCGGCCCGGCCGCGACGGCCGCACCACCTGGACGTGGAACTCCCGCCACCCCATGGCGAGTTACCTGGCCACCCTGGCGATCGGCCCCTACCGTCTCACCGAGTCCCGTACTCCCTCGGGCCTGCCGGTCGTCGACGCGGTCGCCCCCGGCGAGGACGCCGGGGAGCTGGAGCGGCTGCCGGAGGTGCTGGACTGGTCGGTGAAGCGGTTCGGGACGTACCCGTTCGACTCGGCCGGCGCCGTCGTCCTCGCCCCGGACACCGCCGGATACGCGCTGGAGACCCAGACCCGGCCCGTCTACCCGGGCTCCCCCGACGTGGGCCTGATCGTCCACGAGACGGCCCACCAGTGGTTCGGCGACTCCGTCACGCCCCGGACCTGGCAGGACGTCTGGCTCAGCGAGGGGTTCGCCACCTACGCGGAGTGGCTCTGGGACGAGGACCACGACGGGCCCACCGCCCAGGACGCCTTCGACCGCCTCCACGCCACCTCCGGCGACGCCGGCCTCTGGGCCTTCCCCCCGGCCGATCCGCCCGACCAGGACTCCCTCTTCGCCGACCCCGTCTACCAGCGCGGCGCCATGACGCTCCACCAGGTCCGCCGCGTCCTCGGTGACACCCGCTTCGCCGCCCTCCTCAAGGGCTGGCCGCGCGAGTACGCCCACCGCAACGCCCGCACCGCCGACTTCACCGCCTACGCCGAGTCCCTCGCCCCCGACGGTGACACCCGCGAGGCGCTCACCCGCACCTGGGCGGTGTGGCTGCGCGCGGACGGCAAGCCGGACAGCGCCGCGCCGGGACGGTGACCGGACCCGGCGCCCCGGTCACGGCAGGTGGAAGGCGTCGGCCAGCAGGCCGATCTGGAGCGGTAGCAGGGTGGCGGGCCGCTGGCCCATGCCGGTGAACTGCCCGGCGGCCTCCAGCCCCACGACGCCGTGCAACTGCGGCCAGGCCATGACCGCACCGGTGAGCGCGACGGCCGCGGCGGGGTCGTCGGCGGTGCGGCCCGTCCACTCCGCCACCCACGCGGCCACCCCGGCGTCCTCCCGCAGCCACGCCGCCGACTCGGCCGTCAGCGGGGCCAGGGCGGGCCGGGCCCGGCCTCCGGCGAAGACGGCGAGAAACGGGCCGAGGACGGCGCGGGCCCGCGCCAGGGTGTCGGCCGGGGCCTCGAAACCGGGTACGGGGGTGCCCTGGATCAGCAGGTACAGATGCGGCTGGGCGAGGGCCCAGTCGCGGTAGGCGGCGGCCAGCGCCTGGAGCGCGGCCCGTCCGCCGCCGGTGGTCCCGACGCCCGCGACGGCCTCGGCGACCGCCTGATAGGCGTCCGTGACCAGCTCCGCGAGCAGTTCGTCGCGGCCGGCGAAGTACCGGTAGAGGGCGGGCCCGGACAGGCCGATCTCCTTGGCGATGCGCAGCAGCGCCACGTTCTCCACGCCGCCCTCGGCGAGCCGCCGTACGGCGCTCGCCTTGATCTCGCCGCGCGTCTGCTCGCGGTACCGCTCCCGGGGGGTGCGGGGCCGGTCTGCCATGCCTGTCCTCCTTCTGCGACCCGCCGCGGGCCGCGGCCGGCGCACGTGTCGTCGCGAGGACTTTACGTCTCGCGCCGGCGAGGTGTCGCCCACCAACGTGATGGCGCGTAGCCTCAGTTACACGGTATAACTGAAGTGATGGCGCGTAGTGCGCCGAGCGGTGGTGGCCCGTGCGCCGCCGCGTCGTCCGTCCACGAGAGGTGTCCAGTGGTGTCCCAGAGCACGCGCAACGACGTACGCGACCTGCATGTCGTCCTCGGTGCCGGCCCGGCCGGCTCGACCCTCGCCGGGGAGCTGGCCCGCCGGGGCCACGAGGTCCGCCTGGTCGACCGGTCCGGCGACGGCCCGGCGCCGGAGGGCGTGACCCGCGCCCGGGGCGATGTCGGCACCCTCGAAGGGGCCCGGGAGGCCGTCCGGGGCGCCGCCGTCGTCCACCACTGCGTGAACGTGGCCTACCACCTCCAGACCGAGGTGATGCCCGGCGTCCAGGAGGCCGTCCTCGGCGCCGTGGAGGCCGAGGGCGCCAGGCTGGTCGTCCTCGACACGCTCTACCCGTACGGCGAGACCCACGGCGAGGTGATGACCGAGGAGACTCCGTGGCGGGCCACCAGTGCCAAGGGCAGGATGCGCGCCGCGCTGGACGAGAGGTACCTGGCCACCCACCGGGCGGGCCGGGCGCGTGTGGTGCTGGGCCGCTCGGCCGACTTCACCGGACCCGGCGTCCTCAACTCCACGCTCGGCGGCGCCGTCTTCCCCGGCGCGCTGACCGGCGGCGAGGTGCTGGGGCTGGGCGACATCGACCTGCCGCACAGCTACACCGACATCCGCGCCGTCGCCGCGGGCCTCGCCACCCTCGGCGAGCACCCCGAGGGCGACGGCCGTGTCTGGCACCTGCCGACCGCGCCCGCCCGCACCACGCGGGAGGTCCTCCGGATGATCGAGGAGCGGGTCCGGCGGCCGCTGAGGCTCCACGTCATGACACGCCCGCGCGCCTTCGGCCCGTTCGACGAGGTCTTCATGGACGCGTACGCCGAGCTGTTCTACCAGCACACCGAGGCGCAGGTGATGGACTCCACCGCCATCCAGGACGCCTTCGGGCTGCGGCCCGTCGACCTCGGCACCACTCTCGACGACACCCTGGCCTGGTACCGCGACCTCCTCGCCGCCCGGCGCTGAGACCGGCGGCGGCCCGGCCTCGGTCCTCGTGGCCGGTCCAGGGGAAGGCCGCCCCGCCGCCGCGGGTGCCGTCGGTGATCCACCAGCGGCCGCCGCCGCTCAGGGCCAGCTCCGGGCGGCCGTCGCCGTCGAAGCCTCCGGCGACCGGGGCCGTGTGGTAGCCGCTGCCCGGCAGTGGCACGCGCCCGTGCGGGCTGTCAGGCGGCCGTCAGGCCCCGCGCGCAGTGCGGGCAGGTGCCGCAGTACAGGTGGGTGGGGAGGACGACGCGGTCACCGGGGCGGACCGAGGTGACCGCGCCGCCGGTCGCCTCGACCACACCCAGCGGCTCGTGGCCCAGCACCATGCCCGGTCCGGCGCCGGTCCGCCCGTCGTACATGTGCAGGTCGGTGCCGCACAGGGCGCTGGAGGTGATCCGCACCAGCGCGTCGGTCTCCTCCTCGACCACGGCGTCCTCGACCTCGCGGACGGCGACGCGGCGCTCGGCCTCGTGGACGACGGCGCGCATCACACCTCACCGCGCGTGACGGCGCCCTCGGGCCTCGTCCCCGTCTCCGCCAGGTCCTTGCGCAGCACCGCGCACCGGCGGCCGCGCCGCAGGTCGGGGCGGTGGTCGACCGGGGTGTAGCCGAGCGCCTCCCAGAAGGCGAGGGCGGGCGCGTCGGTGTCCAGCACGGCCAGCCGCAGCCCGGTGCGGCCCGCCTCCCGGAAACGGGCGGCCAGGTGGCCGGCGAGGGCGCGGCCGTGCCCCTCGCGACGCCGCGCCCCGTGCACCAGGAGCAGGCCGATCCACGCGTCGGGGTCGCCGGGGTCGGCCGGGTGGTGGTCGAGGGTGACGGCGACCGCGACCAGTTCGCCCCGGACCCGTGCCAGGTGGACGACGCTGCCGGGCACGGAGAGTTCGTCGGCGAGGGCGGCCGCGACCTGCGGGACGCGGATGTTCCCGGCGTCCGGGAAGTCGCCGGTCAGTTCGTGGAACTCCTGCGCGGAGGCGTAGACCTCGGTGATCTCGGTGAGCAGGGCACCGGGCAGCGCCGCGTCGTCCGGCGTCACGATGTCGACGTACATGGGGCCCACGCGCGCTCACTCCCTCGTCCGCACCGCCCCGGTCCGGCCGGAGCCGGGGCTTCGATTCTGCGGCGGGGTGCGGCGGCGGGCACTTGGAGTGGGCCGTACGGAGAGGTGTCCGGCGGGGGCTCGGGCCGGGGGCGGACACGCGGCCGCCCGGCCCTCCGGGGTGGGACGGGGGGCCGGGCGGCGCGGGACGGGGGGCGTCGGTCAGACGTTGACGCCGAAGTCCTGGGCGATGCCGACCAGGCCCGAGGCGTACCCCTGGCCGACGGCGCGGAACTTCCACTCCGCGCCGTTGCGGTAGAGCTCGCCGAAGACCATGGCGGTCTCGGTGGCGGCGTCCTCACTCAGGTCGTAGCGGGCGATCTCGGTGCCGCCGGCCTGGTTGACGATGCGGATGTAGGCGTTGCGCACCTGGCCGAAGTTCTGCGAGCGGGACTCCGCGTCGTAGATCGAGACCGGGAAGACGATCTTGTCGACGTCGGCGGGGAGGCCGGCGAGGTTGACGTTGATCGCCTCGTCGTCGCCGTCGCCCTCGCCGGTGCGGTTGTCGCCGGTGTGGACGATGGTCTGGTCCGGCGTCTGCTTGTTGTTGAAGAAGACGAAGTGGCCGTCGGAGTAGACCTTGCCCTGGGCGTTGACCGCGATGGCGGAGGCGTCGAGGTCGAAGTCCGTACCGGTGGTGGTGCGGACGTCCCAGCCGAGGCCGACGGTGACGGCGGTCAGGCCGGGAGCCTCCTTGGTGAGGGAGACGTTGCCGCCCTTGGACAGGCTTACAGCCATGGGATGTCCCTTTCGTCGTGTGTCGCGGGCTTCGTACGCGGGACGAAGCTGCCGTCACCCTTTGCAACGCCACAACCACCCCGCAGGGTTCCATCTCTCTTTACTTTCTTTGCCCGGAGGCGTGAAGTCGGCCACCGGGCGCGAAAACGATGTGACGCGCGCCCCCGGGACGCGCGACCATGGGTGACATGTCCGCCGACCGAAAGCCCGGCGCCCCGAAGCCCGCCCCCGCCGGCGGTCGCGTCATCCGGGGCTCGGTCGTCCTGCCCGACTCCGAGCTGACCTGGCGCTTCTCCCGTTCCTCGGGCCCGGGCGGGCAGCACGTCAACACCAGCGACAGCCAGGTGGAGCTGCGCTTCGACCTGGCCGCCACCCAGGCGCTGCCCGAGGTCTGGAAGGAGCGGGCCCTGGAGCGGCTCGCGTCCCGGCTGACCGGCGGCGTCCTCGTCGTACGGGCCTCCGGCCACCGCTCGCAGTGGCGCAACCGGGAGACCGCGCTGGACCGGATGGTCGCGTTGCTCGGCGAGGCCACCGCGCCGCCGCCCAAGCAGCGCCGCCCCACCCGCGTCCCGCGCGGGATCAACGAGCGCAGGCTGCGCGAGAAGAAACAGCGCTCCGAGGTGAAGCGGAACCGGGGGCGGGGCGGCGACTGGTGAGCCGCCGGAGCACCGGGGGCCGCCGATACACCCACGCGGCCCGCGAGGCACGCGTGCGGGGCGTTTATCGGCCGAGGTGACGGTAGCGGCCCCGGTAGTAGACGAGGGGCCCGCCCTCGGCGGAGGGCAGCGCGGCCGACAGGACGCGGCCGATCAGCAGGGTGTGGTCGCCCGCCCGGACGCGCTGCTCGGTGCGGCATTCCACGGCGCCGAGGCCGCCCTCGACCAGTGGGGCACCGGTGTACGCGCCCCGGGTGTGCGGCAGCGAGGCGAAGAGCAGGCTGTCGCTGAGGCGGCCGCTCATGGCGAACCGGCCCGCGATGTCGCGCTGGTCCTCGCCGAGGAGGGAGACCGCCCACAAGGGCTGGTCGGTGAGGACGTCGTCCATCCGGGAGCCGGTCCGCACGCTCACCATCACCAGCGGCGGGTCGAGCGAGACGGAGACGAAGGCGGTGGCGGTCATCCCGGCGTCCTCGCCGCGCGGGCCGTCCTCGGGGTCGTGCGCGGTCACCAGCACCACACCGGCGGCCAGCCGGGACATGGCGGCGCGGAACTCTTCGTTGCTCACCCCTTCAGCATGCCCCGGCCCGGACGGGGCGGCGGGGGCGGCGGGCGCGGGGGAGCCGGAGGCGGCGCTGGTCGTGAACACCCTCGTCACGTTAGTCCTCGCTCCCGGAGGGTCACATCGGCCGCGGGAACCAGCGGGGACCTAGGTCCCCGGTCCGACCTCCGCCGTGGGTCCCGCCGTCGTCCGCGCGGGGTCGCCGCACTCCCGGAATCATCTGTTCCGGGGGTGCGCGGGAGGCGGTGTTGGCTGAAATCAGGCTGTTGTCGACCGGCGGATGCCGCGAAGTGGCAGGGTGTGAGCGGAAGGTCGCCTTCCGGGACCGGGTGGGATGCGTGTTCCGCCCGGGTTCGGGCAGGTCCTGGGCAACTCCGGGTGAATATGCCGCAAGGCGTCGAAGTCACCCGTAGATCTTGTGACTTGAGTCACAGAACGAACATTTTGTTGACCCTGTGTACCGAGTGAACAGCTCGCTGTGATTCAGTGGCCGGGAACGGATGACGTGACACTGAGGGACGCTGCCCATCCTGGAGTTGCTGTCGAGGTCTCGGGGAGAGAGCGCATGGAGACCGAGTCGGAGCCCTACGTCCGCCTTGCGACCCTGCGGCAGCTCCACCAGGTCGTCGCGGACCTGAACACCGCCCGCAGCCTGGCGGACACCCTCCAGACCGTCGCCGACGGCGCGGTCACCGGACTCGGGTACGAGATCTGCGCGGTCAACCTCGTCCAGGCCGACGGGGACCTCGTGGTCGCCGCCGTCGCGGGAAACTCCTCCGCCGAGGCCCTCCTCGCCGGCCAGGTCGGCCCCCGGCACGCCTGGGAGCACCGCCTGTCCATCGCCGAACACTGGGGCGACCTGCGCTTCATCTCGCACACCGAGGCGTGGGCGCTGGACGAGGACGGCGTCCCCGGCTGGTACACCCCGGCCCCCGCCCCCCGCTTCGAGGACGAGTGGCACCCCGGCGACCGCCTCTTCGCCCCGCTCCACGCGACCGGCGGCGACGAACTCCTCGGCGTCATCTCCGTCGACCGGCCCCGCAACGGCCGCCTCCCCGGCCCCTGGGGTCAGGAGGCGTTCCAGATGTACGCCTTCCAGGCCGCGATAGCGATATCCAACGCCCGGCTCCGCGCCAACATGCAGCGCGCCCTGGTCCGCCTGGAGCGCGAACAGCAGGCACTGCGTGCCAGCGAGGAGAGCTTCCGGCAGGCGTTCGAGTTCGCCCCCAGCGGCATGGCCATCGCCGAGATGGGCGGCGACCAGCACGGCCGCATCCTGCGCGCCAACGACGCCCTGTGCCGGCTGCTCGGCCGTCGCGCCAACACCCTGCGCCGCTACACCTTCTCCGACCTCGCCCATCCCGAGGACATCGGCACCCTGCTGCGCACCAGCGCCGAGGGCGGCCGCACCGAGGTCCGCCTCTCCACCAACGAGGGCGCCTACCTCTGGGTGAGCCTGCGCAACTCCGTCGTCGCCGACGCCACCGACGGGCCCCGGCTGCTCCTCACCCACGTCGAGGACATCACCGAGCGCAAGCGCCACGAGATGCAACTCGCCCACCGCGCCAGCCACGACGCCCTCACCGGCCTGCCCAACAGCGCCGAGCTGCGCGCCCGGCTCTCCGCCCGCCTCTGCACCCGGCCGCACGCCGGCCGCCCCAGCGCCGTCGACACCCTCGACGCCGCCTACGGCGGACCCGCGCCCGGCATGTTCCCGGGCGCGGCAGACAAGGGCGACGCGTACGACCAGGACGCCCACGACTTCGGCCTCGACCTCGGCCTCGGTCCCGGCGGCGCCCGCCAGAGCGCGGGCCCGACCGGCG
The DNA here is from genome assembly GCF_011170125.1 of Streptomyces diastaticus subsp. diastaticus. NCBI lineage: Bacteria > Bacillati > Actinomycetota > Actinomycetes > Kitasatosporales > Streptomycetaceae > Streptomyces > Streptomyces diastaticus. The sequence continues at coordinate 252,105 of NZ_BLLN01000002.1, read as the reverse complement.
CGGGCTTCGGCGTCGCCCCGTACGAGCACCATGTGCACACCGTCGCCCCCGACGAGGACGGCGACCAGGAGAGCGAGAGCGCCAAGGGTCTGGCCGTGCTCTTCTGCGACCTCGACGGCTTCAAGTCGATCAACGACCGGTTCGGCCACCACACCGGCGACGCCGTCCTCATCGAGGTCGCCCGCCGCCTCACCAACGGCGTCCGGGACGGCGACACCGTGGCCCGGCTCGGCGGCGACGAGTTCGTCGTCCTCGCCGACGGCCTCTGCCAGGCCGACGCCCAGGACCTCGCCGTCCGCCTGCGCAACGCGATCATCCCGCCCATCCGCGTCGACGGCCGCGCCGTCCGCGTCGGCGCCAGCTTCGGCATCGGCTGGGCCCACTGCGGCATGTCCGTGGAGGAAGTCCTGCAATCCGCCGACCAGCGCATGTACATCGAGAAACGTTCCCGCTCCAAGCAGCAGCGGCGGGCGGGGTAGGGCTCCGGACGCCGCCCGCCGGCCGGGCCGAGGGCGGCCCGGCGCGCTCGACACCGCCCTGTGGCGCCCCGGCGAGCGGCGGGCGCACAAAAGAAGGCGGGTTGAAACCTCGGGGAGGGGCACATCACCCCTTCCCGTCAGATCGAGCGGGTAGGCTCGCCGAGTCGATGACCCTGCGATTCCGGTACGTGTTTGAGGAGTGACCACGGGATGACACCCGGCCCTGGCAACAACGGCGCCTCTGGCGACAACGGCACGCCCGAGGGCGACGACCCTTTCGGCTACCTGTACGCCGACGGGCAGGCCGCCGGTGCCACCCCGCCCGGCGGGGGCGGCGGCTACGGCTACCCCGGCCCCCGCTCCTCGTACAACCAGGTGCGTGCCGTCGGTGAGCGGCGCTACGGCGGCCAGCAGGCCCAGGGCGGGTACGGCTACCCGCCCCAGCAGCAGCCCTACGGGCAGGCGCCGCAGGGCGTGCCGCCGCAGCAGCACGGTGCGCCGCCGCCGGTGGCGCCCGGAGGCGGCCACGGGCGCGGCTCGGGTCCGGGCGGCCCGAACACGCGGATGCTGTTGATAGGTGCCATAGCGGTGGTCGTCGCGGTGGTCGTGGTGATCGCCGTCATGATGTCCTCCGGCGGCGACGACAAGGGCGACGAGGCCGGCCAGGACACCGCGCCGACCGCCGACGCCGGAGGCGGCGAGGGCGAGAAGGACCAGCCGGAGGAGCCGCGGGAGGACGAGGAGGAGAAGCCCGTCGACCTCCCGAAGACCGACGCCAAGGCCCTCAAGCTGGAGGGCGGCACCGTCACCGCCTCCGACATCCAGGGCGCCGAGGCCGGTACGTACGTCGCCGGCTTCAACAAGGTCGGCGCCAAGCTGACCTGGACGGTCAACGGCATCCCCGAGGACGCCGGCTACAGCCTCCGCGTCTCCTACGGCGTCCCCGGCAAGGCGGCCGACGCCACCATCTTCGTCAACGGCAAGGCCCAGGAGCGCCCGCTCAACATGGACAACTTCGCCAAGGTCGAAGAGGGCGAGTGGACCGACAAGTGGGTCAACACCTGGGCCGTGGTCAACCTCACCAAGGGCACCAACACCATCACCCTCTCCTGCGAGGAGGGCAACGAGTGCGACGCCAACATCGACCAGTTGTGGCTGAAGGAGGGCACGCAGGGCTGAGCCCCGCGTGACTCCGCCACCGAGGCGTACGGCCGGGGCGCCCCCTCACGAGGGGGCGCCCCGGCCGTTTCTCCGGCGGGTCCTCACGGCGTCCAGACGCCGCCTCGGGGCCGGCCGGGGTAGGCGGCCGTGAGGTGGCGGTGGAGGGCGGCCAAGGAGGGATGGGGGTTGTCGGCGCGCCGGATCAGGGCGTGCGGGTAGACCGGCGTCGGGTCGACGAGGGGGATGCGGCGCAGGTCGTGGCCGGCGGGCCAGACGAGCGGGGTCTGTTCGCTGACGAAGGTGGCCAGGGTGGTGGAGGCGGCGATGGTGTCGAGCAGCGGCTCGATGCCGAAGTCCGGGCCGACCGTGTCGACGACCAGACCGAAGGCGTCCGCCAGCGCCTCGTAGTAGGCGGTCCACTCGGTGCCGGGCGCGTTCCCGGGCATCCAGATCCGGTGGCCCGCGAGCTGGGCCGGGGTGATCGAGGGGGCGTCGGCGTACGGGTGGCCCGGCCCGGTGAACAGGTGGAGCGGTTCGTCGAAGACCGGGGTGGCCGTGACCCCGGCGGGCAGCCGGTGGCCCGGCACGGTCATGGCGCGGAACGTCGCGTCGACGGAGCCGTCCCGGACCGCCGCCACGGCCGTGCCGGAGTCGAAGAGCGTGACGACGTCCAACTCCGTGTCGGGATGGGCCCGGTGGAAGCCCCGCAGCAGGCCCGCCAGCGAGAGCTGCCGCCCGATCACGTCGACGCGCAGCGCCCTGCTGCCCGGCCGCACCGAGGCGGCGGCCCGCTCGGCGGCCCGGAGCAGCGCGCGGGCGTGCGGCAGGAACGCCTGTCCGTCGAGGGAGAGCCGCGCTCCGCGCGCGTCCCGGTCGAAGAGGCGGACGCCCAGCTCCCGTTCCAGGGCGGCCACGCGCTTGGACACCGCCTGGGGCGTGATCGCGAGGTCGACCGCGGCTTCCTGGAACTGCCCGGCCTCCGCGACGGCGACGAAGGTGCGTACGGCGGTGAGATCCATGCCGACCAGCGTACGTCGGACAACCGTTGGTTGATCGTGGGTGCGGGGTGCGTTGTTTGATCCTTGGCGCGGGCGGCCGTTGGATGGATGGGTCGTTCCGGCGAGGCAACTGATGGTGGATCATCCGCCTCCTCGGGCGGCCTTCGCTGCCCGACCGTCCGGCCCCCGGCCCCGCCCCTTCCGTGAGGAACCCTGTGTCTGCTCCTGACCGTCTCCACGTCCGTACGCCCGAGTTCGCGCGGGTGGCCGAGCGGATCGCGCACGTGACCGCGCTGACCTCGCGGCTCAACGTGCTCCCCTTCGACGACGAGGCCGGGCGGGCGGCGCTGCTGGCCGAGATCGTCGGCGGGCCACTGCCCGCCTCCGTCACCGTCCACCCTCCCTTCCACACGGACTTCGGGCTGCGCATCGACTTCGCGGAGCACGTCTTCGTCAACCAGGAGTGCACCTTCTACGACCAGGGCGGCATCCGGCTGGGCGAGGGCGTGCTGATCGGCCCGAAGACCAACCTCATCTCCTCCGACCACCCGCTCCCCGTCGCCGACCGGCGGGCGTACATCACGCGGGCGCCCATCACGATCGAGGCGGGCGCGTGGCTCGGTGCGGCGGTCACCGTCCTGCCCGGCGTCACGATCGGCCGCGGCGCCGTGGTCGGTGCCGGGAGCGTGGTCACCAAGGACGTTCCGGCGAACACCCTGGTGACCGGGACGGCCGCCTTCGTCCGCAAGCGCTGGGACGACGACTGAGGACGGGCGGCCCCGTCTCAGGCCCCGGCCAGCACCGTCAGGAAGTGGTGGGCGCGGCCGCGTACGGCGGCCCGGGCCAGGGAGAGGTACGGGCGGGGGTCCGGGTGGTCGGTGAGGTGGGTGGTGAGGGCGGCGGTGAACGCCTGGTTGAGGGCCGTCCCGATGTTGATCTTCGTCATGCCGGAGCGGACCGCGTGGGCCAGTTCCTCGTCGGGCACCCCGCTGGAGCCGTGCAGCACCAGGGGGACCGGTACGGCGCGGCGGAGGGCGGTGACCAGGGTGTGGTCGAGGGCGGCGGTCCGCTCCGCCATGGCGTGCGAGGAGCCGACGGCCACCGCCAGGGCGTCCACCCCGGTCTCCTTCACGTACACGGCCGCCTCGGCCGGGTCGGTGCGGACTCCGGGGGCGTGCGCGTCGAGCGGTGGCTCGCCGGGCTTGCCGCCGATCCGGCCCAGCTCCGCCTCGACCCACAGGCCGTGCGCGTGGCCGAACCGTACGGCCTCGGCGGTGCGGCGCAGGTTCTCCTCGGCGGACAGCCGCGAGGCGTCGTACATGACCGAGCCGAACCCCTCGGCGGGGGCCGCCTCGACCAGCTCCCAGGACTCGACGTGGTCGAGGTGGAGGGCGAGCGGGGCGGTGGAGCAGCGGGCGACGGCGGCGGTGGCGGCGGCGACGGGCCCCAGCCGGTGGCCGTGGTAGGCGACGGCGTTCTGCGAGATCTGGAGGACGGCCGGCAGCCCGGCCTCCTCGGCGGCGGCGGCGACGGCCTCGGCGTGTTCGAGGGTGATCACGTTGAACGCGGCGACGGCTCTCCCGGCGGCCGCCGCTTCGGCGACGAGTTCCCCGGTCGGTACGAGTGGCACGGCTCTCCCCCTGCGGGTGTCGGCGGACGTCGGCCGGTCGGCCGCGTCCGGTCGGGCTGGCGTCCGGGGTCAGGCGGCCCCGTGCGGCGCGGTGGCGGTGATACGGACGGCGAGGTCGCGGTAGACGGCCTCGTCGTACTCCCCGGCGGCCGAGGCGTGCACGGTCGCGGCGGAGAGGGCGGCGGCCCGCACCAGGCGGTCCGGCCAGTCGGCGCCCTCGACGAGGCCGGCGAGCAGCCCGGCCACGGCGGAGTCGCCCGCGCCCGTCGGGTTGCCCCGGACCGGGGCCGGGGGTGCGGCCCGCCAGGCGCCCGCCGCCGTCTCCGCGAGCAGGCCCTCGGCGCCCAGCGAGGCGACGACGGCGCGGGCGCCCCGGCGGCGGGCGGCGCGGGCGGCGTGGCGGGGGTCGCGGGTGCCGGTGAGGTCGGCGAGTTCGGTGGCGTTCGGCTTGACCAGGTCGGGGCGGGCGGCGATGCCCCGGCGCAGCGGCTCGCCGCTGGTGTCGAGGAGCACGGGGACGTTCGCGGCGCGGGCCTCGCGGATCAGGTGGGCGTAGGCCCCGACGGGCACGCCGGGCGGGAGACTGCCGCAGAGGGCGACCGCTTCGGCGCCGGGCAGCAGCGTCGCGTACGCCCTCTTCAGCGCCTCCCACTCGGCGGCGGTCACGATCGGGCCGGGCTCGTTGAACTGGGTGGTGTCGCCACCGGCGGTGTCGACGACGGCCACGGTGCGGCGGGTGGTGCCGCCGATCGGGACCAGGGCGTCGCGGACCCGGCTCTCACCGGAGAGGGCCTCGCGCAGCCAGGCGCCGGTGGGGCCGCCGGCGAAGCCGGTGACGGTGGTGTCGTGGCCGAGCCGGGCCAGGACGCGGGCGACGTTCAGGCCCTTGCCGCCGGGGCGTTCCCGGGTCTCGGTGACCCGGTGGGTGGTGTGCTCGCGCAGGGCCGGGACGTGGTAGGTCAGGTCGACGGCGGTGTTCAGTGTGACGGTGAGGATCACGGTTCCAGCCCTGTGCTGCCCTGGCCCGCCTGAGGGGTGACGGCGGGGCTGCCTGCGGTTTCGTGGCCTGATCATGCCAAACCTAGGCGATTCCGCGAGGGTGCGGAAGGGGTGGACCGGCCTTGACCCGGGCGGCTGGTGACGTGGCGTCAGCGGAGACCGGGCCTCTTCGGCCGCCCTGGCCGGTACGCCCCGCCGGCGCTCGGGGAGAACCGGGGGCGGATCGTGCTGACCGGCGGTGCCGCCGGGGGTGGCGCACACCTCCGGCGACGTCCACAGGGCCACCCGGTGGACCGTCACCGGGCCCGCCGAGAACACCCGCCGCACGGGCCCGGTGGGCGGGGCGGCGGACGGGGGCGGCGCCACGCTGCTTCGGCCCGGTGGGCGGGGCGGCGGACGGGGGCGGCGCCACGCTGCTCGGGCCCGGCCGGGCCGAGAGCGAGGTCTGGGACGCGGGACGGGGGCCCGAGGGGGCCGGCCTCACCGCCGGGCAGACCGCCGGCCTGCCGGGGCCGGCATCAGCACGGTGGTCGTCGGGCCGAGCGGTCAGTCCGAGCGGTCAGTCCGGCCGGTCAGTCCGTCCGGCCGGGCGGACGAGGTCAGGCCGCCGAAGGGCCGGCCGTCGCCGGGACCTGCGGGGTGACGACCCACTCGCCGTGCCGCAGGACACCCTTCACCGCGAACCCCTCGTCCAGGACGACCAGGTCGGCGTCCTTGCCGGGCTCCAGCGAGCCGATGCGGTGGTCCAGGCCCAGGAGGCGGGCCGGGTTGGCGGAGAGGGCGCGCACGATCTGGCCGACGGGCAGCTCGTCGACGAGGGCGGCCCGGCGGAAGGCGCGGTCCAGGGTGAGGGTGGACCCGGCGATCGAGCCGCCCTCCACCAGCCGGGCCACCCCGTCGACCACGTCGACCTCCAGCGGGCCCAGCAGGTAGCGGCCGTCGCCGAAGCCGGCCGCGTCCATCGCGTCCGTGATGAACGCGACCCGGTCCGCGCCGGCCTGCCGGAACGCCAGCTCCAGCACGGCAGGGTGCAGGTGCGTCCCGTCGTTGATCAGCTCGACGGTGACCCGCTCGTCCTCCAGCAGCGCCGTGATCGGGCCGGGTGCGCGGTGGCCCAGCGGCGGCATCGCGTTGAAGAGGTGGGTGGCGACCGTGGCACCCGCGTCGATCGCGGCCACCGTCTGCTCGTACGTGGCGTCGGTGTGGCCGACGGCCGCGATGACACCCCGGTCGGCGAGCAGACGTACGGAGTCCAGGCCGCCGGGCAGTTCCGTGGCGAGGGTGACCATGCGGGCGGCGCCCCGGGCCGCGTCGAGCAGGGCCGCCACGTCGGCGGGGCGCGGATCGCGCAGCAGGGCCTCGCTGTGGGCGCCCTTGCGGCAGGGCGAGATGAACGGGCCCTCGAAGTGGATGCCGGCCAGGTCGCCCTGCTCGGTCAGCTCCGAGAGCAGCCCGGCGCGGGCGGCGAGGAAGTCCATCTCGCCGGTGACCGTGGAGGCGACCAGGGTCGTCGTGCCGTGCGCGCGGTGCGTGGCGATGCCGGTCAGCACGTCCTCGACGGTGCCGGAGGTGAAGGAGGCGCCGCCGCCACCGTGGTTGTGCAGGTCCACGAAGCCGGGCACGACCCAGTGGCCCGTCAGGTCCCAGTGCTCGGCGGCGGGCTCCTGACCGGCCGAGGGAGCGCTCCCGCCGATGTGCGCGCCGTCGATCACGACCTCGCCGTCGGGAACCGTGCCGGAGGGCAGCACCACCCGGGCGCCGGTCAGTACCTTGCGTGCGGGAGCGGCCATCAGCCGGACACCTCCGTGGCGAGTAGATCCCAGGCGAGGAGTCCCGCGCCCAGGCATCCGGCGGTGTCCCCGAGGGCCGCCGGGACGATCGTGGGGAGTTTCTGGAAGGTGACGCGTTCCTCCACCGCCGCCCGCAGTGGCGCGAACAGCGTTTCTCCCGCCTCGGCCAGCCCGCCACCGATGATCAGGGTGCGGGGGTCCAGCAGAGTGACGGCCATGACCAGCCCGTCGGCGAGCGCGTCCACCGCCTCCTGCCAGACGGCGACCGCCCGCGGGTCGCCGGCCTCGACCGCCTTCGCGCAGTCGGCCGCGTCCGCCTCCGGGTCGCCGCTCGCCGCCGCCCAGGCCAGCGAGACCGCGGAGGCGGAGGCGAGCCGCTCCAGGCAGCCCCGCTGGCCGCAGCCGCAGGGCACGCCGCCCGGGCGCACCACGACGTGGCCGATCTCGCCCGCGCAGCCGTGCGCGCCCGGCTCGATGACGCCGTTGATGCCGATGGCACCGGCGATGCCCGTGCCGAGCGGCATGAACAGGAAACGGTCGGCGCCGTGGCCCGCCCCGATGCGGCCCTCGGCGAGGCCGCCGGTGCGTACGTCGTGGCCGAGGGCGACCGGGGTGCCGCCGAGGCGCTCGGCGAGCATGTCCCGCAGGGGGACGTCGGACCAGCCGAGGTTGGCCGCGTAGACCGCGACGCCCTTCTCGGTGTCCACGATCCCGGGCACGGCGACGCCCGCCGCCGCGGCCTGTTCCCCGAACCGGTGAAGGCCCTGGGCGCGCAGGTCGGCGGCGAAGTCGAGGATCGAGGCCACGACGGCGTCGGGGCCCCGCTCACGGCCGGTCTCCCGGCGCGCCTCGTACAGCAGGTCGCCGTCCGGGCCGACCAGCGCGGCCTTCATTCCCGTGCCGCCCACGTCGAGCGCGATCACATGTCTCACCCGGACAGTCTGACCGGTGGGGAGGGAGAGGTCTAGTCCAGTGGGAAAATCGCCTGCGGCGCGCTCACCGGGGCGGGTGCTGCCGACCGCGCCCGCCGGGCCGTCCGGCGGGGCCGCCGGGGGGCCTCAGGCGCCGGCCGGGCCGTCCTCGTGGCCGGGGGCGCGTCTCCGGTGCGGCCGCGGGGCGGCGCCCGGCGCCGGCCGGGCTCGGGACGGGGCCTGTCGCGGGCGCCGGCCGGAGTTGTCGTCGTGGCCGGGACCGCTCTCCGGTGCGGCTGCGGGGTGGTCTCCGGTGCCGGCCGGGCTCGGGGCCTGTCGCAAGCGCCGGCCGGGCTCGGGCGGGGGCGCGAGCCCGGCCGGGTCGTGCGTACGTGCGGGACGTGGCCGTCGTGGGGCCGACGGTGTTGCCCAGGACTCGGTCGTACCGCCGGTGTCGGGTCCCGACGGCGGTGACGGCCACGTCCGCGGCGGTGTGAGGTGACGGCTGACGGGGGTCAGACCTCCGGGGTTCCCGCCCCCAGCACCACACTGCGTGTCAGGTTCCTGGGCCTGTCCGGGTCCTGGCCGCGGCTCTCGGCGAGGGCGACGGCGAGGCGCTGGGCGCGGACGAGGTCGGCGAGCGGGTCGGCCGACGGGTGGTGTTCGAAGTGGCCGCCGACCGCGCGGACCTCTTCGGCGAGGCCGTCGGGGGCCTCGCCGAAGAGCCAGGTGACGCGGCCGGGGGCGGCGATCGCGACGGGACCGTGGCGGTACTCCATCGCCGGGTACGCCTCCGTCCAGGCGCCCGCCGCCTCCCGCATCTTCAGGGCCGCCTCCTGGGCGAGGCCGTAGGCCCAGCCCCGGCCGAGGAAGGTCCACTGCTCGGCGGTGAGCAGCGACCGGGAGAGCGGCTCGGTGACCGCGTGTTCGGCTTCGTCGGCCGCGCGGGCCACGGAGCCGAGGCCGGGGAGGTCGCCGAGGGTGGCGCGGAGGAAGGCGAGGGCGCTGGTGGCGAACCGGGTCTGGACCACCGACTCCTCGTCGGCCCAGTCCAGTACGGCCACCTCGTCGGCGGTGGTCATCACCGGCGTCGCCGGGTCGGCGGTCAGCGCCACCGTGGTGGTCCCCGCGGCGCGTACCCGGGCGAGCAGTTCGAGCACCTCCGTGGTCGTCCCCGACCGGGTGAGCGCCACCACCCGGTCGTAGGCCCCGGCGGTCCGGGCGTGCGGGAACTCCGAGGCGGCGAAGGCGTCCGTGGTGCCCTGCCCGCCGCCCTCACGCAGCGCGGCGTACGCCTGCGCCATGAACCACGAGGTGCCGCAGCCGACGACGGCGACCCGCTCGCCGGGCCGGGGCGCGCCGGTGAAGCCGGTCGCCTCGGCTGCGGCGCGGCGCCAGCAGGCGGGCTGGGTGGTGATCTCTGCTGCGGTACGGGACATGCGCGGCTACCCCTCACGGTGGTCCGCCCGGGCGGCTCCGGTGCGGCCGCCCCTGGCGGGGCTGTGCGGTCGTGCGTTCTGTCTGCGTGGTGCCTGTGGCGGCGTGCCGCCGGTGGTGCGGTGGTGCGGTGGTGGCTTTCGAGGTCAGACGGTACGTCGGTACGGCCGCCCCGGTTCCCGCCGGGCTGTGCGGACCCGCCGGAGGCCGCGTGCGGTCCGTGTGACGCGCGGTGGACGCGGTGTGCAAGGTCGATGTGACCCGCGCACGGAAGTGCATAGCAGTCCCGGACAAGCCGGGGCAACGGCGACCGGAGGTGGTCCGGAGCCCGCCGCCGGGCGGTGTACATCTTCCCGGTACGTCCGGGAGCGGCCCGGGCGGGGCGGGCCCGGCCGGTGCGGCGGGCCCGGCGGACCGACGGCAGGGGCGGAGCACGACGTGCGGCGACACCACCACGAGGGACGGGGCGAGGGACGAGGCGACCGGCGTGGCCGGACAGCGGCGCGGACGGCCACCGCGCTCGCGGCCGTCCTCGCGCTCGCGGCGACCGGCTGCGGTCCGGGGAGCGCGGAGGGGGCGGCGGACGAGGAGGTCACGCTGCGCCTGGTCGCCCCCGAGTACGGCGACTCGGCCGCCACCAGCAGCAAGGGGTACTGGAAGCGGGTCGTCGCCAGTTTCGAGAAGGGCCACCCCGGCACGTCCGTCGACGTGGAGGTGCACCCCTGGCGCACCGTCGACACGGTCCTGGCCCGCCAGGTCGCGGCGGGCGACGCCCCCGACCTGGCGGTCAGCGGTACGTACGCCGGCTACGCCGCCGCCGGCAAGCTGTACCGCGCCGACGACCTGCTCTCCATAGGCACCCAGGCCGACTTCCTGCCCTCGCTCGCGCGTGCCGGGGAGATCCAGCGGGTGCAGTACGGCATGCCGTTCGCCGCCTCCACCCGGCTGCTCTTCTACAACCGTGACCTCTTCGAGGAGGCGGGCCTGACCCCGCCGAAGACCTGGGAGGGGGTGCGGACCGCCGCCGAGGCCCTGAAGAAGCGTGACGTGCCCTACCCGTACGCGCTGCCGCTCGGCCCCGAGGAGGCGCAGGCCGAGACCCTCAACTGGCTGCTCTCCGGCGGCTCCGGGTACACCGACGAACTCGGCTCGTACACCTTCGACTCGCCGGAGAACGTCGAGACGGTGAGCTGGCTGAAGAAGGAACTGGTCGGCAAGGGGCTGACCGGGCCCACCGCCCCGGGCGAGCTGAACCGCAGCGAGGCCTACGCCGCCTTCGCCAAGGGCCGGGTCGGCATGGTCAACGGGCACCCCTCGCTGACGCGCGCCGCCGCACGCTCGGGCGTCCGCCACGGCGTCGTCCCCGTCCCCGGGCGGACCGAGGGCGCGGGCGCCACGCTCGGTGTCACCGACTGGATGATCGGCTTCCGGCAGGCCGGGCACCCCGAGGAGGCCGGCGCCTTCCTCGACCACGTGTACCGCGAGAAGAACGTCCTCGCCCTCACCCACGCCCACGACCTGCTGCCCGTCACCCACACCGCCTCCGACACCCTCACCGCCGCCCCCGGCGGCACCGCCCTGCGCCGCTTCCTCGCCGAACTCCCCGACGCCCGCCTCTATCCGTCCGAGAAGACCTCCTGGCCGGGGCTGAGCACCCGCGTCAGGAACGGCCTCGCCGACGCCGTCGCCCCCGGCGGCTCCCCGAAGGCCGTCCTCGCCCGCCTCCAGCGCCACGCCGCCGTCTCCGAGAACCCCCAGGCGGGCAACGGGTGAGCCGCCCGCCCGGGGACGGGCACCGACGCCGCAGGGGCGGCCGCGCACGCGGCCGCCCCTGCGGCGTTCCGGGCGTCCTCATCCGCGAACGCATACGTGCGGGCGGCCCGGGAACGCGGTGAAAAGACCCGCTCGAATAGGTGAACGGGTGGAGCGGAGGAATCCATGAGACAAGGCAGGGAACCGCATGGCGAAGGATGAGGAGAACGGCGGGAAAGAGGGCGGCGGGGCCGCCCCGAAGCGCGTCGGGATATCCGAGGCGATGCGCCAGGCCGCCGGCCAACTGGCCGAACTCATCGGCTGCCGGCCCTCTTCCGTCTCCTCGATGAAGGCCACGGAGGACGGCTGGACGGCGGACGTGGAAGTGGTCGAGATCGAGAAGGTCCCGGACACGACCAGCGTGATGGCTTCTTATCACGTCTCCCTCGGAAAGCAGGGGGAACTCCTCGGATACGAACGGACGCACCGTTACACGCGGGGTCAAGTAGACCGCTGAGCCTTCCGCGCGGACCTCCCGCCGGAAAGAGCTCGAACGCACCACTCATCGGAAGGGAGCCCGACCATGAGTCTCGTACAGCAGAGCAGTTCCGCCAACAACAGCGGGGGCGGTTCCGGAAATCTCTACGACGTCCTCGAGCTGATTCTCGACAAGGGCCTCGTCATCGACGCCTTCGTCCGCGTCTCGCTCGTGGGCATCGAGATCCTGAAGGTCGACGTGCGGGTGGTGGTCGCCAGCGTCGACACCTACCTGCGGTTCGCCGAGGCGTGCAACCGGCTCGACCTGGAGTCCGGACGCAAGGCGCCGACCCAGCTCACCGACATCGTCGGGGACACCGTGGAGAGCGGTGCCAAAGGGAAGTCGAAAGGAGCGCTGACCGGCGCGGTGGAGGCGTTCACGGAGTCCTTCCAGGGCGGCCGTGACGACGACGAGGAGAAGGAGACGGAGAAGCGCCCGGCGCGCAAGTCCAGTTCCTCCGGTTCCTCCCGCCGCACCAGCCAGCGCAGGGAGGAGTGACATGGCCACCTACATCTACGCCATCACCGCGGCCGACCACCCGCTGCGGCTCGACGGACTCACCGGGGTCGGCGAGACCCCGTCCGGCCTGCGGGTCGTCCAGTCGGAGCGGCACGCCGCCGTCGTCAGCGACGCCCCGGCAGGACTCCGCGCGAAGCGCCGCGACCTCGTCGCCCACCAGAGCGTCCTGGAGCGGCTGATGGCCGACGGCGCGGCGCTGCCGATGCGGTTCGGCCTGGTCGGTCCGGACGACGACGAGGTGCGGGCCGCGCTCGTGCAGGAGCAGGAGACCTACGCCCAGCGGCTGGCGGAACTCGACGGCCGGCTGGAGTACAACCTGAAGGTCGCCCGGGACGAGGACAGCCTCCTGCGGGAGATCCTCACCGGGTCGGACGAGGCGCGGCGGCTGCGGGACCGGACCCGCGACAACCCCGACGCGCACGGGGAGAAGGTCGCCCTCGGCGAGCTGGTCTCCCGCGAGATCGAGGCGAGGAACGCCGCCGCCGCCGAGCGGATCGGCGGACTCCTCGCCCCCGCCGCTGAGCGGGCCTCCGACGCCGGGCCGACGAAGGCGCATTTCCTGAACGTCTCCTATCTCGTCCCCCGCGACGAGGCGGCCGCCTTCTCCCAGGCGGTGCACGAGACGGCGGAGAAGTACGGCGACGACTACACGTTCAGCCTGAACGGGCCGCTGCCGCCCTACAGCTTCGTGTGACGCCCTGCGCGTGACGCGGATTCACGACGCGGATTCCCCGAGAACGCGTCATCCGTTCGACCGCCGGAGGCGTTCGGTATGGGCCTCATCATGAATGTCCTCACCTTTCCCCTCGCGCCGGTGAGGGGCGCCGCTTGGGTGCTCGACCAAGTGGTGCTCGCCGCCGAGCGCGAACACTACGACCCGGGTCCTGTGCGCCAGAGACTGGCCGCGCTGGAAAAGGAACTGCTGGACGGCGAGATCGACGAGGAAGAGTTCGACCGCCGCGAGGACGATTTGCTGGACTGGCTCGAAGAGTGCGAGGCGTACCAGCAGAACCAGCAGGGCCCCTGAATCCCGGAGAGCGAGGTCTCAGCAATGGCAGACAACGTCAAGATAGGCGCGGCCCTGGTGGGCGGATACCTCCTGGGCCGTACGAAGAAAGCGAAACTCGCGATCGGCTTCGGAATGTTCCTGGCGGGCAAGAAGCTCGACCTCGACCCGAAGAAGATCGGCGGCATGCTGGTCGATTCGCCGCTCCTCGGCGGCCTGAGCGACCAGGTCCGCAAGGACCTCGTCGGGGCCACGAGGACCGCGGCCACCAACGCCCTCACCCAGCGGGCGACCAGCCTCGCCGACTCCCTGCACGAGCGCACCCTGCGCCTCGACGACCCTGACGCCGCCCGCGAGGAGGGCGAGCGCGACGCCGACGGTGCCGAGGGTGACGACGCGCGGGGCGAGGCCGAGGACGGGACGACCGGACGGGAGGACCGGGACGAGGAGCCCGGGGAGAAGCCCGCGCGCTCCCGCAAGTCCGCCTCCGGCCGGGGCGCCTCCCGGGGCTCCGGCGGCCCGAAGAAGGCGGCCTCGACGGCCGGCAGGACCGCCTCCCAGGCGACGCGAGCCAAGGCACCCGCCAAGAAGGCCGCCGCCAAGTCCCGCTCGACGCGTGGAGGCAGCCGTGGCTGAATCCACCTTCACCAAGCTCAAGGACGAGGTCGCGAGGAACCCGGCCACCGAACGGCTCCGCGACGAGGTGCAGAACTACCTGAGCGCCCGGGCGCGGCACGCCGTGACCAGCCTGGGCCACAAGCTCGGGGAGGGCGCCGGCAAGCTGGCGGACGGCTCCGCCCCCACCGGCGCGGTGAAGTCCCTGGCCAAGGGCGGCAAGGCGCTCGGCGAGGGCAGGTCCCCCGCCCAGGCGGCGCTGAGCGCCGGGGGCTCCCACGTCATGGACACCATCAAGGACAAGGTCAAGGGTGTGTTCGGCAAGGGGCGCAAGGGCGGCGGCGGCAAGTCGAAGAGCGTCACGATCTCCGAGGACATCGACGTCGGCGTGCCGGTGCGTGAGGCCTACGACCAGTGGACCCAGTTCCAGGAGTTCAGCACCTTCGCCAAGGGCGTCGTCAGCGTCGAGAAGTCCGACGACACCAGCAGCAACTGGAAGGTGAAGGTCGCCAAGTCCACCCGTAGCTGGAAGGCGAACGTCACCGAGCAGGTGCCGGACGAGCGGATCACCTGGACCACCGAGGGCGCCAAGGGCACCGTCAAGGGCGTCGTCACCTTCCACCGGATCACCGACAACCTGACCCGGGTGCTGCTGGTCCTCGAGTACTTCCCCAAGGGCCTGTTCGAGAAGACGGGCAACATCTGGCGCGCCCAGGGCCGCCGCGCCCGCCTCGACCTGAAGCTGTACCGGAAGTTCATCATGATGCGGGGTGAGGCGACCGACAGCTGGCGGGGCGAGATCCGCGACGGCGAGGTCGTGGTCGACCACGACGAGGCCGTGAGCGAGGAGGAGGCGCGCGCCGAGGAGAACGGCCAAGCCTCCGGCGCGGAATCCCCCGAGGACGAGGGCGACGAACCCGAGGACGGCCACGAGGGCGACGAGGCCGAGGACGACGACACGTCGGCGGAGACGGACGAGGAGTTCGACGACGAGCACGACGACGGGTTCGGCGACGAGGACGCTCCCGAGGCCGACGAGGAGGAACCCGAGGACGGGTACCCCGAGGACGGGTACCCCGAGGACGAGGACGAGGCTCCCGTCGAGGACGGGGACGAGGACGAGGACGCCCCCCTCGATGAGGAAGAGGAGGACCAGGAGCCCGCGGACGAGGACGAGCCGGACCAGGCCCCTCGGCGCCGCTCCTCGGCACGCGGCTGAGGCAGCGCTCGGGCCGCCCCCGGGAAGCAGCGCTTCCCGGGGGCGGCCCGTCGTCGTGCCCGGAGTCCTCGACCCCGGGCACGACGCCGTCCGTTCCGCCCCGACCGCTTCCTAGGGGACCTCCGGCGCGGTCTCCTCACCCGGCGCGGCGGGCAGTTCCGTGAAGGAGTACGGGGGCCAGGGGCCGAGGAAGCGGATGCGGGCGGCGGGCTGCTCCTCCTGGAGCTCGGCGAGCAACGCGCCCACGGTGTCGATCTCCTCCCGGCGGACCAGCAGAGCACCCGCGAAGACGCTGACCTCGCCCGCCTCCTGGCCCCGGCCGGCCCGGACGCTGAGGTCCTCGGCGACCGCGGCGAGCCGGCGGCGGACGCCGGAGTGCAACGCGTCGGCGAGCCGGTCCCCGGCCTCCTTGCGCAGCCGCTCCAGGCGCTTGGCGAGCATCCGGCGCAGCCCCGGCGAACGGCCCTCCATCTCCACGAGGAGCGCCTTCGCCTCCTCGTCGTCCTCGGTGACCGCCTCCCGGTCGAGACTGATCTCGACCCGCACCTCGGCGCGTCCGGCGAGCGCGCCGAGCAGGTCGCGGAGCACGTCGGCCCGGTCCGTCAGCCACTGCCGGACCCGCTCCTCGGCGCTCGCCTCCCGGTCGGCGGCGACCAGCACGTTGAAGGTCATGGGCAGCGCGGTCCCGACCTGCTCCCAGACGGCGACCAGCGCCGCGTCCTGCTCGCGCACCCACTGGCGTACCTGTTCGTCCGGCCCCTGGTAGGGCGCGGGGGTGGTGCGGTGGACCAGCGCGGCCAGGCCGCTGCCGGGGGCGGTGACCAACTGGAGCGGGCGGTCGTCGAGCCCGGTCGTGCCGGGCGGCAGTACGGCGTCCTCGGGGAGGAGCGCGTACACGTACAGTGCGTCGCCCACCGGGGCGTCCGCGGGCCGCGGGGTGCCGTTCTCCGGCGTGGTGCCGTACGTCATCGCCCGGCCTCCTCGGCCCAGCGGGCGGGATTGACCAGCTTGTCGACGACGTCGTCCACGACCTCGTCCAGGCCCCGGTGCAGATCGGCGACGGAGGAGACGATGCCGTGCTCCTCCTTGATCTCCTCCATCGCCTCGTCGAGTTCGAGGAGGGCGTCGCCGAGGCGTTCCAGTTCCTCGGTGGTGAGCGAGCCGCCGTCCATCCGGCGTTCGGCCTGGCGTTCCAGCGCTTCCTGGATCACCTCGACCAGGGTCACCACGAGGGACAGCACCCCGTGCTTCAGGCTCTTCTCGTCAACGGTGATGGCCACGGTCTCCTCCTTCGGGTGTCAGTGTGCGGTCGTGGTCGCGGGCGTGGCCCCGGAGGCCGACGGCAGGGCGGGCGCGGGCGAGGCGGCCTGCCCGGTCGCGCGGCGCTCGGTGAGCTCCCGCAGCGACGCCAGCCAGTGCGCCGGATCGGTGGCCGCCAGGGCGACCACCCCGAGGCTGTGGGTCCGCAGCTCCAGCACGGTGCCCTCGCCGCTGGGGCTGCGGCCCGCCACCTGGCCGACGCCGAGCAGGTCGTCGGCGGGCAGCGCGAGCGCGGGGCGGGCGTCGAGCGGCGACTTCCAGACCAGTCCGCCCGGGGTGAGCCTGCCGGTGCCGCCCCGCCACAACGGGCCGTCCCGGCGCGGTTCCTGGTACCAGAGATGGCCCTCGGCGAGCACCTGCTGGGCCGCGCCGGGACGCACCTCCTCGCCGAGGACCCCGGGGCGGCCGCGGTCGAGCAGCTCGCACAGGGCTGCCGGGTCGGCGGCCGACAGCAGGGCCGTGCCGCCGCCCTCCACCTCCAGGCGCACCCGGGTGCGGGGCGCTCCGCCCGCGCTGCGCTCCGTCTCGGGCCGGACCGCGCGGACGGCGGACAGGTCGGCCTCCCAGAGGACCTCGCGCGGGTCCCGGCGCAGCACCACCAGGCGCTGGTCGGTCAGGAAGACGGTCCCGGGGCGCCAGGCGGTGTACACGCCCTCCTCCAGGAGGTGCCCGCCGTGCATCTGCGCCACGTGCCGTTCGCCGTCGCGCAGGTCGAGGTCGCGGCGGGCGGACGAGCCCTCCACCCAGGCCCGGGTGTGCTCGTCCCACTGCCGCATCATGCCGTGTTCGAGCATGGTCTCCATCCCGGCGACCGCCGCCCGCAGGTTCACCCCGATGAGGGGGATGTCGGCGACCGAGATGATCAGGTCGAGATGGAGGACGGCTCCCTTGTCGAGCAGGACCTCGACCAGGTCGTCGAGGGTGACCCGGGGATCGCGGGTGGGCTTCATGGGAGGTTGCTCAGCCACTGCGCCGGGCCCTTCCCCGCTCGCCGGGGGAAGCCGTGGGCCCGGACGGCTCCTCGCCGCCCGGGCTCCCGTCCCCGCCCTCGTCCCGGTCGTCGCCGTCCCGGGCCCCGCCGTCTCTGTCCGTACGGTCGGAGCCCTCGGCCTGGTCCTCCGGCGCGTCCCGGCCTGCGGCGGGCAGGACGGCCGGCCCGTTCCGGAGGGACTGGGCGCTGCGCCAGCCGCACCACGGGCACCACTCCTCCAGCAGCTGCCGGGTCGGGGAGCGCTTGCCGCACTCGGGGCAGGTCTCCTTGTCCACCCGGGTCTCGCGCCACGCCGCGGTCTCGGTGTCGGTGCCCGCGGGGAACTCCAGTCCGTAGCGCGAGGCGGTCTCGAACGAGGCGAGGGCGGCGCGCAGCCGGATGCCGAGAAGTTCGACGCCGGCCACCGAGACCATGATGTCGGCGTTGAGTACGAGGCCCTTGTCGAGCAGGGTCTCCACGACGTGGGCGAGGCTGCCCTCCCCGTCCCTGCGCGGCTCCATGATCCGGCTCTGGGCCATCGGTGCCGAGGAGCCGCGCGCGCTCGCGGTGCCCTGCGCACGAGGCGGCCGGCTCGGTGTGACGGCCCGCTGTCCGGGTATCGGCTCTGGCTGGTTCGCGGTCATCTTCTGCGTATGTCCGTCCCGCGACGCCTCATGCAGGGGCCCCGCGCGGGCCGCACCGAGCCCGGACGGCGTCCTCGTCCCTTGCTTGTGCCTGTGCCTGTGCCTCGCCCGCCCCTTGTTTCGAACGGGCGAGGCGGGTTACGCGGCAGCCATGACTGCTGACAGCGATGAGACCAAGAACACGAACGGCACCGCGACCAAGGGCCGTAACGCCGCGGGCAAGGGCACGCAGGCCGTCAAGAACACCGGTGGCCGCGCCAAGTCCGGCGCCGGGAACGCCGCCGCCAAGGCCGGGGAGACCGCCTCCAACGCCGGTGAGCAGGGGCTGAGCCGGGTGGGCTCGGCGGGCGAGGCCACCAAGCGGGCCGCCGCGGCCGGCTGGGAGAAGGGGCAGCAGAGCGTGGCCGCGGTCGCGACCAAGGTGTCCACCAAGGCCACCGCGGCGTGGACGATCCTCAAGTACCGCAAGGTGATCGCGGCCGGCGTCGCCACCGGGGCGGTCTCCGTCGTCGGCGGCGCGTACGCGCTCGGCCGCCGTTCGGCCGCCGCACACCACGGGCCCCTCACCCGCCTGACCGGAGGCCGGATCTGACCCCCGCCGGGGACCGCCCTCCGGCCCCGGCCCGCACACCCCCGCCCCGAGGCCGCGCGCTGCCCGACGCGGGACCGCGGCCCGGCCCGCGACGGCCGTACGGGCCTGCGCAGCCCCGGCGGCGGTACCCGCCCCCGGCACCGCCCCGGCCGCCCTCACCCGCTCGCCCCCGCCCCACCGCCCCGGCCGGCGGTACGGCCGGCGGACGGGTGAGGGCGCAAGCCCCACAGCCCCGGCGCGCCCCGCCCCCCCGGTTGCCGCACCGCCCGGCCCCGCCCCCTCAGGCCGGCCAGGCCGCCCCGTCGACACCGAGGCACACCCCTCGGGCGCCGCAGGCCCGCCGCACATAGGCTGACCGTATGACCGACCACGAGCCCGCCCCCTCCCAGGCGCAGACGCCCCAGGAGCCGGACTCCGGCGGCCTCAGCGACCAGGACCGTGCCGTCCTCGCCTTCGAGGCACGCGGCTGGCAGCGCCCCGGCACCAAGGAACGCGCCATCCGCGAGCAACTGGGCCTCTCGCCCACCCGCTACTACCAGCTCCTCGGCGCCCTCCTCGACGACCCGGCCGCCCTGCGCCACGACCCGGTCACCGTCAACCGCCTCCGCGAACGCCGGGCCGCCCGCCGCGCCGCCCGCTGACCCGGCCGGGCGTGCCCCATGGGCAGCCGCGCCTGTGCTCGGTAGGGTCGGCCGCATGGCCAGCCCCGCGCGCCCCTCGCCCCTGCCCCTGCCCGACACCGCCGCCGGGCGGGAGGGACTGGAAGCCCTGCTGGCCCGGCCCGGCGAGGCCGTGGTCGGGCTGGACTTCGACGGCACCCTCGCCCCGATCGTCTCCGACCCCGAGCGGGCCGGGGCCCACGCCGACGCCGTGCCCGCCCTCGCCCAACTGGCGCCCCTGGTGCGCTCGGTCGCGGTCATCACCGGGCGACCCGCCGAGCAGGCCGTGCTGCTGGGCGGTTTCGCCGACGAGGCCGGGCTCGGCCACCTCACCGTGCTCGGCCACTACGGCGCCCAGCGCTGGGACGCCGCCACCGGCGAGCTGCACACCCCCGAAGCGCCCCCCGGCCTCGCCGCCGCCCGCGCCGAACTGCCCGCCGTGCTGGCGGACGCCGGGGACCCGCCCGGCAGCTGGACCGAGGACAAGGGCCAGGCGTTCGCCGTCCACACCCGCCGCGCCGACGACCCCGAAGGGGCTTTCGCCGCCCTGCGCGGCCCCCTCGGCGGCCTCGCCGACCGCCACGGCCTCCATCTGGAGCCGGGCCGCCTCGTCCTGGAGATCCGCCCGCGCGGCGTCGACAAGGGTGTCGCCCTCACCGCGTACGTCGAGGAGACCGGCGCCGGGGCCGTGCTCTACGCCGGGGACGACCTCGGCGACCTGGCCGCCTACGACGCCATCGACCGGCTGCGCGAGCGGGGCGTGCCCGGCCTGCTGGTGTGCAGCGGTGACGAGGTCCCCGAACTGGCCTCCCGTGCCGACCTGGTCGTGCGGGGGCCCGGCCAGGTCGCCGCGCTGCTGGCGGGGATCGCCGAGACGGTCCGCCGGTCCTCCTGAGGCGCGGTGCCGGTCAGCCGCCCAGCGCCTCCAGCTGGTCCAGGAACCAGCGCTGGGGCGGCAGGGCCGTCGCGGCGGCCGCCAGGCGCTTGCTGCGCTCGGCGCGCTCCGAGGGCGGCATCATCAGGGCGTCGTGCAGGGCGCGGGCGGTGGCGCTCACGTCGTACGGGTTGACCGGCAGGGCGTCCTCGCCCAGCTCCTCGTAGGCGCCCGCCTCCCGGGAGAGCACCAGCGCCACACCCGCGTCGGAGACCACCGGGACCTCCTTGGCGACCAGGTTCATGCCGTCCCGGATCGGGTTGACCAGTGCCACGTCGGCCAGCCGGTAGGCGGCCAGCGACCGGGCGAAGTCGTCCTCGACGTGCAGCACCACCGGGGTCCAGCCGACCGTGCCGAACTGCTCGTTGATCTCGTCCGCGAGCGCCCGCACCGAGGCGGTGTACTCGCGGTAGACGGCCAGGTCCTGGCGCGAGGGGTAGGCGAAGGCGATGTGCACCACGCGACCGGTCCACTCCGGGTGGTCGAGGAGGAGCTGACGGTAGGCGAGCAGGCCGCGGACGATGTTCTTCGACAGCTCGGTGCGGTCCACCCGGACGATCGTCTTCCGGTCCGGCTGGCCGATCTGCTCCCGCAGTGCCCCCAGCCGGTCGTCCACATCGGTGCGGTGCGCCCGCTCCCGCAGGAACTCCGCGTCCGCGCCCAGCCCGTACACCCCGATCGCCGTCCGGCGCCCGTCGTACGACAGCTCCGCGCCACCGGCGCGTTCGGCGCCGAGGACGGACTGCGCGCAGTCCATGAAGGCACCCGCCCAGCGCTTGGTGAGGAAACCGAGGCGGTCCGCGCCGAGCAGGCCGGACAGGAGCTGGGCGGCGATGTCGTCGGGCAGCAGCCGGAAGTAGTCCGGCGGCGCCCACGGGGTGTGCGTGAAGTGCGAGATGCGCAGGTCGGGGCGGAGCGCGCGGAGCAGCCCCGGCACCAGCGCCAGGTGGTAGTCCTGCACCAGCACCGCCGCGCCCTCGGCCGCCTCGGCGGCCAGCGCCTCGGCGAACGCGCGGTTGTACGCCTCGTACGCCGCCCACTGCTCCCGGAACTCCGGACCGAAGGCCGGCTCCACCGGCGTCTGGTACAGCAGGTGATGGACGAACCACAGCACGGAGTTGGCGATGCCGTTGTACGCGGCGGCGTGCGTCTGCTCCGGGATGTCGAGCATCCGGACGCGCTGGCCGCCGGTGTCCTCCGGGTCCAGCGTGCCCGTCCCCGCCCGGCGGGCCGCCTCGCGGTCCCCCTCGCCCAGCGCGGCGCACACCCACAGCGTGGAGGCGTCCGAGCCGATCGCCGAGAGCCCCGACACGAGCCCGCCCCCGCCGCGCTTGGCGTCCAGCCCGCCGCCGGGCAGCAGCCCGTACGAGACGGGGCCGCGGTTGGAGGCGACCAGAATGCGCGCACTGTCAGCAGAAACAGCCATGCGGGCTACCTAGCCCCTTCCCGGGAGGCGTAAACGCCTGCCTCCCTCTCGCGCTTCGCTCGCCGCCCGACACGCCCCTCCGCTCCCGAGGCCGGTTGGTCGCGGGGCGGCCGGTCGGTGGGTGCGGGACGGCCCGGCCGGGGCGGGTGCCGCCCCGGCCCGGCGGTGTGTGTGCTCAGCCTGTTCTGCGGTGGTACGGGGCCGGAGGGCGGGTGTGGGCGGTGTGTTCGGGGAGGGGGTCCGGCGGGGGGTCCGTCAGACGGCCGCCGCGGTACTCGGTGATCTCGATCATCGGGGGTCGCTCCTCGGTGTCGACCTTCGTGGTGCGGGCGGCGAAGCCCTCCTCGCCGCGCTCGAACTGGGTCAGTTCCGGGCGGACCAGGTGGCCGCGGGCCAGCCGGAGCTGGGCGGTGCGGTAGATGGCGGCGGCCATGCGGCCGAGGGCCAGGCCGTCCTGGTGCCGGTGGACGCGGACGCCCACGTCGACCTGGGCCAGCGCGTCCAGTCCCACCGTGTGCAGGGCGTCCACCAGCAGACCCAGCTCCACGCCGTAGCCGACGGGGAACGGGAGCTGCTCCAGCAGGCCCCGGCGGACCGCGTACTCGCCGCCCAGCGGCTGGACGAAGCCCGCCAGGAGCGGCCAGTGCAGGTTGAGCACCGGGCGGGCCATGAGTTCGGTGACGCGGCCGCCCTGGCCGGCGGCCGAGCCGAGCGGGCGGTCGTACATCGCCTTGACGAAGTCGACGTCCGGGTCGGTCAGCAGCGGACCGACGATGCCGGAGACGAAGTCCGGCGAGAACTCCTTCAGGTCGGCGTCGACGAAGCAGACGATGTCACCGCTGGTGACCAGCAGTGACCGCCACAGCACCTCGCCCTTGCCGGGCAGGGCGGGCATCCTCGGCAGGATCGCGTCGCGGTGCACGACCCGGGCCCCGGCGTCGGCGGCCTCCCGCGAGGTGCGGTCGGTGGAACCGGAGTCGATCACCACCAGTTCGTCGACGAGCGGCACGGCCTCCATCAGCGAGCGGCGGATCTCCGCCACGATCGCCCCGACCGTCGCCTCCTCGTTCAGCGCGGGCAGCACGACGCTGATCGTCGACCCGCTGCCGCGTTTGGCCGCCACCAGTGCGCTCAGCGGCCGGTCGGCGGCGGACCAGGACCGCTTGGTGAGCCAGCGCTCCACCTCTTCGAGCACGTGATCGTCCCCTCATGTCCGGGTCATGTCCGAGGCCATGTCCTAGGTGATGTCCCATGATCCCCCCGCGCCTCCGCGCGGCCTCGGGGGAGGGCGCGCGACCGAAGACGCGACCGACTACGAGGGGGCGGGCGGGCCGGCCGCGCTGCCGGCCCCGGGTCCCATCTCGCGGTTCGGACGACCCACACAACTGTCCAAGCCGTCGGTTACAGTCTTGAACAACGCGCGTGACCATCGCATGTCGAGAGACGTGCGCGGTGCGCACGACAAACGCGTTCGGCCCCGCCAGACAAGGGATCCGACGCCATACCGCTCATCCAGAGGGGCAGAGGGACACGGCCCGTTGAAGCCCCGGCAACCCTCCGGTCGGTACTCCCGACGCGTGTTCCACCCGCGTCCGGCGAGGCTCCCGGCTCGGGAAGGTGCCAATTCCGTCTCGCGGCGAGATGCGTCGCGAGGAAGATGAGGAGAAAGGGCCTCGCCGTCATGGCTGTGCACACCGTCGCCACCACCCCCGCCACCCCCTCGCAGGACGCCCCCGCGGTCGACCTCGGTCCCGCCGTCGCCCTCTCCTGCCGCGAGTGCGGCGAGCGCTTCCCGCTCGGCCCGGTCTTCGCCTGCGTGAGCTGTTTCGGGCCCCTGGAGGTCGCCTACGACCTGCCGACCGGTGACCCGCAGGCCCTGCGCGCCGCCATCGAGGCCGGCCCGGACAACATCTGGCGGTACGCCCCGCTGCTGCCCGTCCCCGCCGACGTCGCCACCAAGCCCAGCCTGAACCCGGGCTTCACCCAACTGGTCAAGGCCGACCACCTCGCCGCCGAGCTGGGCGTCACCGGCGGCCTGTACGTCAAGGACGACTCCGGCAACCCGACGCACTCCTTCAAGGACCGCGTCGTCGCCATCGCCGTCGAGGCCGCCCGCGCCTTCGGCTTCACCACCCTCTCCTGCTCCTCCACGGGCAACCTCGCGGGTGCCGTCGGCGCCGCCGCCGCCCGCGCGGGCTTCCGCTCCTGCGTCTTCATCCCGCACGACCTGGAACAGGGCAAGGTCGTCATGGCCGCGGTCTACGGCGGCGACCTGGTCGGCATCGAGGGCAACTACGACGACGTGAACCGCTTCTGCTCCGAGCTGATCGGCGACCCGCTCGGCGAGGGCTGGGGCTTCGTCAACGTCAACCTGCGCCCGTACTACGGCGAGGGCTCCAAGTCCCTGGCCTACGAGATCGCGGAGCAGCTCGGCTGGCGGCTGCCCGACCAGATCGTGATCCCGGTCGCCTCCGGCTCGCAGCTCACCAAGATCGACAAGGGGTTCAAGGAGCTGATCGCGCTCGGACTGGTCGAGGACCGCCCGTACAAGATCTTCGGTGCCCAGGCAGAGGGCTGCTCGCCGGTCTCCACCGCCTACAAGGCCGGGCACGACGTGGTCCGCCCGCAGAAGCCCGACACCATCGCCAAGTCGCTCGCCATCGGCAACCCGGCCGACGGTCCCTACGTCCTGGACATCGCCCGGCGCACCGGGGGCGCCGTCGAGGACGTGGACGACGCGCAGGTGGTCGACGCCATCAAGCTGCTCGCCCGCACCGAGGGCATCTTCGCGGAGACCGCGGGCGGCGTGACCGTCGGCGTCACCCGCAAGCTCGTCGAGGCCGGGCTGATCGACCCGTCCCTGACCACCGTCGTCCTCAACACCGGCGACGGACTGAAGACCCTGGACGCCGTGGCGCCCACCACCGGGCCGACCGCGACGATCCGGCCCGACCTGGACGCGTTCCGCGCCGCAGGGCTCGCCACCTCCTGACGCCGCCCGCGTCCCCACCCGTCCCGTCGCCCCAGCTTCCGGAAGGCACTCCCATGAGCGTCAACGTCCGCATCCCCACCATCCTGCGCACCTACACCGACGGCCGGTCCGAGGTCGCCGCCGAGGGCGCGACCCTCGCCGAGGTCATCGCCGACCTGGAGAAGAACCACGCCGGCATCGCCGCCCGCGTCCTCGACGACCAGGGCAAGCTCCGCCGCTTCGTCAACGTCTACGTCAACGACGACGACGTCCGCTTCGAGCAGGGGCTCCAGACCGCCACGCCCGACGGCGCCGGCATCTCGATCATCCCCGCCGTCGCCGGCGGCTGCTGAGCCGCCGCGCCACACCGGCGCACCCGCACCACCGAATTGCCCTCTCCGCTCCATTCCCCCCGGGGAAAGCGGAGGGGGCAATTCTGCATGGTTGAACGCGATAGAGTTGGGGAACAGCCTCCCGCGTTTGTGCCGGGAGCATATGAGCCGCCGTTCTTTCCCCGGCGAACAGCGGACGAAGTGGCCCAGGCATTCGCCCCCTTGCGTGCCTTTTGCCGGGCCCGACTTGCCCGCAACTCCGGTGCATCCTCCCGGTTCCGTCCTTCTCCGGCCCTCGGATTTCTCGTCCGACTGACCTGTTGCAGACGGCAGTTGGGCAGATACATTCAGCGGCGGTCGACGCGTTCCGGCGCACACCCCCGACCGCGGGTTGGGGGGTGAGGTCTGACCCGGGTCCGCGAAGTGCGGGCCTGTGCAAGGGCCAGTAATAGGGGAGTTAGGCATGGCTCAGGGCACCGTCAAGTGGTTCAACGCGGAGAAGGGCTACGGCTTCATCGCGGTCGACGGTGGTGCGGATGTATTCGTCCACTACAGCGCGATCCAGATGGACGGCTACCGCACCCTTGAAGAGGGTCAGAGGGTCGAATTCGAGATCTCGCAGGGGCAGAAGGGGCCGCAGGCGGACATGGTCCGCGTGGCCGCCTGAGGCGCCGACCGCACCACACTCACCAGAGGGCCCGCTCCCGTGACAGGGGGCGGGCCCTCTGCCATGGCCGGGCCCTGCGCGCCGCCCGGGCTCTGCGGCCTCAGGCGCCGGCGGGCCGAGGTGGTGCGGTCCGGGCGCGACGCGGCGCCGGGGAGCGGACGGGTCGTCAGGGACCGGCCCGGCCGGCGTCCGAGGCTTCCCGGTGCCAGGAGGGGGCCCTGCTTCCCGTGGCCCGGCGCGGACGGGGCGCCCCCCGGTCGACGGGAGCGTGGCCGGAGGCCCCTGGCGCCTTGCACTCTCCTACCCCGAGTGCTAATTATTGGCGTTAGCACTCTCCGAGTGAGAGTGACAGAAGGACCGGGTCGGTGAGGTCCGCAGGCCGCGTGGGGCAAGGAACCGCGAGGCAGGCAGGCCGTCCGTCGCGGGCGCCAGCGCGGTCCGGAGTATCCACCCTCCCCCAGACAGAGTCCGGGGGGACCCCCAGTCCTGGGAGGACCACTTCACATGGCCAAGATCATCGCGTTCGACGAGGAGGCGCGGCGCGGTCTCGAGCGCGGGATGAACCAGCTCGCCGACGCCGTCAAGGTCACCCTTGGCCCCAAGGGCCGCAACGTCGTCCTCGAGAAGAAGTGGGGCGCCCCCACGATCACCAACGATGGTGTCTCCATCGCCAAGGAGATCGAGCTCGAAGACCCGTACGAGAAGATCGGCGCCGAGCTGGTCAAGGAGGTCGCGAAGAAGACGGACGACGTCGCCGGTGACGGCACGACGACCGCGACCGTCCTGGCCCAGGCGCTCGTCCGCGAGGGTCTGCGCAACGTCGCCGCGGGTGCCAACCCGATGGCCCTGAAGCGCGGCATCGAGAAGGCCGTCGAGGCCGTCTCCTCCGCGCTGCTGGAGCAGGCGAAGGACGTGGAGACCAAGGAGCAGATCGCCTCCACCGCCTCCATCTCCGCCGCCGACACCCAGATCGGCGAGCTGATCGCCGAGGCCATGGACAAGGTCGGCAAGGAAGGCGTCATCACCGTCGAGGAGTCCCAGACCTTCGGTCTGGAGCTGGAGCTCACCGAGGGTATGCGCTTCGACAAGGGCTACATCTCGGCGTACTTCGCCACCGACATGGAGCGGATGGAGGCGTCGCTCGACGACCCGTACATCCTCATCGTCAACTCCAAGATCGGCAACGTGAAGGACCTCCTCCCGCTGCTGGAGAAGGTCATGCAGTCGGGCAAGCCGCTGCTGATCATCGCCGAGGACGTCGAGGGCGAGGCCCTGTCGACCCTGGTGGTCAACAAGATCCGCGGCACCTTCAAGTCCGTCGCCGTCAAGGCCCCGGGCTTCGGTGACCGCCGCAAGGCCATGCTCGGCGACATCGCCATCCTCACGGGCGGCACGGTCATCTCCGAGGAGGTCGGCCTCAAGCTCGAGAACGCCGGCCTGGACCTGCTGGGCCGCGCCCGCAAGGTCGTCATCACCAAGGACGAGACCACCATCGTCGACGGTGCCGGCGACAGCGACCAGGTCAACGGCCGCGTCGCGCAGATCCGCGCCGAGATCGAGAACAGCGACTCGGACTACGACCGCGAGAAGCTCCAGGAGCGTCTGGCGAAGCTGGCCGGCGGCGTGGCCGTCATCAAGGCCGGCGCCGCCACCGAGGTGGAGCTGAAGGAGCGCAAGCACCGCATCGAGGACGCGGTGCGCAACGCCAAGGCCGCCGTCGAGGAGGGCATCGTCGCCGGTGGTGGCGTGGCTCTGCTCCAGGCGTCCTCGGTCTTCGAGAAGCTGGAGCTCGAGGGCGACGAGGCCACCGGTGCCGCCGCCGTCAAGCTGGCCCTGGAGGCCCCGCTCAAGCAGATCGCCGTCAACGGTGGTCTGGAGGGCGGCGTGGTCGTGGAGAAGGTGCGCAACCTCGCCATCGGTCACGGCCTGAACGCCGCGACCGGCGAGTACGTCGACATGATCGCCGAGGGCATCCTCGACCCGGCCAAGGTGACGCGTTCCGCGCTCCAGAACGCCGCGTCGATCGCCGCCCTCTTCCTCACCACCGAGGCCGTCATCGCCGACAAGCCGGAGAAGGCCGCCGCGGCTGCCCCGGGTGGCATGCCCGGCGGTGACATGGACTTCTGACCGGACCCGTATCCGGTCGGCCCGTCCGACACCACGCCCACCGGGGCGGTGTCCCTCCTCGGAGGGACACCGCCCCGGTGGCGTTGTCCGGCCCGCGGCCGGGATCGCCTCCGGCACCCGCGATGTGCGAGGGTGGACCCGGCCTCACGGCCAAGGGAACGTTCGAGAGAAAGGAGCGCGGTCATGTCCTCGAAGCGTCGCCGCAAGAAGAAGGCTCGCCGCAAGAACGGCGCCAACCACGGCAGCAGGCCGCAGTCCTGACTTCCGTGCGGCGGAGCTGAGGCCGGGGGAGACCCCTGAAGAGCCCGGCCCCGCCGGCACGCCCCCGTCACACCGCCACAGGCGGCAGGCGGGGGCGTCGTGTTTCTCAGCAGGGGCCGTCCTCGGCGGAGACGTGCAGGATCGACCGGTCGGCGGCCGTGTCGTGGCCCTCGTACACGTGGAGGCAGTACACGGCGGAGGTGCCGGAGCCGGTCACCGTGTAGGCGGTGCGGTCGGGGCCGGTGCCGCGGTGGACGGAGGCGCCGATGAACGGGGTGCCCGGCTGCCGGTCGACGGCGTCCTCCAGGGACCAGGCGTAGCCGAGGTCGGAGTTGTGGACGTGCGGGGCCCGGTTCATCTCCTCGGCGGCACCGTAGACCGCGCTCCGCAGTTCCTCGCGGCTCCAGCTCCCGCTGTCGTGGAGATGGAGGATGACACCGAGCGCGACGAGCGGCGCCAGCACCATCAGGGCGAGGCCGACCGGATTGCGGTGGTTGTAGACGTACCGGGCCCCGCCCAGGGCGGGCTTGAAGACCGGCTCGTACGGCTCGTCCGCCTCGTCGGGGCCGGTGCCGGGGCGGGTCGTGGTCATGGCGACCATCCTGCGGTACGCGGGTGTGCGGGGGCCCGGCGGGGGTGCGCGGGGTGGCTGTCCAACGCGCCGCGCGCGCCGTCGCCACCCCCCGGTGTGCCCGCCGCTACCCCCGGATGTGGGGAGGAGCGCCACTGTCGGGGGCCTCGGCGCGTTGAACACGCTGTGTGGGCAATCTCACTACAGAGCGTGGACGATGGAGAGGGAGTGAGCGCCGTGAACGGCACGGAGGCGCACGGCAGGAACACCGACCGGGTGGGGGCCGCCCAGGAGGCGGTGGACCGGCTCCGCGCCGGGCTGGCGGAGGCCGGGATCGTCCTGCCGTCGCTGCGGCTGGAGCCGGTGTCGAGCGCGGGGAACGACCCCGCGCCCCTCGTCGACCTCGGGCGGTGCAACGTCGAGACCGCCGACCGGCTCAGCTCCGTCCTGGAGGGGGCCCGGCAGCGATGAGCGACGACGATGCCTGTTGTGCGGACCGTGAGGAGCCGGAGGTGCCCGAGGTCGACCTGGTGGTCGGCGCCTTCGCCGTCGACGCGCGGGACGGCCGCCTCGGCCGGGTCATGGGCAGCGAGGGCCCGTACATCCAGCTCCGGCCGCCCGGCGGCGGCAAGGAGTGGGACTGCCCGCCGCGCGCGGTCCGGGCGGCCGACCGCAAGGAGGTGCTGCGCGCCAAGGTCCGGGAGGTCAACTGGGAGGGGCGGCTGCCCTGAACCGGCCGGGCACCGGTCACGGGGGACCGGCGCGCACGCACTCCGCGACTCCGCCCCGCGAGGTTCCCCGGGGAAGGGGTGAGCAGTGTGCCGCCGGTACGGGCGGTCCGCCCGGCACCGGCCGCGCGTGGCGGGAAGAGGCCGTGGGGAGCGGCGTCCGGGGGTCCCTCCCGGCGGCCGGGCGGGCCGGGTCGCGCCGGCCCCCGTGGACCGGCGAAGCCCGTCAGCCGTCCTGCCCGGCCTGCGGGCCGGATGCCGGGCGGGGCCGCCACCGCCTCCGGTCCGTGTGCCGTGCGTAGGGCTGGGGGTCCGGGTAGGTGACCAGTTCCAGGGTGCTGCCCCAGGGGGTGCGGAGGTAGGCGAAGCGGTTGGCGGGGCCCGCCTCCGGACCGGGGAGCGGGTGGGGCGGGGCGAGGGGGCGGGCGCCCGCGGCGACGGCGCGGGCGCGGGCGGCGTCGAGGTCGTCGACGTACAGGGCGAGGTGCTGCCAGCCGAGGTCGCTGGGGAGGGCGGGGGAGCGGCCGGGCGGCTCGTAGGCGAAGAGTTCGAGGCCCGGGCCGTCGGGGAGGGCCATCATGCGGATGGCGAGCTGGCGGGTGCCGGGCGGGACGCCGAGGCGCTGCTCGGTCTCCGGGCCGCCGACCGGTCCCTGGCCGGCCGGGAGCGTGTCGTACAGCACCTCGGCGCCGAGCGCGTCGACCAGGAAGCGGGTGGCGGCCTCCAGGTCGGGGACGGTGACGCCGACGTGGTCGATTCCTCGTACGGTCATCGCGCCATGATCCGGCGCCGGGGCGCGGCGGGGGCGGTGCCGCGCCGGGGAGCCCTCAGGCGGCGCGCGTCGCCGGCCGCGCCGGCGCGCCCCGCTCAGGCGCAGGTCGCCCGCACCGGGACGTTCTCCGCCGGGTGTGCCGGGTGTGCCGGGTTCCGGGTCCCGGGGACGGTGCGAGACCGCCGGGCAGGCGCATCGGGCGGAGATCGATCCCGGCGGACGGCCGGCGGCTCGCCGGCGAGCCGCCAGGTGCCCGGAGTCGAAAGCCGAGGGGCGGGGCGGAGGTGTGGTCGGGGGCTCGGGCAGGGCGGACGGCCCGCACCCGTCGGTGCGGGCCGCCCGCCGTGCGGGTTCAGCTGCTCGGCGCGGGGGCCGGTGCCGTGGCCGGGGGCGTTCCCGGGTGGCGGCCGGAGGGGTCGGCCGTGCCCTGGGGGCCGGGTCCCCCGGGCGTGCCGGCGGGCGCGTCGGCGGGCTCCGCCTCGGCGCGGGCCTCGCCGGACTCCCCGGCGTCGACGTCGGCGTCGAGGTCGGCCAGCATCTGCTTGCTGAAGCCGAAGAAGTACGTGGCGAGGAAGCCGACCAGGTAACCGGTGAGCAGACCGCCGCCGTAGACGGCGACGAGCAGGCCGAGGCTCTGGTTGCCCGCGAGGAGCGGGAAGAGGGCCCAGCCGGACGGGCCGATCGCGGTGGAGCCGACGGTGTCGCCGAGCATCGAGAAGGCGCCGATGAAGGCGCCGCCCGCCGCACCGCCCACGCAGGCGGTGATGAAGGGGCGGCCCAGCGGCAGCGAGACGCCGTAGATCAGCGGCTCGCCGACGCCGAGGATGCCCGCGGGCATCGCCGAGCGGATGGTCCGGCGCAGCGAGGCGTTGCGGCGCAGCCGCAGGTAGACGGCGACGGCGCAGCCGACCTGCCCGGCGCCGGCCATGGCGAGGATCGGCAGCAGCGCGGTGTAGCCCTGCGACTCGATCAGCGTGGTGTGGATGGGGATGAGCGCCTGGTGCAGGCCGAGCATGACCAGGGGCAGGAAGAGGCCGCCCAGCACGAGGCCGGCGAAGGCGCCGGTGTTCTCCAGCAGCCAGTCGGCGCCGGTGCCGATCCCGGAGGCGATCTGCCCGGCGACGAACATCAGGCCGAAGACGGTGACCAGACCGGCGACGAGCACCGTGACGGTCGGCGTGACCAGCACGTCCACCGCCTCCGGCACCCGGCGCCGGCACCACCGCTCGACGTACACCGCGAGGACCGCAGCGCCCAGCGCGCCCAGCACGCCGCCCTGCCCGGGTGAGAGCCGCGAGCCGAGGACCTCGACGTCGCCGACACCCGGGAAGACGATGATCGAGGCGACGGCCCCGCCCAGGATCGGTGTCCCGCCGAACTCCTTCGCCGTGTTGTAGCCGACGAAGACCGCGATGAGCGCCATGAAGCCCGAGGCGAGCGCGCCGAGCGCCGGGGTCACGCCCGGGGCCCAGCCGAGGTTGGTCAGCAGGCCGTTGACGCCCGCGACGATGCCGCAGCCGATCAGGGCCGGGATCAGCGGCACGAAGATGTTGGCGATGCGGCGCAGGAACAGCTTGAGCGGGGTGGCGTTGCGCGCCTTGCGGGCCGCCTTGAGCTCGGCGCCGCGCGCGGCCAGCTCCTCGGCGGTCACCGGGTGCGGCTCGGGAGCGGCGGCGGGCGCGGCTCCGGCGGCGGACCCGGGGGCGGGCGCGGCCGCTCGCTCCTCCTCCACCAGCGCCTCGAACTCCGGCGTGACCCGGGCGACCGTCCCGGGCCCGAGGACGACCTGGTACGTGTCGTCCTCGACCACGCCCATCACGCCGGGCACGGCCTTCAGCGCCTCGTCCTGGACGAGCGAGCGGTCCGCCAGGCCCAGCCGCAGCCGGGTCATGCAGTGGACGACGGTGGTGACGTTGGCGGCGCCGCCGACGAGCGGGAGGATCGCGGCGGCGAGGGCGCGGTTCTTGTTCTCAGCCATGGTGCGTGCTGCCTTGCTGTGCGGGGGTGGGGCGGTGGTGCGGTCAGGTGGTGCCGGGCCGGGCGGCGGCGAGCGCGTCGCGCAGATGGCCCCTGGCGTCGGTGAGCAGGCGGTCGGCGGTGGCGGCGTCGACGTCGCCGAGGAGGGTGAGGATGGCGTTCTTCACCTCGCCGCCGGTGGCGGTCAGCGCCGCCTCGATCTCCTCGTCCCCGGCGCCGGTGGCCAGCGCGACGATGCGGCGCGAGCGGGCCCGCAGCTTCTCGTTGGAGGCGCGCACGTCGACCATGAGGTTCCCGTACGTCTTGCCGAGCCGGATCATGGTGAGCGTCGAGATCATGTTGAGCACCAGCTTCTGCGCGGTGCCGGACTTCAGCCGGGTCGAGCCGGTCAGCAGCTCCGGCCCCACCACGACCTCGACGCCGTGGTCGGCGGCGGCCGCCAGCGCGCTGCCCGCGTTGCAGGAGAGACCGACGGTGAGCGCGCCCGCCCGCCGGGCGTACGTCACGGCGCCGACCGCGTACGGCGTGCGGCCCGAGGCGGAGATCCCGACCACCGTGTCGTCGGCGGTCAGCGCCAGCTCGGCCAGGTCCTCGGCGGCCAGTTCGGCGCTGTCCTCGGCGCCCTCGACGGAGGTGACCAGGGCACGGGGGCCGCCCGCGATGAGGCCGACGACCTCGGCGGGGTCGGTGTTGAAGGTGGGCGGGCACTCGCTCGCGTCCAGCACGCCGAGCCGCCCGGCCGTACCCGCGCCCGCGTAGACGAGCCGTCCGCCGCGCGCCATCCGCTCCGCGATCCGGTCGATGGCGGCGGCGATCCCGGGCAGCGCGGCGGCGACGGCGGCGGGCACCGTGGCGTCCTCCGCGTTCATGGTGCGGGCGATGTCCAGGGTGGGGAGCCGGTCGATCTCGGCCAGCTCGGGCCGGAACGCCTCGGTGGTCAGCGTCTCCAGTTGGGCACGGAGACCGCCGTCGGACGAGGCGTCTTCACGGGCGGTGGTGTCGGTCATCGGGCGGGCTCTTTCGGTGCGGTGTACGGGGTTCCGGGCGGGAGCGACGGGCGGTACGCGGTCAGCGGCGTCCGGAACGCGGGTCGTGGCGGTGCGCCAGCGCCTCGTACGAGGCGGACAGCGCGGGCGCCGCCGTCTCGTAGGTGCGCTGGGCGACGCCGACGAAGAGACAGTCGACGACGAGGAGCTGGCTGGTCCGCGAGGACATCGCGGCCGGCCGCAGCTCGCTCTCGCGCGCCGTGGAGGTGGTGAGCAGGTGGTCGGCGTACTGGGACACGGCGCCGTCGGGCCGCCCGGTCACCGCGATCGTGGTGGCGCCCCGCTCGAAGGCGGTGCGCAGCGGCTCGATCACGTCGCCGGTCGTACCGGAGTGGGTGATGGCGATCGCCACGTCACGCGGGCGCAGCTGCACGGCGTTGGTCACCGCGAGGTGCGGATCGGCGTGGGCGTGGGCGATCAGACCTATCCGCAGCAGCTTCTGCGCCAGGTCCTGCGCGACGAGGCCGGAGGCGCCGATGCCGTAGATGTCGATGCGCCGGGCCCCCGCGAGCGCGTCCACGCACGCCGCGAGCTGCGCGGTGTCGAGCCCGGCGGCGGTGTCGGCGAGGGTCTGCTGCTCGTCGTGGGCGAGCTTGGCGACCACCTCGGCCAGCGAGTCGTCCACCGCGATGTCGGCGGTGACGGCCGGGGACTGGCCCGACTCCTGCTGCGCGGCGAGTCCCGCCAGCGCGAGCCGGAGGTCCCGGTAGCCCGGGTACCCGAGCAGCCGGGCGGTCCGCACCACGGTCGCCTCGCTGGTCCCGGTCAGCTCCGCGAGCCCGGTCACGGTCAGGGCGGAACACCCCGCCGGGTCCCCGGCCACCGCCTCCGCGACGCGCTGCATCGACCGGGTCATGGACGGCGCCAACGTCCTGACCTTGGCCGCGAGCGCCGCAGGAGCGGGCGGCGATCCCTGCCCGAAACTTTCCTTCACGTTACTGGTCACCTCTGAAAGGTATTTTCAGGGCTGGGGTTTGGCAAGGGGTGGCGGCGCTCCGGGCACGGCGACGGCCCGCCGGACCGCCCGGGAGGCGGGGTGGCCCGGCGCGGGAGCCCCCACGCGCGGGGCGACGCCGGACGGTGCGGCGGCCACGCGGGAGCGGGCGGGACAGCCGAGGGCCCCTCGCTGGCCCGTCCGGACCGGGCCCGGGCCCCCGCCTCGTCCTCTCCCCGCGCGGCGCCGGCCGGCGAGGGCGCCGGGCCGCCGAGTGCCGTCGGCCGCGCCGGGATCCGGGCGGCCCGGTGTGCCGGGTGGCGTACCGGGGGAAGGGCTGGACGAGCGTCGCGCGGCGAGGCGATCCCGCCTCCGGTCACGAAGGGACCCAGCATGTCCACCCCTCACCCGCCTCTGCCCACCGTCACCCGTCTCGGCTCCGTCAGCGTCGTCCGGCACGGGGAGAGCACGGCGAACGTGCGGTACGCGCGGGCCAAGGAGAGCGGGGACGTGTCGGTGCCGGAGGGGCGGACCGAGGACACGCCGTTGACGGAGCGGGGGGAGCGGCAGGCGGCCCGGTTCGGCATGTGGCTGGCCGGCGCGATCGGGGCGGGGAACGGGCCCGGGCTGGTGGTGTGTTCGCCGTACGTGAGGGCGCGGCGGACCTGGGAGATCGCGGCCGGGGTCTGCGAGGAGCGGGGGCGGGCGGTGCCGCCGGTGGTGTACGAGGAGCGGGTGCGGGACCGGGAGAACGGGGTGTTCGCCCTGCACTCGGCGCCCGCGTGGCGGGCGGCCGATCCGCGAGAGTGGGCGCGGCGGGAGCAGAGCGAGGAGTGGACGTACCGGCCACCGGGTGGCGAGTCGCTGGCGGACGTGGCGCTGCGGGTGCGGGGGCTGCTCGGTGACCTGGACGCGGTGGCGGCGGGGCGGCGGGTGCTGATCGTCGCGCACGACGCGGTCGCGGTGGCCGTGGCGTACGTGCTGGAAGGGCTCGGTGCGCCGGTGCCCGACCGGCCCCAGGTGGCCAACGCCTCCGTCTCCGCCTGGCACAACGAGGGCGGCCGGCTGGTGCCGGGGGTGTGGAACGGCACCGGCCACCTCTAGAAGGCGGCTGCACCTCCCGCACGGCGCCCGCGGCGCCCGGCACGCACGCTCGCCGCACCGGCCGAAGGCCCGAGTGGCTCCGCCACCAGGACCGGCGGCCGGCAGGCCGGGAGCCCGCACCGGCCACGGCGGGCACCGCACAGGAGGTCAGGACACCCCCCCGGCCGAACCCGCCGAGCCGTGCCGGATTCCGCTGGTCCCCGGGGGCCCGGTCAGCTCTCGAGCGTGAACGCGAGGTCGTCGTAGCGACGTTCCGCGATCTCCTCGGGTGTGCCCGAGATGTAGGTGATGAGGTCGTCGCCGGAGACCGTGCCCCACGGGACGGCCACGAGGAGTACGTCCCCACGGTCCTCCAGCGGGTCGTGCCAGGCGGGGGAGTGGCCGCCGAGCTGGACGTCGTGGCCCCACCCCACGTCGACCAGCGACTCCACCTGCTCGATCAGGCGGTCCACGAGCCCGGCCCGCCCCTCGTCCCCCTCGGCGTAGTCGGCCGCTTCCGCCACGTGCGACCGGTCGAGCCAGCGGGGGCAGGTGGTTCCCGGTACGGCGTAGAGCGGGAAGGGTCCACGGCGCGTCTGGTCGTCGTCCCGCTCCGGGCGGTGGCGTTCGACGGTTTCCGTGCCCGTCGGCACGTGGAGGAAGAAGCCCCCGTCGTCCGTGGTCTCGGTCAGGACCGCCACGTGGCCCTCGGTGGGGAAGTCGACGTCGAGGACGCCGGTGGGCAGGGCGGCGCAGTCCAGGGTCAGCACGTGCGGGACGTAGTCGGGGACGTCCACGCCCTGCGGTATCCGGGCGGGGCCGCCCACCCGGGCGGCCGGACGGGCGTCCTTGCGCAGCTCTTCCGGCAGCGCCTCGTACGGGCAGAGGTGGACGCAGGGGCGCAGCAGGCGGGCGAACCCCTCGGTCACCGGATCGGGCAGGCCGAGGGCCCGCCCGGCATCGCGGACGGCATCGCGGACGGCTTCGTGCGTGGTCGCAGTCATGGTCGTCACCGTGCCATGCCCCGCCGACAACGCCCGTGCCGCGAGGGACAATGGGCCCATGAACGACATGGCGCGGACGGAACAGGCCCTGCACACCGCCCGGGCGGCGCTCCTCGCCGACCTCGGCGCGCGCTCCGCCGAGGAGGCCGACCTGGTCGAGGACGCGGTGGCCGGGCGGCGCTGGTGGGTCGAGCAGTGGCCGGAGGGCGCCGCGTACGTCACCGGGCTGGTCGCGCAGGACGTGCAGGACGCCCTGCTGGAGCGGGTCGGGCGCTGGCCGGTCTGCCCGGTCTGCGGGGACGAGGACCCGCACGCGCTGGACGTCGAGCCGGAGCTGGGCGAGGACCCGCACTGGGTGTGCGGCAAGGCCGGGGCCGTGATCGCGCCGGTCGGCTCGCTCGGCGGCGCCACGGGCTGACGCGGCGCCCGTGATCTACATCGACCCGCCGGCCTGGCCCGGCCACGGCCGCCTCTGGTCGCACCTGGTCAGCGACGTCTCCTACGAGGAGCTGCACGCCTTCGCGGCCCGGCTCGGGGTGCCGCCGCGCGCCTTCGAACGGGACCACTACGATCTGCCCGCCCACCGGTACGACGAGGCGGTGCGGGCCGGGGCCGCCGAGGTCTCCAGCCGCGAGGTGGTGGTGCTGCTGACCCGGGCGGGGCTGCGGCGGCGCAAGCGCTGGGGCGGCGCCCGGTAGCCGCCCGGCCCGGGCGGTGCCGCTCCCGGTGCGGGCGGTGGTGAGGCGGGGAGGCGACGAGGCACCGCGTCCCCAGGCCGAGAAGGGGCGGGACTCGGGGGCAAGGACAGTGCCCGGCGCCCCTGGCAGGCTTCCCTCTGCGCCCGGCGGGGGGCCGGGTCGCGGCGCGGCGCATCGGCGCCTCCCGGCGGGAGACGGGGAGGGGCCGGGGAGGGGCCGGGGCCAGGGCGCCGGCCGGAGCCCTGCTCACCCGCCCAGGTGCGCGCACTCCCGGCTGTCGTCCCCGCTGCGGCAGCCGGCCACGCCCGGCGCCGCCGGTGGCGGTTGGTCACGGGCGGCCCCGCGGGCCTCCAGGGTGGCGCCGACGAGGGCGGCGCCGATCAGCGAGGCGGCCATGAGCCCCTGTGTGACGGCCACGCCCCACTCCCGGCGGCGGCCCGAGGCGAACGCCGCCGCGCCCGCGCAGAGTCCGATCGCGGCGAGGGCGAGCAGGTAGGGGGTGGGGGAGACCTCGGGGGCGGGCGTCCCGGTGTCGAGGTGGAGGGCGGCGCCGAACCAGAACAGCAGCACGGCCGCCGCCGACGCCGTCTCCAGCACGACCAGCCCGAGCGCCACTCCGAACTGGGCGAGCGGGCCCAGCGGCGCATGGCCGGCGGGCCGGGCCGGAACGCCGCCGGACTGCGGTGAACTCGGTTTCATGACCAGTACCTTGGCGTGCCGGAGGGACGCGCGCACGAGTAGTGGTACTCAGCGCGCGCGGCCCGGCCCGGAGCCATCGGTGTCATCAGCCCCGCCGTTCGTACCGCAGGTCCACACCCTCGCCCAGGTCCTGGAGGACCGGAGGGTCGGCCAGGAGGAAACCGGCGCGGCGCAGGACGCCTTGGGAAGCCTGGTTGCCGGGGTCGACGCGGGCCCGCAGGGTGGGGGAGCCGGGCTGGCCCAGGCCCCACACGGCGAGGGCGCGCAGGGCGGCGGTGGCGTGGCCGTGGCCGCGCGCCCGCTCCTGGAGGCCGTAGCCGACCTCGGCGCTGCCCGTCCCGTCCGGCGGCCCGTGGAACCCGACCGTGCCGAGCGCCCGCTCGTCGTGGCGGCGGACGACCACGAAGGTGCCCCAGGCGGGCCGGTGCGTGCCGCGGGCGTAGGCCCGCGCCACCATCGCCCCCGCCGCGCGGCTGCCCTCGTCGGGGTCGCCGCCGAGCCAGGTGTGGCCGGCCGCGCCGCCGACGGCCAGGTCCATCGCGGCGGCCGGGGAGAGCTCGCGCAGCTCCAGCACGTCCGCGCCGTCCTCGACGGGGAGGACGATCGCGTTGTGCCAGTGCCAGGCGGTGACCCGGGGCCGTGCCGGGAGGTCGCCGCGGCCGGTCGCCCACAGCAGGGTACGGGCCGGGTCGGGGCCCGGCTGGACGTGCGGGAAGAGATGGGCCAGCAACGACCGGCTGAGCCGGGACGGCGGCAGCCAGTGGTCCACCCCGAGCCCGCGCGCGATGTCGTAGGTGTGCAGCAGCACCTCGGCGACGCCCATCCCCGCGAAGCCCGTCCGGTCCCCGGCCCCGTAGGCGAACGAGTGCCAGCCGCGCACCCCCGGCGGGGTGGTACGGACCACCGCCGAGAGCAGGCCGCCGGTCGCGGTGACGACGCCCACCGCGTCCTCGTTGCTCAGCCCCTCGTCGAGGGTGATGCCGTAGCCGACGTACCCGGAGGTGGCACGGCCGGTCAACTGCCCCGCGTAGGCGATGAGATCGTCCGCGACGTGCTCGACGGTGCACCGCACCGACCACTCCAGGGAGCCCGCCGGCACCGCCCAGTCGCGGTCCGCGACCGACCGCAGCAGCTCCGCGCACTCCGCGACCGCCTCGTCCACCTGATCCGCGCCCATCTCCAGCATGGACCGAGCGTAGGCGCCGCACCCGCGCCCTGCAGCGGTTTCACGCGGTGCCCGGCACCGGCGCGGCCTGCTGGTCGGGCGCGGACCGGCGGCGCGAGCGGGCCGCGACCCGGCTGCGCCCGCGGCCCCGGCCGCCGCCCTTGCCGAGCCGCAGCGCGAGCGCGACCGAGGCGATGCCGACCAGCAGCATGGCCGCGCCGGCCCAGGCCGTCGACGGGTAGCCGAGACCCGCGTCGATGACGGTGCCGCCGAGCCAGGGGCCGCCGGTGTTGCCGAGGTTGAAGGCGGCCGTGGTGGTGGCACCGGCCAGCGTGGGGGCGGCGCCCGCGACGTTGAACATGCGGGCGTTGAGCGCCGGGGCGGTGTAGAAGGCGGAGAGGCCCAGCAGGAAGGAGAGGGTGACGGCGAAGGCGGCCGTGGAGGCCAGCAGGGCCAGCGCGGTGAGGAAGACGGCGGAGGCCGCCATCCCGCTCAGCAGCACGCCGAACAGGTGCGCGTCGGCCACCCGCCCGCCGATCGCCGTGCCCACCAGCGCGCCCGCGCCGAAGAGCGCCAGCACCCAGGGCACCGACGACTCCGCCAGCCCCGCCACATCGGTGAGCAGCGGCGCCATGTAGCTGAAGGCGCAGAAGACGCCGCCCGCCGCGAAGGCCGTGGCGATGATCGCCAGCCAGACCTGCCGGTCGGCGTAGATCGCCAACTCCTCGCGCAGCACCGGCTTCTCGGCCGGACGCGGAAGATGCGGAACCCGCGCCACGACTCCGACCAGAGCCACCGCCGAGGCCGCCGCCACCGCCCAGAAGGCGGAACGCCAGCCGAGCTGGTCGCCGAGGAAGGCGCCCATCGGCACCCCGAGGACGTTGGCGACGGAGAGCCCGCCGATCATCACGGCCATCGCCCGCGCCCGCGAGGTGACCGGCACCATCGCGATGGCCACGGCCGCGCCGACCGCCCAGAACCCGGCGCAGGCCAGCGCGCTCACCACCCGGGAGGCGAACAGCACGGCGTACGAGGGTGCGAGGGCGCCCGCGACCTGGCCGAGGCCGAAGACGGTGATGAGCGCGACCAGCGTCAGCCGCCGAGGCAGCCGGAGCGTCGCCACCGCCAGCAGCGGCGCCCCCACCACCATGCCGACGGCGAACGCCGATATCAGCAGCCCCGCCTGCGGAATGGTGACGTCCATGTCGCGTGCTATCGGAGGCAGCAGCCCCGACAGCATGAACTCGCTGGTGCCGAGGGCGAAGACGGCGAGGCCGAGGACGTAGACGGCCAGAGGCATGGGCTCGCGGGAGGGGCGCGCGGCCTTCTCCGGGGCGGCGGCCGGCCGCGGCGCGGCGTCCGAGGCGGCGCCGGCGGGGTCGAGGGAGGCGGGGTCGGGCTCGCGATGCTGCTCAGCTGAATCGGACACGTGGGGGCAACGGCCTTCAGGGGAACGGCATTCCCCGGCTCACGCGCCCCCGGACCGGCGACACGGACGACCCGCGGCTCTCGGCCGCTGCGGACAGGGGCCTCCGCAGCCCGGGCCTGAACGGCAGACGGGGAGGGAGGAGAGTGGTCCGGGGCCCGGCGCGCCCGGCCGGCAGGTGCGTGGTGACCGGGCACGTCCCGACTCCCGGGCCGAGGCGAGGGCGGCGGCGCTGAAGGGCCGCGTCCGCGGTGACTGCGAGGTTCTGACGAGTTTCGTCGACGGCTGCGGCGCCGACGCCCACAACCCCAGAACCGGCAGACACCACGGTGGGAGCGGCGACACACAGGGCGAGACCACACGCGGTGCCATCGCCCGCGTCGGCGGTGGCCGGTGGATCACCCGGGTGTGCACGACACGCCAGGGAGGCTCTCCTCCTGCGCGGTGCCCGCGGTGCCCGCGGTGCCCGCGGTGAGAGCGCGTGCCGGGCGCCGGGGGCGCCGTTCCGGGTGCGAAGACCCCTGGCCCGCCCGGCCTCTCACATCACCAGCAGGTCCAGTTCCGTCCGCAGGTTCTGACGGGCCTGCTCCTCCCAGTGCCGGTGGCCGTACTCGGTGCGGAACAGGGCGGGGCGCTCCAGCATCTGGAGGAGCAGCTCGGCGCGGACCGCCCGGAAGGTCTCGCCCTCGACGAAGCCGTACTCGGAACGCACCGCCGAGGCGTACGCGGCGTACTCCTCGGGACTGCCGGCCAGCACCCCGAGGTCGGCGTCGCACAGGACGGCGCCGTTGCCGTCGGCGTCGGCCGGGTCGTGGCCGACGGTGAGGCGGACGAGGCGGACCACCTCGGCGACCTGGCGGTCGGCGAGGCCGAGTTCGCGCAGGGCGCGCTCGGCGAGGCGGGCGCTGCGCTCCTCGTTGTTGTCCCGCTCGGGCAGGTAGACGGCGTCGTGGAACCAGCCGGCGAGGCGGACCAGCTCGAT
This sequence comes from Streptomyces diastaticus subsp. diastaticus, assembly GCF_011170125.1. Taxonomy (NCBI): domain Bacteria; kingdom Bacillati; phylum Actinomycetota; class Actinomycetes; order Kitasatosporales; family Streptomycetaceae; genus Streptomyces; species Streptomyces diastaticus. The sequence continues at coordinate 211,063 of NZ_BLLN01000002.1, read as the reverse complement.
GTCCTCGGCGTAGGAGTGCCCGGCGAGCAGGTCGATCCGGTCGAGCACCGCCGCCAGGTGCCCCACCGTGTGGTACGCGCGCTGCGGCTCGCTCCACCGGGCGAGCAGGTTCCCGGCGTACGGCTCGGGAGGCGGCCCCGCCCCGTCCGGCCCGCGTACGGCGTCGACGGTGGCCACCCAGCGGGCGACCAGGGCGGAGCGGGGATCGGCGGCCGGGGTGGTCCCGGCGGGTACGGAGGCCATGGCTCCATTGTGGCCGCCCCGCGGGCGCGGCGGCGGGGCGAGGCGTGCCCCGGCGCGGTCTCTGTTCCGGAGTCCGTCTGCCGTGGCGGCGTGGCGGCGCGTAGGGTGGTGCATTGGACTAGACCTATCGCGCCGCTTGCGGCACCCGGTGGTAGGCGACGTCCGCATTGTTCATACTTGAGTGGCTCCGCTGCTCAAGTCGGTCGTACGTCAACTTGTTCGTCATCTTGTGGTCCGTCATCGGCACAGGCATCGGTGGTCGCCGGAACCGGCGGTCGGAATAGGGGTCACCCATGAGCAAGCGCGCCCTCCTGGAGGTGATCGCCCTCGATGCGCGGGACGCCGTCGCGGCGGCCGAAGGCGGAGCCGACCGGCTGGAACTCGTCACCGACATGGCCGCCGACGGCCTCACCCCCTCCCTCGCCACCTTCCGCGAGGTCAGGGCCGCCGTCCCGCTGCCCGTCCGGGTGATGCTCCGCGCCTCCGACGGCTTCTCCGCCGGTACCCCCGCCGATCTGCTCGCCCTCACCGACACCGCCCGTGCCCTGCGCGACGCGGGCGCCGACGAGTTCGTCTTCGGCTTCCTCGACGAGACCGGCGGCCCCGACCTGCGGGCCCTCGACGCCCTCCTCGCCGTGCTCCACGACACGGCCGCCCCGGCCCCGGCCCGCTGGACCTTCCACCGCGCCATCGACCGGGCCGCCTCCCGCGAATCCCTCCGCAAGCACCTCGTCGACCTGCCCGGCCTCGACACCTACCTCACCGCCGGTTCCCCCGACGGCGTCACCGACGGCCTCCCCACCCTCCTCACCGAGGCCGCCCGCACCCACTCCGCCGAACCGGGGTACGAGCCCGTCCTCATGGTCGGCGGCGGCCTCCACCTCAGCCACGTCCCCCGGCTCCTCGGCGCCGGGATCACCGCCTTCCACATCGGCGGGGCGGCACGGCCGCAGGGATGGGCGGGGCCGGTGGCGGCTTCGGCGGTGGGCGAGTGGCGGGGGGAGCTCGGAGAGTGAGGCCGGCGCGAAGAGGCGAAGCCGCGGGCCGGACGGTGCGGCCCCGGACGGCTTGGCCGCGTCCCCGCGGAGGCGGCCACCCGTGAGGTGACCGCCGTGCTCGGCTACCCCAGCGTCTCCGCCAGCACCCGGGCCGCGTCCGCCACGAGGCCGTCGTCGCGGACGGCGTCCTCCTCGGGCTGGGTGGTGAGGACGGTCAGGACGATCGGGGAGCGGCCGGGGGGCCAGGTGACGCCCGCGTCGTTGTTGGTGCCGTGGCGGCCGGCGCCCGTCTTGTCGCCGAGGGTCCACTCCTTCGGCAGGCCCGCGCGGAAGCGGCCGCCGCTCGTGGTGTTGGCGAGGAGCCAGCCGGTCAGCAGGCGGCGGTCGCGCGGGTTCAGGGCGTCGCCGAGGACGAGACGGCCATAAGTTCCGGTGATGGCGCGCGGCGAGGTGGTGTCGGTGACGCGGCCGGGCTCGGCCGAGTTCAGCTCCGGCTCCCACCGGTCGAGCCGGGTGACGCGGTCGCCGAGCGAGCGGGCGAACCGGGTGACGGCGGTGGGCCCGCCCAGCTCGCGCAGGACGAGGTTGGCGGCGCAGTTGTCGGAGGCGGTGATCGAGACCTCGCACAACTCCTCGACGGTCATGCCGTTGGCCAGGTTCTCCTCCTTGCCCGTCTCGGGGGCTCCGCCGGCCCGCTCGACGTCCTTCGCCGTGTAGAAGATCCGGCGGGACAGGAACTCCCCGTCCCGGTCGAGGTCGCGCAGGACGGCGGCCGACGACAGCGTCTTGAACACCGAACACATCGGGAACAGCTCGTCCGCCCGGTACGCGACCGTCCGCCCGCTCCCGCTGTCGTACGCGTACACGCCGAGCCGCGCCCCGCTGGCCCGCTCCAGGCCGGCGAGCCGCCGGACGGCGTCGGAGGCGGCACCGTGGCCGCGCCCTGCGGAGGAGGCGTGCGCGGTACCGGGGACGAGTGTGGCGGCGGCGAGGGCGGCGCCCGCTGTGGCGGTCAGCAGGGTGCGGCGGGAGGGACGGGAGGTGCTGGGGCGCACAGGGTGGTTCCTCTCGATCAGGGCGTGAGGGGGGGCTCCGTACAGGGACGCCATGACCGAGGCCGCTGGTTTCACCGGGCTCGGCCGGGCACCTGGTGGCGCCGGAGGGACCGACCGCATCCGGCCCGTCCTCCCTCGTGCGGCCACCACTCCAGGACGGTAGCCCTCCTCCGGCCCGACGAGCCCGCCACCGCGCCACCGCGCCACCCCCGTCCTCCTCGACGACCGGGCCGGCATGACGACCGGGGCAGGGCCCCGTCCCCGCGCCCGAGGGGCGTGGCCCGGCCGTGGTGGCTCGCGACGGGGGTCCTTCAGTCCGGCGTCGTCACCGCCCCAGTTCCCGCGGCAGTTCTCCCTCATGCACCACGGTCAGCCCGGACACGGCGCGCGTGAGTGCCACGTACAACCGCCGCAACCCCGCTCCCCGGGTCGGCTCCGCCTCCACCACACCCCCTGGCTCGCCCAACACCACGTAGTCGTACTCCAGACCCTTGGCGAGTGAAGCCGGGACCAGGGTCAGCCGGGCGTCCGCCCGTGTCTCGTCGCCCGGTGCCAGCGGCGCCAGGCCGGCCCCCACCAGGGCCTCGCGGGTGGCCTCCACCAGGGGGTCGGGGACGAGCAGCCCCGTCGAGCCCTCGTGGGTGAGCGCGTCGTGGCACGCCTCCACCAGACCCGGCAGCAGGGCACCCGGCTCCGTCCGCACCAGGCGCAGCGACCCCGGCGACTCGCGGACCGAGCGGACCTCCCTCAGGCCGGGGGCGATGGCGGGGAGCAGCCGGGAGGCGTAGGCGATGACCTCGCGGGGGACGCGGAAGCCGGCGGTCAGTTCTTCCACGTGGGCCTCGGGTTTGCCGAGGTGGCGGAGGGCTTCCGGCCAGGCGGGGGTGGCCCAGGCGGTGGTGCCCTGGGCGAGGTCGCCGAGGACGGTGGCGGAGCCGGTGGAGCAGCGGCGGCCGACGGCGCGGTACTGCATGGGGGAGAGGTCCTGGGCCTCGTCCAGGACGACGTGGCCCAGCGACGGGGTGCGTTCGACCAGGTCGCGGGCCTCGTCGATGAGGACGGCGTCGGCGGGGGACCAGCGGGCCGACTTCACGCCGCGGTAGGGCTTGGGCCAGAGCAGGGCGGTGCGTTCCTCCTCGGTGAGCAGGTCCGCGGAGTGGGCGCGGAGGAAGTCGGCGTCGCCGAGGAGGCGCACGACCAGCTTGGCCGGGTCGACGGGCGGCCACACCTCCTTGACCAGGGCTTTCACGGCGCGGTCGCGGGCCACGGCGTTCTGGACGCGGTCGTCGGGGGCCTCCCCGGCCTGTTCCATGCGGAGCAGCACGGCGTGCGCGATGCGCTGGGGGAGGGCCTCGCGGGCGGCGCCGTAGCGGATGTCGCGGGCGAGGAGTTCCTCGATCATCACGGTGATCTCGTCGGCGGGTACGCGCCAGCGGCGCGAGCCGCGCACCACGACGAGGGGTTCGGTGGGACGGCCCACGTGGGAGCGCAGGGCGCGGCGCAGCACCTCGGCCATGCGGGCGTCGCCCTTGACGACCGCGGTCGGCGCCGGGTCGGTGGCGGTCACCGGCACGTGGGCGACGAGGGTCTCGACGGTGGCCTGCCGCACGGTCAGCTCGCCGAGGGCGGGGAGCACCTGCTCGATGTAGCGGAGGAAGGAGTCGTTCGGCCCGATGACGAGGGTGCCGGTGCGGGCCAGCCGCTCGCGGTGCGCGTACAGCAGGTAGGCGACGCGGTGCAGGCCGACGGCGGTCTTGCCGGTGCCGGGGCCGCCCTGGACGCAGACGGTGCCGGAGAGGCCGGCGCGGACGATCTCGTCCTGCTCGGGCTGGATGGTGGCGACGATGTCGCGCATCGGGCCGACACGCGGGCGTTCGATCTCCTGCTGGAGCAGGCGGCTGGTGCGCTCCCCGCCGTCGCCCCCGGCGGTCAGGTCCTCGTCCTCGTACGCGGTGATGTCGCCGCCGGTGCAGCCGAAGCGGCGGCGCAGCGCGACGTCCAGCGGGTTGGTGCGGGACGCCTGGTAGAAGGGCTGGGAGACGGGGGCGCGCCAGTCGATGACCATGGGGTCGCCGGCCGGGTCGTGGACGTGGCGGCGGCCGATGTAGAAGCGTTCGGCGCGGTACGGGCCCTCGGCGGTACCGCTCGCCTCGTCGGCGGCGACCTGGCGGACGTAGTCGAGGCGGCCGAAGAAGAGCGGGGTGTGCGCGAGGTCGGCGAGGGAGTCGATCCGCTCCTCGATCCGGGCGTTCAGGACGGCGGCGTTGACCCAGTTCGCCGTGACGTCGGTGAGGTCGAGCGATTCGACGTCCTCGCGCATGGCCCGCAGCGAGGCCCGGGAGGCGGCCAGATGGGCGCGTTCGCGGGCGAGCGGGTCGCCGTCGGACGGGACGCCGGCGGAGTGCGGGGTGCCGGGAGCGGTCTCGGGGGTGTCGTGCGGCGTGAGCACGGGCGCTTGCCTCCGTGGTGCGGTCTTCGTACGGACATCGTGCGGGCACGCGGGCGGGGCGCACCGGGCCCGGACGAGGTCGGGGGCGGGTGCGCGGCGGGGCGTACCGGGTGTGTGAGGGTCGGTCCGCCACGACGGGCGGTCACTTCACGACGCGCCGGCCGGTTTCCGTCCGGCCGACGGCGCTCCCCCGAAGGGGAGGCGGGCAAGGCGGCAGATTGTAGGCGGGAGGAGGGGGCGGGGGCCAATGGATTGCCCGGCGGCCCCGCGCGGGCGGTCCGTGCGCCCGCTCGCCGCGTCCCTCCCCGCGACCGGCGCCCCCGGCCGAGCCCGCGCCCGAGGCCCTGGAGGACGACCGGTCACCGGCCCGGCCGGAACCGTGCGGGCCCGCTTGCCGGGGCGCGACGATCCACTAATGTCGCGCGGGTGACACACCTGGCAGTGATCAAAAGGTCACCCGGTGTACGACTGGCGGCCGGTGTGCTGGCGCTCTCGTTCACCGCGTTCGTCGCCCTGTGCCTGATCCAGCACATCGCGATGGCGGACACCCTCGTCTACCGCGCCGAGGGCCGGGCCGTCGTCAACGGCAGCGACCTCTATGGCTTCACCGTCACCGAGTGGGAACTGCCCGCGACCTACCCGCCGTTCGCGGCGATCCTCTTCGTGCCGACGACCTGGCTGCCGATACCCGCGCTGAAGGTCTGCTTCATCCTCGGCAACACCGCGCTGCTCGCCCTCCTGGTCCACCTCTCCTGCCGCCTCGCCGCACGCCCCACCCGCGCCCCGTTCCTGCTGCTCGCGGTGGCGGTGGGGATCTGGCTGGAGCCGGTCTTCCAGACGCTGTTGTTCGGCCAGATCAACCTGGCGATCGTCTGCCTCGTCGTGTGGGACCTGACCCGCCCGGCCGGAGCCCTCGGCAAGGGGTTCGCCCTCGGCGTCGCCACCGGCGTGAAGCTGACCCCGGGCATCTTCATCGTCCACCTGCTGCTCACCGGGCGGGTCCGCGAGGGCCTGACCGCGCTGGCCTCGTTCTCCGGCACGGTGCTGCTGGGCGCGCTGGTCCTGCCGTCGGCCACCGTCGACTTCTTCACCCGCCGCCTCTACGAGACGGGCCGCGTCGGCCTCGCCTGGATCGTCGACAACCAGTCCCTGCAGGGCCTGATCGCCCGCGCGCTGCACACCGAACACCCGGGCCCGGCCTGGGCCGTGCCGACCGCCTTCGTCGGCCTCGCCGGGCTGTGGCTGGCCCGCCGGCTCGGTGGCGGGGGGCCGTGGCCGGTCCTGGTGACGGCGGTGACCGGGCTGCTCGTCTCGCCGATCAGCTGGTCGCACCACTGGGTGTGGTGCGTGCCGCTCCTCGTCGTCCTGCTGACGCGCGGGAACCGTCTGCTCGCCGCCGCCCTCACCGTGCTGTTCCTCGCCCGCCCGCACTGGATCCTGCCGCACCAGGGCGACCTGGACCTCCATTTCCCGTGGTGGCAGCAGCCGTTGGGCGCGCCCTACCCCGTCCTGGGCCTCGGCCTGCTCGCGGCCGCCACCTGGGCGGCGTACGGGTGGCGGCGGTACGGCGACAGCGGGCCGCGCGTACCCCGGCAGGGCGGCCGGGGTGTGGGCGGCGGCGCCGGGGAGCCCGTGGGGGACCGGGCGGGTTAGGGGTCGGGGCGCCGCTCCCGGCCCGGGCCGGCCGGCCCTCCAGGGCCTGTTGCGCGGGTCCCCTCCCCGCCTCGGTCGAGCGACGGGATCCCGGGCGCCAGGAGTACCAGCGACCCGGCGGCGCCCGTCAGACCGTGCCCGTCAGCGCGTTCTCCAGGAGGATCTCCGCGGCTGCCCGCGCGTGCCGGCCGTAGGCCGGCTCGCCCAGCACCATGGCGCGGCTGGCGGCACCGTCCGCGAGGGTCACGAGTTGCTCGGCGAGGAGGGCGGGCTCGCGGCAGCCCAGTTCCGTCACCAGGCCGGTCACCAGCCGCACCATCAGCAGTTTCTGTTCGCGGGCGTAGGCGTGGACCGCGTCCTGCGGGTCGGGGAACTCCACGGCGGCGTCGATGAACGGGCATCCGCGCACGGGATCCGTACCGGCCGGAGGCGGGTCGAACAGGGCGAGGACGCGCTCCCTGGCGGGAATGTCCTCGCGCGCCAGGGCACCTTCCAGGGTGCGCCCCGTCGAGGAGAGGTCCTCGAGGTGGGCGAGGACCAGCTCGTCCTTGGTCCTGAAGTGCGCGTAGAGGGTCCGCTTGGAGACCGGCGCCCGCTCCGCGATCTGCTCCATGCCGGTCGCGTTGATCCCCTGGGCCGCGAACAGCCCGGCCGCGGCGGCCAGGATGCGCTCCCGCCCTCCGCGGCCCTGCCGTCGAGTCGCCGTCGCCGTCGTGGTCATGGCGTGAGTATACGTTCTCGTTTACTTCGGAGGGGGAGGCTGGTTATAGTGCGTCTCCAGGTAAACGTCTCCGTTTACTTCAGTGATCTGAGGAGAGTGCCATGAACGGACCGGTCTTCACCCCGACGCGCACGAGCGAGGCGCCCGCCGGCGGGACGCGGACGGGCGGGGCGCGAACGCCGGAGTACACCGAGCAGCTGATCCGCGGGCGCCGCGCGATCCGCGCGTTCCGGCCCGACCCGGTACCCGAGGAGACTCTGCGCGGGATCTTCTCCCTGGCCGGCGCCGCGCCGTCCAACTCCAACGCGCAGCCGTGGCGGGTCGAGGTGGTGAGCGGCGCCCGGCGAGACCGCCTGGCCGACGCCCTGCGAACGGCCCACGCCGAGCGGCGCGTCACGGCCGACTACCCCTACTCCGAAAGCATGTACGCCCCCGTCCACCAGGAACGGCGGGCGGCCTTCGGCGCCGGCCTGTACGGAGCACTGGGCATCGGACCCGACGACCACCCGGCCCGCGCGGCCTACGACGCGGAGAGCCTGGGCTTCTACGGGGCGCCCCACGCCGCGTTCCTGTTCGTCACCGGCGACGGCGGGCCACGACTGGCCGCCGACGCCGGCGCCTACCTGCAGACGCTGCTGCTGGCCATGACCGGCTACGGCGTGGCCAGCTGCCCGCAGGGCCTCCTCAGCTTCCACGCCGACACCGTCCGCGGCCAACTCGGTGTGGACGAAGGGAAGCTGCTCGTGGGTGTCTCCTTCGGCTACGCCGACGAGAGCGCGCCGGTGAACCGAGTGGCGTCCGGTCGCGCGGCCTTGGAGGCAACCACCACGTTCCACGCCTAGGGCCGGCCCCGAAGGCGCTGGTCACCGGCCCGGACCCGGTCCGGTGCGCGGGCGCCCGCGACTCGTGCGAGGCGCGCGGACGCGTCTACCGCGGACTCCCCGTCCGGCCGGCCCTCTCAGCCTTCCCCCGCGCCCTCGGCTGCGGCGCGGGCCAACTGTGCACCGGCGCCCCCGTCGAACTCAGCTCCAGATACCGGCGTACCGTCGCCCGGTCGTCCGAGCCGAGCGCCCGGTGGGTCCGCCGCTGCCAGTGGGCGCCGGAGCGCCCGGTCAGTACGCGCCCCTCCACCACCCCCAGCCACCGCTGCACCTCGTCCTCGGAGACCCCGGCGCCGGCCAGTCCGGCGGCCGCGCGGGGCAGCAGGGCGCGGACGAGGTCGCGGGCGGCGAGGCGGATGGGGGCGGCCTTGCCCGCGGGCCACCAGAGGCGGGCGGCCATGCCGTCGCGGGCGGCGGTGTAGAAGTTCTCCCGGGCGAGGGCGAAGGGGAGTTCGCCGCCGGGCTCGCGGGCGGCGCGGTCGAGGACGAGGCCGGTCAGCAGGGCGGTGTTGGCGACCATGTCGGCGGGGGTCGGCCCGGAGGGCAGGGCCCGCAGCTCGATGCGCAGGTGACCGTCGCCGGCCGGGTCGTACACCGGGCGGTTCCACCACCACAGCGTGCCCAGGTGCAGGCGCAGCTCGTCCAGGGCGGGCGGGCCGCCCGGTCGCAGCGGCCGGTCCCAGTCGCCGTCCGAGCAGAGCGGGACCAGCGGCGTGTACCGGCGTACCGCCTCCTCGACCAGCTCCCGCACGCCCCCGCGCAGCCACCCGTGGCCGAAGCCGGAGCGCCGGTCGGCGGCGGCGACGCGGCGCCGGTGCTGGCCGAAGGCCTGCTCGTACCAGGGGATGCGGGACTCGTCCCAGGCCCGTCTGCCCAGCAGCAGCGGCGAGTTGGCGGCGACGGCGAGGACGGGGGCGATCATGAGCTGGGCGGCGTTGTGGACGCGGGTGAACTCCTCGGGCCGTACGGTCAGGTGGACCTGCCAGGAGCTGGCGGCGCCCTGCGCGCAGAAGGTGTCGGAGCGCATCCGCAACCGCTGCTCCCCGCTGACCCGCAGCCCGCGCCCGGCCCGCCCGAGGGCGTCGTCGATCACCGCGTAGCGGCCGCGCGGCGACATGTTGCGCCGGGTCAGGTCACCCGGGCGCAGGGTCGGCAGCAGGCCCGCGCAGTACGGCTCGGCGCCGAACGGGACGCCCGCCCGGCGGACCGTCTCCAGCAGGGCTTCGGCCTCTTCGTGCAGGGCGGTGAAGGGGCGGGGGCGTAAGGGGACGGGGGTGAGGTTGGCCTCCAGGTTGTAGCGGTTGACCTCCAGGACGAGGCGGGGGTCGGCGGCGACGCGGCGGACCTCCTCGTTCCGGGGGACGGGCACGCCGTCGCGCGTCACGAGGAACATCTCCAGCTCCGCGCCGAGCGTCGGCTCCCCGGTGCCGAACCCGGGCGAGGTGAGGAGCCCGTCGAGGAGGCCGAGCGAGGCCCGCAGCCGCGCCCCGAACCGTTCCCTGTCCTCGTCGGTGAAGTCGCGCTGGGGAAGATCACGTCCCATGGCCTGCTCCCGGCTGTCGTCAGGGCCGGCACAGGGCTGCCGCCGGGACCGGCCGTCGTCTGGGGGCCGCACGAGGGCCCGGCGTTGCTTGCCCGCGTCCGGGTCGCCCCACACCACGGCGAACGGCGGCTGACCGGATCCGGTGCCCCGGGCCGGGCGGGCCGGCAACCGGGCCGCGACCGCCGGGAATTCGGTTGCGGGCGCCCTGACGAGGCCCTCTAGGGTGACCGCATGGCATCGGTCAAGCAGGTCCAGATCACGTTCGACTGCGCGAGCCCGCGACGCGTCGCCCGCTTCTGGAGCGAGGCGCTGGGGTACGTCCTCCCGGACCCGCCGGAGGGTTTCGCCACGTGGGAGGCGTACGACGCGTCGCGGCCGGCCGAGGAGCGGGACACCTGGTCCGCCTGCGGCGACCCCACGGGCGTGGGCCCGCGGCTCTACTTCCAGCGCGTCCCCGAGGGCAAGGTCGCCAAGAACCGCGTCCACCTCGACATCCGCGCCGGAACCGGGCTGGTGGGCGAGGAGCGCCTGGCCGCACTGGAGGCCGAATGCGCACGCCTCGAAGCGCTCGGCGCGGTCCGCGGCACGCTGCTGCTCGCCGACGAGGAGAACGAGTCCTGCCAGAACATGCGGGACGTGGAGGGGAACGAGTTCTGCCTGGACTGAGCGGGTGGCCCGCCGGGCCACCGGCCCGCGTGGCGTGCCGGAGCGCCGGGGCCTCGACGGCGTCCCGGTCCGCCTCGACGTCCTCGCCGTCAGCCGGAATCGGCGGCTGTGCGCGCGGCACGGGCGCACTCGGGAGAGCGAGGACGCCCTCGACGGGTGCCCCGTACCGGAACCGGGTCGGTGCTCCAGGGCCGGCGCGGGCACCGGAGCGGCCGGGTGAGCCCCGGCTCCGGTGCCCGCGATCGTTCCCCCCTCTCGCGCCGCGAGGTCAGCGCGTGTTGGCGTACGTCTTGAAGGCGGCGATGGTCTGGGGGCCGACGACGCCGTCCTGGGCGCCGTCGTAGCCGTAGCTGCGCAGGAGGCGCTGGAGGGCCTTCACGGTGCCGCCGCCGACGACTCCGTCGATCGCGCCGGTGTAGCCGAAGTTGCGGAGGTTGCGCTGCATCGCCTTCCAGCTCGCGGTGCCGAGCTGGCCGTCGATGGCGCCCTTGTAGCCGTAGAAGTCGCGCAGGTAGAGCTGGACCCTCTTGGCCTGGGCGGTGCTCAGGCCGAGGTTGACGACCGCGAGCGGGGCGACGTCCTGGGTGCCGGCGGCTGCGGGGCCGTGCTGCGGGGAGGCGGCAACCGCGGTGCCCGCGGTGAAGCCGGAGGCGATGATCCCGGCCACGGCGATCACGCTGACGACGGATCTCTTGGTGGTACGCATGCTCTTCCACTCTTCCTCTCGTCTGACCAGGCCGACCGCGACCGGACGACCTGGGGAGAGATTGCGACGGGATGCCCAGCCGCCGCCACATTCCGGCGGGAGATGACGCATTTGTGGGTCGACCCACCCTCTGACCTGCGGAGACGGAGCCGCAGCGGAGCAGGGCCCCCGGGCGGGCCACCCGGGACCTCCGCCGGCCCGGCCCGGCCCGGCGGAGGTCCCGCACACGGAAGGACCGGGTCGTGGCGGTGCTCCCCGACGGCCACGCATCCGGGCGGGCGGCCGAACCCGGACGGGGACTCGGCCGCGCCGGCTCCGCCGGCAGGCGACGGCCGCTGACCCTCCTGCGGCGCCACCGGAACGCAGGCCACGCGGCCTGCGGTCGCTCCCGCCCGCCGGCCGCGCGGCCGCTCACCCCGCCAGCAGCTCGTCCGCGTCGACGATCCGGTACGCGTAGCCCTGTTCGGCCAGGAAGCGCTGGCGGTGGGCGGCGAAGTCCTGGTCGACGGTGTCGCGGGCGACGACCGAGTAGAAGCGGGCCTCGTGGCCGTCGGCCTTCGGACGCAGCAGGCGGCCCAGGCGCTGGGCCTCCTCCTGGCGGGAGCCGAAGGTGCCGGAGACCTGGATGGCGACGGTGGCCTCCGGCAGGTCGATGGAGAAGTTGGCGACCTTCGAGACGACCAGGACCGACAGTTCGCCGGTGCGGAAGGCGTCGAACAGCTTCTCGCGCTGGGCGTTGGAGGTGTCGCCCTTGATCACGGGCGCGTCGAGGTGCTCGCCCAGTTCGTCGAGCTGGTCGATGTACTGGCCGATGACGAGGGTCTGCTCGCCCTGGTGCTTGCGGACCAGGGCCTCGGTGACCTTCTGCTTGGACGCGGTGGTCGCGCAGAAGCGGTACTTCTCGTCGGACTCGGCGGTGGCGTAGGCGAGGCGTTCGCTCTCGGTGAGGTTGACGCGGACCTCGACGCAGTCGGCGGGGGCGATGTAGCCCTGCGCCTCGATCTCCTTCCACGGCGCGTCGAACCGCTTCGGGCCGATCAGCGAGAAGACGTCGGACTCGCGGCCGTCCTCGCGGACCAGGGTCGCGGTCAGGCCGAGGCGGCGGCGGGCCTGGAGGTCGGCGGTGAACTTGAAGACCGGCGCGGGCAGCAGGTGCACCTCGTCGTAGACGACCAGGCCCCAGTCCCGGGAGTCGAACAGCTCCAGGTGGGGGTAGATCCCCTTCCGCTTCGTCGTCAGCACCTGGTACGTCGCGATGGTGACCGGGCGGATCTCCTTCCTCGTCCCGCTGTACTCGCCGATCTCGTCCTCGGTCAGCGAGGTCCGCTTGATCAGTTCGCTCTTCCACTGGCGGGCGGAGACGGTGTTGGTGACCAGGATCAGCGTGGTGGCCTTGGCCTGCGCCATGGCGCCCGCGCCGACCAGCGTCTTGCCCGCGCCGCACGGCAGCACGACGACCCCGGACCCGCCGTGCCAGAACCCCTCGACGGCCTGCTTCTGGTAGGGGCGCAGCGCCCACCCGTCCTCGGCCAGGTCGATGGCGTGCGCCTCGCCGTCCACGTAACCGGCCAGGTCCTCGGCGGGCCAGCCCAGCTTCAGCAGCGCCTGCTTGATCTGCCCGCGCTCCGAGGGGTGCACCGCGACGGTGTCCGGGTCGATCCGGGCGCCGACCAGCGGCTGGATCTTCTTCGAGCGGAGGATCTCCTCCAGCACCGGGCGGTCGGTGGAGGTGAGGACCAGACCGTGCGCGGGGTGCTTGGTGAGGGTGAGGCGGCCGTACCGGTCCATCGTCTCCGCGATGTCGACCAGCAGGGCGTGCGGCACCGGGTACCGCGAGTACTCCACCAGTGCGTCCACGACCTGCTCGGCGTCGTGCCCGGCGGCCCGCGCGTTCCACAGGCCGAGCGGCGTCAGCCGGTAGGTGTGGATGTGCTCCGGCGCGCGCTCCAGCTCGGCGAACGGCGCGATGGCGCGCCGGCAGGCGTCCGCCTGCTCGTGGTCCACCTCCAGCAGCAGCGTCTTGTCACTCTGCACGATCAAACAGGACACCCGAACTCCTCCGTCTTACGCCCGTCCGCACCCGTTCCGTCCCGGCGGCCCCCACCGGGACGCACCGGGCCAGTCCTCCATGGTCGCGCATGGCGGGGCGTCGCGGGGGCGTGGCGGTGTCGGACGGGTCACGTCCGGGGTGCGTGGTACACGCCGCCCCCGGTACGCCGCCGGCCCGTCTCCGGCGCCGGAGCACCGCGTCCCGCTCGGGCTCTCCCCGGCCGGACCGGCCGGGGAGAGGGGCGGGGACGGCGCCGCATCGGGTCTCCCGGACGGAGGGCGGCGACACGGTACCCGGCCCCGCTCAAGCGGCGGCCGAGCGGGTTCCTGGGGGCGCCGCACCTCGCGACGGGGGCGGCTCCCGCCTCACGTGCGCACCGCGCCGCGTGCCGCCGCGTCGGCCGCCCCGCTCCGGCACGGGCGGCTCAGCGGGCCTGGTCGGCGCCGCCCGCCTCCTCCGCGAGTTCCGCGACGCCGGTGATGCGGTGCAGGGCGTAGGTGCGGACCTCGTCGGCGGTGTGGTCGTAGCCGGTGACGTAGCCGCCCTCCACGCGCAGCGGCGCCAGCAGGCGCTGCGAGGCGGCGCCCTCGGCGTTGACGTGGCCGATCCACAGGGAGTCGCCGGTCATCGCGGCCGCCTGGACGGTGGCGAGGGTCTCCGCCGCCGACGTACGCGGCAGGCCGCCCGGTGCCTCGGCGCCCGAGGCGTCCTTGCGCGGGGTCGTCGCCGCCCGGTCGCCCGCGCGCACCGCCCGTACCGCGGCGGTCAGCAGGGTGGCGTCCGGGGCCGGCGGGCCGTCGGGGACCGGCGCCGGAGGTGTGCGCGGGGGCGTGCGGTGGGCGTGCGCGCGGGCGACCAGCACGTCGCCCTCGGCGGACTCGGCGGCCGGGGCGAACCCCATCGCCCGCAGCCCCTCGATGAGGGTGCGCGGGTCGGTCCGGGCGGCGACGACCGTGGGCGCCAGGCGGCGCGGCCGCAGGGCGGCGGCCCGCCGGTCGGCGAGGATCTCGTCCAGGACCGCCTCGTCGTCACAGCGGACGTACGAGGAGGCGGCGCCGACCCGCAGCAGACCGTGGCGGCGCGCCACGTCGTCGATCAGGTACGTCAGCGGCTGCGGCACCGGGGTGCGGGAGTGCTGGGCGAGGAAGGTGTGCAGCTCGGTGGCGCTCCGCCCGGCGTCCAGGGCGCGGCGCACCGAGCCCGGAGTGAACCGGTAGACCGTCGCCCCGCCCGTCGACTCCACGTCGGCCAGGACCGCCAGCGCCTCGGCGAGCGGCCGGACCAGCGGGCCGGGGGCGACGGCGGTCAGGTCGGCCTGGAGCAGCACGTGGTCCAGCGGCTCGGGCAGGAGCGGGGCGAGCAGGGCGGCCACGACAGCCGCCCGCGGGGGCTCGGCCCCGGACCCGGCGGCCGCGGTGCCCGCGCCGGCCCCCTCGGACCTGCCCGCCGCGCCGAGCAGCGCCCGGCCGTGGGTGGTCAGGGCGCCGCGCCCGGACACCCCCAGCATCTCGGCCTCCAGCAGCGCCCACTCGGTGAGCCTGGTCCGCAGGGCCTCCGGGTTGTTGGCCTCGACCCCGCCGCCGTACGCGGGGCGCGCGCCGGTACGCGGCGGCGCGGGAGGCTCCCGGCGCGTCCCCGCCGAGCGCAACGGGCGCTCCCAGCGAAGCCGTTGGAGGAGCGACGCCGGGTCGGGCGCCTCGCCCGGCTCCAGCTCCGCCATCAGCTCCAGCACCCTGCGTCGCACCTCGGGCGCGGGGGAGCGGTCCAGGCCGGGGCCGAGCGCGGACAGGGTGCGGTCACGGCCGTCACGGCCGCCGATCAGGCCGGGAGTGCGGGTACCGGGCAGCCACGCCTCGGCCAGCCAGGCCCAGCGCTCGGCGGGCGGCAGGTCACGCCAGGCGTCGTACTCCGGGGTGGGGGCGTAGTGCTCGGCCTCGCCGGTCCGGCGGCGGGGACGGGCCTCGCGGCCCCCCTCGTCGTCGGCGCCGTCGGCCTCGTCGTCCCGGGCCCGGTCGTGGCGCTCCTCCAGGTACCCGCCGTCGGCGGCGATCAGCCCGGCCCCGTACGCCAGCTCCACCCAGAACGCGGCGACCGGCTCAGGGACCTCCAGGGTGCCCGCCGTCCGCTTCAGGTCGCGGATGCTCAGCCCGCCCGCGCGCAGCACGGCGGGCCCGCCCTCGTCCCAGGACCGCAGCAGCTCCTCGACGGTGGCCAGTGCCGCCAGCGCCTGCCCGCCCGCCGCCGCGTCCACCACCCGCGGCTTCCGCTCGGCCGCCACGGCCACCCGCGGCCGCGTCGGCTCCGGTACGCGGTGGGCGCGGCCCCCGCGCAGCGACAGCGCCGCCTCGCGCGGCAGGACGACCGTTCCCGGCGTGGTCGGCAGCAGCAGCCCCCGGTCCAGCAGCCAGCGCAGATGGGCCGCCGGCTCGGCCGTCACCTGGCCGTACGGAGGGCCCCACACCAGCCGCCCCAGCACCTCCCGGGAAGCCTCGGGAGCCTGGTCCAGCAGCTCGGCGACGCGCTCGCGGTCGGCGAAGAGGGCGCTGAGGGCGGCCACCGCCGACACCGCGTCGTGGGTGCCGGGCAGTCCGGCCGCCGCCAGGATCGTCTGGATCCGGCCCGGCGACATGCCCGAGGTCGCCTCCGCCACCGACGGGCCGAGCCCGGTCGGCGAGGAGTGCGAGGCCGACGGCGCCAGCAGCTCCCGGGCGGTCCGCACCAGCCGCAGCCGGTCCGCGCCGCCCCACACCAGGGCCCGGTCCCGCAGCAGTGCCACCGCGGCCGGCAGCGCCCCGGCCACCTCCTCGTCACCGTCGTCCCCGGCGAGCAGGCCGAGCAGCTCCTCGTACGAGGCCGGGTCAGGCGCGACCGCCAGCGCCTCGGCCGCCTGGAGCGAGAACCGGTCCAGGTGCTCCAGTGCCCGCAGCACCGAGGCCCGCGTCCCCGCCCGGGTCGCCAGCTGCGTCACGTCGGCCGGCACCGGATGGAGCAGATCGGGGCGGGCCCGGAGCAGGGCCGCCAGTGAGGCGTCGTCGCGCTCGCGCAGAGCCTGCGCCAGCGACCTCGGTCCCGGGTCCGCCGCCTGACCGTCCCTGTGCTGCTGCTCAGCGCTCATCCAGCCCACGGTAGCGGCCCGCACCCACTCCCCGCGCCGACCGGCACGAACCGTCACCGGGTCGGCAGCGGACGACCCGGTGAGGGAGCGGGGCCGCGAGCGTCAGCAGGGCGGGGGACGCCCGGACAGGAGAGCCGGACCGGCTCGGGCCGGGGCCGGTCCGTGGCCGGCGGCGCCTTCTCCACGCGGCCGAGGAAGGCGCGGCTCGCGACGCGTCACGCCCCTCGTGCCCGGTCTGCCGGACCGTGCCCGCCTCCCGGGGGTGTGCCCGCCGCCCGGCATCGTGCCCGTCTGCCGGCGCGGCGCCCGTCTCCCGGGCCGTGCCCGCCTCCCGGCATCGTGCCCGCCTCCCGGCGCGGCGCCCGCCTCCCGGGCCGTGCCCGCCTCCCGGGCCGTGCCCGCCTCCCGGCGCCGTGCTCGCCTCCCGGGCCGTGCACGACTGAGCGGCCGCCCTGCCGCCCCCGGAAGCGGACGACCGGGCGGGCCCGCGCCCTCGGCGCCGGTGCGGCGAGCGGAAGGGGCGAGGAAGGCGGCAGGGCGATGCGGGGAGGCCCGCCCACCCGGCACCAACGGCCCCGCCACGCCCCGGTGATGCGTACCGTTGGACCCGGCAGCGACCAGCCGGCCGTCGAGCGGAGTGAGGGGCAGCGTGGGGATCGAGAGCGATCAGCTCGTCTTCGACTATCTGAGCCGCGTCGGCGACCTCGCGCAGCAGCGGCACGTCCCGGCGGCCGAACGCATGAGGCTCATCACCGAGTTGCGCCGCGACATCGACCGGCGCAGGGCCCGGCCCGGCGGCGACAGCCCCGCCGCGGTACGCCGGACGCTCGGCAGACTCGGCAGCCCGGCCGAGGTGGTGGCCGGGGCCGGCGGTGCGGCCGGTGCCCCGGCCGCGCCCGAGCCGCCCGCGCACACCCCCGTACCGCCGCCGCGCCCCGCCGAGCCGGAGGCGGCGCCGGAGCCGGAGAGGCCGAGCCTGCGCAAGGTGTTCCCCGGCGCCCGGGAGCGTGCGGCCGAGGCGGACCCGGCGCCCCCCGAACCCCGGCGGATCCCCGGCCTGGAGGACGTCGGGCGCGGGGTCTCCGGCCCCGACCTGGCGGGCGCCTCCCCCGACTGGTGGCGCGTCGAGTCCACCCCCGAGGGGCTGGGCGGAGGGGGCGGCGCCGGGACCTTCGGGAGCCGGCTGCCCGGGCAGGTCGCCGGGTTCCAGGGCGGCGTGGAGATCCCCGAACTCCTCAACCCCGGCCTGCGGTGGGACAAGCCAGCCCCGGCGGACGCCGCCGCCGGCGGCGGCGAGGCGCGGGTCGCCGGCGAGGTGGAGGAGGAGGCCGCCGCCGAGGAGGCCGTGGCCGAGCCGGCCGGCGCCGGCGCCGGGGCCCGGCGCCGCAGGTTCTCGCCGCGCGCCCTCGTGGGCGGCGGCCTCGGCAGCCCCCTGCTCCTGCTGGCCGCCGCCCTGCTCGTCGCCGGGGCGGTGCTCGGCAACGTCTTCTGCCTGCTGTTCGGCTGGGCCACCGCCTACCTCACCAAGCGCCTCACCCCTCTGCAGGCCAAGTTCGCCGCCCTCGGCATCCCGGCCCTCACCCTGCTCGGCGGCGCCGTCTGGCTGTGGGGCCGCACCGAGGGCCGCTGGGGCGAGGTGGTCCCCGAGGCGGGCATGGCCGACGCCGTCACCGACCTGTGGCCGGTCCTGCTCCGCACGGCGGCCGTCGCCTCGGCGGTGTACCTGCTGTGGCGGGCGCGGCGGACGAGTTAGGGGCGGCGTCCCGCTCCGGGCCGCTCGCGGCGGCCGGGGCCCTCGCCTCGCCGATGTCCAACAGGTGTCCGAACACGGCGTGTTGTAATGCTCCTGTGAGCATCCCCCGGCAGCGCCGCGATCACGTCTGGACCCCCTCGCCCGGTGATACGATCATCGGACTTTCAGCAGACTGACGGTGCGTGAGATAGCGCGCTACGGGGGGCAGTCGCGACGGCTCCATCGTGGAGGAGCGGGTGTGGTCCCCCCAGTGAGGTCCGTATGAGGCGGCCCGCGGCCTTGGCCTTCCGTGCGGAGGGAGCCCGCAGCGCTCGCCGCGGGCTCCTTCGGCCGCCCGCAGCTCCGACGCGATGCGACTTGAAGAGAGTCTCATGACGTCATTCATCCAGGAGCCACTGTTGTGGGTCCTGCTTGTTGTTCTGGTCGCTGCGGCGCTCGCAGTGCTGAGTGCCCGCAGAACCAACCTCGCCCTGCGGCGGGGGAAAGGGGAGCTGGAGAGGAGCCTCGCCGAGGCCCGCGGTGAGATCGGCCGCCTGCACCTGCGTCAGCAGGAACTGGGCGCCCGCCACGCCCACGACGTGGCCGACGTGCGCGCCGACGCGGAGTCCGCCACCAAGGCCGTACTGAAGTCGGCCATGGGTACCCTGCAGTCCCTCGCGGAGGAGCAGCAGCTCCTCCTGGACGGGCTGCTCAAGAAATACGGCAACGACGCCGAGGTCCTCGGCGACCTGATGTCCGTCGACCACACCGGCAGCCAGTTCTCCCGCCGCGCCAAGGGCATCTCCGTCCTGTGCGGCGGCTGGCTCGGCCGCCGCGACGGCACCGCCACCGTGTACGACGTGGCCCGCAGCGCCCAGGGCCGCATCAAGGACTTCGGCCGGGTGAGCGTCCACTCGCAGGTGAACGTCGCCGTCACCAGCAAGGCCGTGGAGCCCGTCGCGGTGGTCCTCGCCGAGCTGCTGGAGAACGCCACCAACTACAGCGCCCCCGGCACCCCGGTCGAGGTCAACATCCAGGCCGTACCCAGCGGCGTCTGCTTCATCGTGGACGACGCCGGTCTCGGCATGGACCAGGAGACGAAGGACCGCGCGGCCATGCTGCTGGCCACCGACGGGACCGTCGACATCACGAGCCTCGGGGACCCGCCCCGGGTCGGATTCGCCGTCAGCGGCATGCTCGCCGCCCGCTACGGCTTCGCCGTCTCCGTCGGGTCGGTGTCCCCCTACGGAGGTGTGCGCGCGGTGATCCGTGTTCCGGAGGAACTGCTCACGACGGACTTCGCCGAGCCGGCCCAGCCCCCCGCCCGCGCCGAGGTGCCCGCGCCCCAGCCGACGCACCACCTGACGGCCGTACCCGACACCCCCACCTCGCACGTCGTGGGCACCACCACCGGCGGCCTGCCCAAGCGGCGCAGGCGTGCGGCCGAGGTGGCCGCCGCGGGCGCGCCGAGTGAACCCGCCACCACCGCGGAGACGCCGGCCGCCGACAGCGAGATGACCGCGTCGCGACTCGGGGCGTTCGCCCGCGGGACGCGGATCGGCCGGGACACGATGACCACGGAAGGACCCGAGTACCAGTGACAACCGATCTCTCGTGGGTGCTGAACGACGTGCTGGAGGTGCGCGGCGCCCGTCATGCCATCCTCGTCTCGGGTGACGGACTCCTCCTCCAGAGCTCGGACGGCATCGAGCGCGGCGAGGCCGAGACCAACGCGGCCGCCATGAGCTCGATGCAGTCCCTCAGCCGCGCCGTCGCCGGCTTCGTCGGCCTCGGCCGCGGCGTGTGGAAGCAGACGCTGATGGAGTACGACGGCGGCTGGATCTTCCTGATCGCCGCGGGCCAGGGCGCCTACCTGGCGGTCTCCGCGGCCGTCGACGTCGACATGGAGTCCATGTCGATCCGGATGCAGAAGACGGTGGCGTCGCTGAGCAGAGCGATGGGCGTGGCGCCACGCTCGAACAACGGTGTGAACGTATGACGAGGCCCGGCGAGGAAGCTTCCGTCACCAGCGACTTCGTCCGGTCCTACGTCATCACCGGCGGGCGCACCCTGCCCGCCGGCGACCAGCTGGCACTCCAGACCCTGGTGACCATCGCCCCCGACCGGACGCTCCCCCTGGGGGCGTCCCCGGAGGTGAAGGCCATCTGGGACCTGCTGGGCGGGGGTTACCTGTCCGTGGCCGAGGTGGCCGCCCACGTCGCCCTGCCGGTCGGCGTGGCCAGGCTGCTGCTCATCGATTTACTCGACCAGGGCCACCTGCTGCGCCGTGCCGAACCGCCGCGGGCGCAGAACGTTGAGAGAGACACTCTTGAGAAGGTTCTGAATGGACTCCAATCCCTCATCGGCTGAGACGGCTCAGGGACCGCTCTACGTCTCCGAGGCGGTGACCACCGCGGCCAAGATCCTCGTGGTGGGGCACTTCGCCGTCGGCAAGACGACGCTCATCGGCGCGCTGTCGGAGATCAAGCCGCTGCGCACCGAGGAGAAGATGAGCCAGGCGTCGGTGCAGTTCGACGACCTGAGCGCCGCTCCCGACAAGCGCACCACCACGGTGGCCCTGGACTTCGGACGGCTCACCCTCGCCGACGACCTGGTCCTCTACCTCTTCGGCACCCCGGGGCAGCAGCGCTTCATGCAGTTGTGGGAGGACACGGCGCGCGGCGCCCTCGGGGCGCTGCTCCTGGTCGACCCCGCCCGGCTGGAGGAGACCTTCCCGGTCATCGACCTCATCGAGAGCTACGGCCTGGACTACACCATCGCCGTCAACAGCTTCACCCCGGAGCAGAGGTACGGCGAGGACGAGGTCCGCGAGGCTCTCGACCTGCTGCCGGACACCCCGGTCGTCTACTGCGACGCCCGCGACCGCGAGTCCTCCGCCCGCGCCCTGATCGCCCTCGTGCGCCACCTCCTCACGCGCGAGCGCGTCGCCTGACCGACCCCCGCCCCGCCCTGGCCCGCCCCCGACGGGACACCCTCCAGGACCCCCCGCCCGCCCGGGACGCCCGGGACACAGAGAGAGACCCCATGGAAAGCCACCCCCCGTACGCGTCGGCGACCGGCAGATGCCCCATGCACGACGCCAACTTCGCCGCCGACCCCCAGGCGGTCTACGACCAGTTGCGCGCGCAGGGACCGGCCGGGCCGGTCGAGCTGGCGCCCGGAGTCGACGCGACGCTCGTCGTGGGGTACGAGGCGGCGCTGCGCGTGCTGCAGAACCCGACGAGCTTCCCCCGCGACGCCCGCCGATGGGCGGCGCTGAACGAGGGCCGCGTCCCGATGGACAGCCCGGTCCTGCCGATGATGGCGTACCGGCCGAACGCCCTGTTCACCGACGGCGCCGTGCACCTGCGGCTGCGCAAGGCGGTCACCGACAGCCTCGCCAAGCTCAACATCACCCGCATCCGCCGGGACGTCGAGCCGATCGCCGACTACCTCATCGACCAGTTCAGCGAGCGAGGCCGCGCCGACCTCCTCGCGGAGTACGCCAAGCTGCTGCCGCTGCTGCTGTTCAACAAGCTCTTCGGCTGCCCGGCGGACATCGGCGACACCCTCACCACCGCCATGTCGGCGATGTTCGACGGCAAGGACCCGGTGCGGACCAAGGCCCAGATCGACTCCTGCCTGATGCAGCTCATCGCGATCAAGCGCCGCGAGCCGGCCGACGACGTGATCTCGTGGCTCATCCAGCACCCCGCCGGGCTGACGGACGAGGAGCTGAAGGACCAGCTCGTGATGTTGATGGGCGCCGGCATCGAGCCGGAGCGCAACCTCATCGGCAACGCCCTGCTGGAACTGCTCGCCGGCGGTGAGGGCGGCCGGGGCGCCGGGATGATGGTCGAGGAGGCCGTCGACCACGTGCTCTGGCACCGCACGCCGATCGCCAACTACGCCGCGCACTACCCGGCCCAGGACACGGACTTCGGCAACGGTGTCATAGCCCCCGCCGGCAGCCCCGTCCTCATCTCCTTCGCCGGGGCCAACAGCGACCCGGCCCTCGCGGAGGCCCGCCACAGCGCGGGACGCGGAGCCCACCTCGCCTGGGGCGCGGGCTCGCACGCCTGCCCGGCCAAGGACCCGGCGCAGGTCATCGCGGTCACCGCGATCGAGAAGGTCCTCAACGCCCTGCCCGACCTGGTGCTCGGCGTCCACGAGGAGGAACTCCAGTGGCGGCCGGGCCCGTTCCACCGGGCCCTGGTCTCGCTGCCGGTCGCCTTCAGCCCGACCCCGGCCACCCGGATGGCCGCGGCCCTGCAGAGCCGGGGCGTCCCCCAGCAGCAGTCGGCGCACGGGACGCCGCAGCCGCAGCACACCGCTCAGCCGGCCTCGGAAGGCGGTCGCAGGAAGGGCTTCTGGAGCTCCTTCCTCGACATCTTCCGGGTGTGACCACCCGGGCGGACGCCCGTCGGGGCCGCCCCGACGAAGGTCCGCCCGGGTGGCCCGCGACGAAGCGGAGAGAGACGGCCCGCCGTGTACGCACACGGCGGGCCGTCTCGCGTCACGCCGCGTTCCGCTCGCTCTCCGCGACCGCTTCCAGACGGGTCTCGGGCCGGGCGTCGGGCAGGCCGGCGGGGTCGCTCCCCGGCAGCTCCTCCGGCACGAAGAAACGTTCCACCAGGGCGAGGGCGTGCGGCTCCAGGGACGCCACCACCCGCTCGATCTCGTCGGGCAGCCGCCGCACCTGCTCCGCCGTCAGCCGCTCCCCGGCCAGCAGTTCCCCGCTGTGCGCCGCCACCTGGCGCAGCGCGAACAGCCGGTGCAGGTCGTGGAGGCGCTCGGCCTCCTCGGCGGCGACCCGGTCGGTGGCCTCCAGCAGGGCCTCGCCCGCCAGCCGGTGCGCGTGGGCCCCGACCAGCTCCAGCGCCGGCGTCACCGCGCCGTTCCAGCGGACCATCGGGTTGCCCCGGGTACCCGGGGCGCGCAGGCGGGTGCGGGCCCGCTCGTGCCAGACCCGCTCGATGTCGGCCATCAGGTCCTGGAGGTGCGCGCCGTCACGCAGGGACCGCTGCTCGGGGGCGGTCTCGCTGGGGGGCTTGGGGGTGAACCCGCCCATCAGCAGCTCACCGGCGGCCTTGACCCAGATGACCTGGTTGTCGCCCTCGGCGGTGATCGTGCCCTCGTTGGCGGCCAGCTGCCCCGCGATGCCCTGCGTCAGCAGCAGCCCCTTGGCGCCGCACCGCTCGCGGCAGGTGGTCATGGTCTCCCGGGCGGCCCAGGTGATCCAGCCCTTGGTCACGGCGACGAGGCGCTCCACCTCCTCGCGTTCGGCGGTCCCGGCCACCTCCCACTGGCGTACCACCGAGCGGTGCAGCAGTGTCGCCGCGTACGTGGTGGCGAGGGCGTCGAGCAGCGGCTCGTGGTGGCTGCGGTGGGCCATCAGCGGGACCCGCTGGCCTCTGGTCATGCCGGCGGTCAGCCGCGCGGCGCCGTGCCGCACCGCGACGGCGACGGCCTGCCGGGTCGCGCCCAGGCTGTACCCGGACATGCAGAGCTTGCCCATGCCCACCCGGCCGATGGAACGCAGGAACCGCATCCGGGGGCTGCCCAGGGAACTGGTGAACTCCCCGTCCGGGCTGAGCCGCCCGTGGTCGCCCTGGAGCATCGCGCTGTGCGGCAGCGAGACCTGCTCGAAGGTGGTCGCGCAGTGGTCCACGGGGGCGCCGGAGGTGTGCGGCAGCCGCTCCACGCGCACGCCGGGCAGGTGGCCCCGCTCGTCGCTGAGCGGCGTGAGGAAGAGGAAGACACCGTGGTCGTGGCCGTCCACCAGCAGCCGGGCGGCGACCACGGCGTCCTTCGGGCCGCCGGTCAGTGAGGTGTTGGGCATCCACTTGGCCGCCCCCGGGCCCGGGGTGTCGAGGACGAACCGGCGCGAGTCGCGGTGGTACTCGGCCGTCGTCTCCATGTTCACGGCGTCGTTGCCGTGCTCGGCCTCGGTGCACAGGAACGTCCCGATCCTGTCCATCCGGACGTACGGCTCCAGGTCGCGGTCCTCGTGGTCGTGGTCGAGGAGGCTGCCCAGGAAGAGGTTGTAGTGGATGGAGGCCAGCGTGGCCATGCCGGGGTCGGCCGGGCCCGCCCACTCGTGGAGCGCGGTCAGCGCCGACGCGCTCCGGGAGAGCGCGCGGGCGTCCGGTATCGCCTCGGCGACGGTACGCAAGCGGCGATAGGACAACTCGACCCGCTCGTGATGGGCCAAGTCCCGGTGACCGAATTCCTGTGTGCTGAATAGCTCGCGCCAGCGCCGGTGGTCCTCGCTCCGTGTCGCGAACAGCAGGGCGTCGGAAGCGGAGGAACGGCGGAGCGGAATCTCTCGTTCAGTAATCACACCCCGTAAAGTATCGGTGGTCAGGGAGTTATGACCAGGGCCCAACTGATCATGTGTCATATGTCAAGTGGGCAGTTCCGGCCGTATGCTGACAGGGCGTATGCCCAATGTGGGGGAATACGTCGCGAATACTCGCGAGGATGGCGCGATGTCGCCGTCAGCGCGGGGGCGGGGCGGCGGGGTCGCCGTCCGCCGGGTCCTCCTCCCGCTCCACCCGGCTCAGCTCCGCCGTGAACTGCGCGCCCAGCAGCAGCGCCACGTTGGAGAGCCACAGCCAGATCAGGAAGACGACGATGCCGGCCAGCGAACCGTAGAGACGGCTGTACGTGCTGAGCACCGAGGCGTAGAGGGCCAGCCCCGCCGAGGCGGTCAGCCACAGCGTGGCGGCCAGGGCCCCGCCGGGGAGGCTGTACGCGCGGCGGCGGGCGGCCGGTGGGCCGTTCCGGAAGACCACCACGACCAGGCAGGCGACCAGGCAGGGCAGCAGCGGCCAGCGCAGCACGCTCCACGCCCACGCCACCCCGGCGTCCAGCCCGAGCAGCCGCCCGAACGACTCCGCCACCGGCTCGGTCAGCATCAGCAGCAGCGAGCTGACGACCAGCAGCGCCAGCAGGGCCAGCGCGGTCGCCACGATCCGGTGCGCCTTCTGCCACGGCGAACGCCGGTCCGGCACCCCGTGCATACGGTGCAGGGCCCGCCGGGAGACGGCGAGATAGCTGGAGGCCGACCACAGGGCGCTCGCCCCGCCCGTCACCAGCAGCGTCCACGCCGTCGAGTCGACCCGCACCACCCGGGTCAGCACGTCGCGCAGCGGGGCCCCCGAGTCGCCCGGCGCCCACGCGGTCACCTGTGCCACGAACCGCTCCGCCGTGTCCGGGCTGACCAGGCCGAAACCGATCACCACGACCAGCAGCGCGGGCAGCACGGCGAGGATCGCGTAATAGGTGAGCGCCGCCGCGTAGTCGGAGACGTCGTCCCGCCAGAACGCGCCGGGCGTGCGCCGCAGCGCCTGCCACCAGCCCGCCGGACGCCTCGGCCCGGTGCCCTCCGCCGGGCGGCCCGCCTCCGTCTTCGCCGGCCGGCCGTCCTCGGCCACGGCCGCGCCCGCCGCACGGGGTGGGTGCTCCATCGTTCCTCCTCGCGGTGTACCGGGGCGGTACGGGGTTCCGGTGCCTGCCCCGTCCGGCGGTGCGTGCGGGGAGTGGCACGGTACCCCGGCCCGGTGCGGCGGGCCGGGGCTACCGTGGTCGCCGGTGAGCGGGCCCGGGGGCCCGCGACAGTTACGGAAGGGGGCGCCGTGGGCGACACGTGGACCGGGGAGAAGGTGCGGCTGCGAGGGGTCGAACCCGAGGACTGGCGGGGCTTCCGTGACCTGGCCCGGGACCTCGACGGGGTCCGCGCCGCCGACCTGGTCCAGCCGCCGCGCTCCGACGAGGGCTTCCGGGCCTGGACGGCCGAGCGGGCCGGGCGGCCGCCCGGGGGCGAGGCGTTCCGCCTCGTCGTCGAGGTGGTGGCGGACGGGAGCTTCGCCGGGGCCGTGACGGTCGGGGAGACCGACCGGCGGGCCGGGCGCTTCCGGATCGGGGTCGAGATCGGGCGGGGACACCGGCGCCGGGGGTATGCGGCCGAGGCCGTCTCCCTGCTCCTCGCGTACCAGTTCGGCGAGGAGCGGCTCCACAAGTGCGAAGTCGAGGTGTACGCCTTCAACGAGGCGTCCCTCGCGTTGTTCCGCGGGGTGGGCTTCGTCGAGGAGGGCAGGTTGCGCGACCACGAGTTCCTCGCGGGCGCCCACCACGACGTGGTCCTCCTCGGGATCACGGCCCCCGAGTACCGGTCCGCCGCCACCGGCTGAGCACCGCTTGCCCCTGCCGGACGCCGATGGCGCCGAGCGCCGGCCGGGCTGTGGGTTCGCGGCCCCCGCGGTGCGTGCACCAGCGCCCCGCCCGGCCCGGCCGCGAACGGTCCGCGCCCCCCGACGGACCGCGCGGCGGGGCGGTGCCCCGGCAGGGGGTGGCCGAGTCGCGTCAGCCGGCGAACTCCGTGAGCCAGGCGGGGAACTCGGCCAGGCCGGCGAGGACCACGTCGGCCCCGGCGTCGCGGAGTTCGGCGGGCGTGCACCCGCCGGTGGCGACCGCCACGGAGAAGGCCCCGGCGGCCCGAGCCCCGCGCACGTCCCCGAGGTGATCCCCCACGTACACGGAGGCGCCCTGCTCGCGCAGCGCCACCCCCTTGGCCTCGGCCCAGAGGCCGCCCACCACGAGGTCGGCGCGGAGGCCGAGGTGGTCGAGGTGGAGCCGGGCGTGCTCCTCGTACTTGGCGGTGACGACGAGGGAGCGCCCGCCGTGCGCCCGGACCGCCTTCAGCGCCTCGGCCGCGCCGGGCAGGGCGAGCGACGGGGTGATCGCGGTGCCCGGGTACAGCTCGCGGTACCGGGCGGCGACGTCGGGCACCTGGTCCGCCGGGTACCAGGCGGCCAGCTCCGTCTCCAGCGGCGGCCCGAGCCGGGAGACGACCAGGTCGACGTCGATCGGGACGCCGGTCTCGGCGGCGAGGACGCGGTAGGCCGCGCCGATGCCCGGCCGGGAGTCGATCAGCGTCATGTCCAGGTCGAACCCGACGACGGGGCCGGACGTGCCGGGCGACGGGCGGGCGGCCGGGACGGCGGCCCCGGCGGGACCGGAGGCGGCGGGGGCGCTGGGAGAGGTGAGGTACTCGGGCATCCCCCCATTGTGCCGCCCCGGGCGGCCGTACACTTAGCCAAGCCTAAGTACGGGCGCAGAGCGGGCCATTGGGGCCTTCGGCTCCCATTTCGCCATGCCGCCATGGCGTCGTGCCCCGGCGTACGCCCCTCCCCGGCCGACGACGCGAGAAGGACCCGATGGCCCCCGCACCACCCGCCGCCCCACCTCTGGAGAAGACCCCGGCCGCCCCGCCCCGGCCCCGCCGGGACCTGGCCGCACGCCGGGTGGGCTGGACGGTGGTCACGCTGGCGGCGCTGCTGGCCGCGGTCGTCCTCAGCCTGGCCGTGGGCGCCCGGACGGTCGCGCCCGGCACCGTCCTGGAGGCACTGTTCCAGGGCGCCACCGGCCCGGACGCGGAGGTGGTGCGGGAGATGCGGCTGCCGCGCACCCTGACCGGCCTCATGGTCGGCGCCGCGCTCGCCGTGGCCGGTACCGCGCTCCAGGGCATCACCCGCAACCCCATCGCCGACCCCGGTGTCCTCGGCATCAGCCAGGGCGCCTCGGTCGGCGTGGTCCTCGCCATCGCCTTCGCGGGCGTGCACACGCTGGCCGGGTACGTCTGGTTCGCGTTCGCGGGGGCGGGGCTCGCGGCGGTCGCCGTCTACGCGGTGGCGGCGGGTGGCCGGGGCGGCGCGACCCCGGTCAAACTGGCGCTGAGCGGCGCCGCGATCAACGCGCTGCTGGTCTCCGTCACCACCGCCGTGCTGACGACCAGCTCGGGCGCCCTCGACGAGTTCCGCTTCTGGAACGTCGGCGCCCTCCAGGGACGGGACGCCGCCGTCGCCTCGCAGGTGTGGCCGTTCCTGCTGGCCGGGCTGCTCCTGGTGGCGTCCGCGGCCCGGGGACTGGACGCCCTCGCGCTGGGGGAGGACGTGGCCAAGGGGCTCGGGCAGCGGGTCGCGGCCGTACGGATCACGGCGGGCGCGGGGGCGGCCGTGCTGACCGGGGTCGGGGTCGCCGCGGCCGGGCCGATCGCCTTCGTCGGCCTCGCCGTCCCGCACCTCGTCCGCCACCTGGTCGGCGGCGACCACCGCTGGGTGCTGCCGCTGGCCGCCCTCACCGGTCCGGTCATGCTCCTCGCCTCCGACACCGTCGGCCGCGTCCTCTTCCCGCCGGGCGAGGTCCCCGCCGGGGTCATGACGGCCCTGGTCGGCGTGCCGTTCCTGGTCGTGCTGGTACGGGGCAGGGCGGTGAGCGCGTGAGGACCGCCGCCACCGAGCCGGTCGCCGCCCCGGTACGCCCCGCCGGCCACGCCGCCGTACGCCTGGGACCCGTCAGCCTGCTCGTACCCGTGCGGGCCGCCGCGACCGCCCTCGTCCTGGTGGCCGTGCTCGGTGCCGCCTGCGTCGCCTGCCTGAGCTTCGGGGAGGCTTTCGTCGCTCCCGGGTCGGTGGTCGACGTGCTCCTCGGCCGCCCCTCGCCGGACGCCCTGGTCGTGGGGGAGCTGCGGCTGCCGCGGCTGGTGGCGGGGCTGGCCGTGGGGGCCGCGTTCGGGCTCGCGGGCGCGCTCATCCAGACGGTCGCCCGCAACCCGCTCGCCAGCCCCGACCTGATCGGCGTCAGCCAGGGCGCGAGCGCCGCCACCGTCGCCGCGCTGACCTTCGGCGTCACCTCGTACACCGTGCTGCCCTGGATCTCGGTGGGTGGCGGCCTGTTCGCGGCGCTGCTCGTGTACGTCTTCGCCTGGCGGGGCGGGCTCAAAGCCACCCGGTTCGTGCTGGTCGGCGTCGGCTTCGCGGTGGCCCTGCGCGCGCTCACCACCCTCTTCCTGACCAAGGGCGACCAGACCGTCGCCCAGCAGGCCCAGGTGTGGATGAGCGGTTCGCTCAACGGCCGCGCCTGGCCCGAGGCGGCCCTCGTCGGCTGGACCCTGCTCGCCGCCCTGCCCGCCCTCGTCTGGGCCGCCCGCGCCCAGCGCACCGTCACCCTGGACGACGCCACCGCGACCGGGCTCGGCGCCCGCCTGGGCCGCACCCGCCTCGGCCTGGTCCTGATCGGCGTGGTCCTCGCCTCGGTCGCCACCGGCGCCGCCGGACCCGTCGACTTCGTCGCCCTGCTCGCCCCGCAGACCGCCCGGCGCCTGACCCGCACCGCGCAGATCCCGCTGGTCTGCTCCGCCCTGACGGGGGCCGTGACCGTGGTCGCCGCCGACCTGCTGGCCCGCCGCCTGTTCGCCCCCACCGAACTGCCGGTGGGAGTGCTCACGGCGGCGGTCGGCGCCCCGTACCTGATCTGGCTCCTCGCCACCCGACACGGCCCCCGCGCCACCGGAGGCACCTCATGACCCGCACCGCTCCCGCCCGCCTCACCGCCCGGGGCCTCACCCTCGCCTACGAGGACCGCACCGTCGTCCCCGGCCTCGACCTGGACATCCCCGACGGCAGGGTCACCGTCATCATCGGGCCCAACGCCTGCGGCAAGTCCACCACCCTGCGGGCGCTCGGCCGGCTGCTGCGCCCCGCCGGCGGCGCCGTCCTCCTCGACGGCACCGAACTGGCCCGGCTGCCCACCCGGCGGATCGCCCAGCGCATCGGCCTGCTGCCGCAGACGCCGGTGGCACCGGAGGCGATCACCGTGGCGGACCTGGTGGCCCGCGGCCGCCAGCCCCACCAGCGGTGGTGGCAGCAGTGGTCCCAGGAGGACGAGCGGGCGGTGACCGACGCCATGGCCCGCACCGCCACCACCGAGCTGGCCGGCCGGCCCGTCGACGCGCTCTCGGGCGGCCAGCGCCAGCGCGTCTGGATCGCCATGGCCCTCGCCCAGGAGACCGAACTCCTGCTGCTCGACGAGCCCACCACCTACCTCGACCTGGCCCACCAGGTCGAGGTCCTCGACCTGGTCCGCCGCCTCAACCGCGAGCAGGGCCGCACCGTCGTCCTCGTCCTGCACGACCTCAACCAGGCCGCCCGCTACGCCGACCACCTGGTCGCGCTGCGCGAGGGCCGCGTCGTCGCCGAGGGCACCCCCGCCGACGTGGTCACCGCCGGCCTGGTCCGGGACATCTTCGGCCTGGAGTGCGTCGTCGTCCCCGACCCCGTCACCGGCTCCCCGCTGGTCGTCCCGGGCGCGCCCTGGGGGGCGCCGCCCGGGCCGGAATCCGCCGTACCCGCCGTCCCCACCCGAGAAGAAAGCAGGGCCACCTCATGACGCGTCGCCCCCTCCTCGCCGCCACCGGCGCCCTCACGCTCACCCTCCTGCTCACCGCCTGCGGCTCCGGCGAGGACACCGCCGCCTCCGGCAAGGACGGCGGAGCCACCCGCACCGTCAGGACGGCGATGGGCGAGGTGGAGGTCCCGGCCGAGCCGAAGCGGGTCGTCGTGCTCGACACCGGCGAACTGGACTCCGCCCTCACCCTCGGCGTCACGCCGGTCGGTGCCGTCCGCTCCGACGCCGCCCGCGGCTTCGCGAGCTACCTGCCCGAGGACGAGGTGGCCGGGATCGAGAACGTCGGCGTCATCGCCCAGCCCAACCTGGAGGCCGTCGCCGCCCTCAAGCCCGACCTGATCCTGACCTCCAAGGTCCGCGACGAGGCCCGCTACGCCCAGCTCAGCAAGATCGCCGCCACCGTGATGTCGGAGAACACCGGTCACCCCTGGAAGGAGAACTTCCGGCTGCACGCCGAAGCCCTCGGCAAGCAGAAGGAGGCCGACCGCGCCATCGCCGCGTACGAGAAGCGGGCCGCCGAGGTCACCGAGGCGGCCGGCGGCCCGGCCAAGGCGCGGAAGACCGAGGTCAACGTGGTCCGCTTCGTCGAGGGCGCCGACATCCGCATCTACGGCAGGAAGAACTACATCGGCACCATCCTCGCCGACGTCGGCCTCGGCCGCCCCGCCGTCACCGACAAGGCCGCCGACGGCTTCTCGTACGACGTCAGCCCCGAGAAGATCGACCTGGCCGACGCCGACGTCCTGTTCACCGCCACCTACGGCGATCCGGAGAAGGCCAAGGAGACCGAGACCACCGAGTCCGCCCTCTGGCGCTCGCTGACCGCCGTCAAGTCCGGTGCCGTCCACCGGGTCGAGGACGAACTGTGGCTCCAGGGCATCGGCTACACCGCCGCCCAGCAGATCCTGGACGAGCTGGAGGAGGCCCTGACCGCCTGAGCGGGCCCCGCGGCCGGGCGCGGGCCCGGCCGGCTCAGCCGGGGGAGACCATCGCGAGCACCCGGTTGACGCGCGTCGACCCCGTGCCGGTCCAGGGCGCCGCGCGCCGGGAGCGCCCGTCCTCAGCCCTCCACGGCCGCCCGCGTCTCCCGCCGCTGCGCGCTGACCGAGCGGACGAGGCCGGCTCCGGCGATGAGGAAGCCGACGCCCATCAGCATGGAGACGAGATAGGCGGCGGTCGGGAACGGGTCGGAGCCGAGGAAGAGCGGCGCGACGGTGACGAGGGTCGCCAGGGCGCCGATGATGAAGACGACGCCGCCGGTCTTCACGAGGCGGTCGCCGGGGGCGGGGGTCTGCTGGGTGGTGTCGGACACGGGTCCAGGGTAGTTCCCCGGCGTCCCCGATCTCCGCGCCGGGGTTCAGCGGATGGGATAGCTTCGCCGTGGGTACATCCCCCCTGATATGTGACCAGGACACTGCGGCCGAAGGGCGGCAGGGCGAGAAGGGACAGTGCTTTGCCGACTGGCAAGGTCAAGTGGTTCAACAGCGAGAAGGGCTTCGGCTTCCTCTCCCGCGACGACGGCGGCGACGTCTTCGTGCACTCGTCCGTGCTGCCCGCCGGCGTCGAAGCCCTCAAGCCCGGCCAACGGGTGGAGTTCGGGGTGGTCGCCGGGCAGCGCGGCGACCAGGCGCTCTCCGTCACGCTCCTCGACCCGGCGCCCTCGGTCGCCGCCGCGCAGCGCCGCAAACCCGACGAGCTGGCCTCCATCGTCCAGGACCTCACCACCGTCCTGGAGAATGTCAGCCGGCAGTTGGAGCGCGGCCGCTACCCGGACCGGGCCTCCGGCGCCAAGGTCGCCGGGATGCTCCGCGCCGTCGCCGACCAGCTCGACGTCTGAGCGACCCACCCCGCCCGTGGACGACGAGACCGCCGGGTCCCGCCCGGCGGTCTCGTCGTACTCCGGCCGCTACGGGAAACGCAGCGCGTCCGGGGCCGGCGGCGGGACCAGGCCCTCGGCCGCCGCCCGGGTCAGCAGACCGCGTACGGCGGCGTAGCCGTCCTCGCCGAGGTCGGCGGTGAACTCGTTGACGTACAGGCCGATGTGCTGGTCGGCGACGTCCGCGTCCATCTCCTGCGCGTGCGCCAGGACGTAGGGGCGGGAGGCCGCCGGGTCGTCCCAGGCCATCCGCACCGAGGCGCGCAGGGCGTCGGCCAGCGCGGTCAGGCGCTCGGCGCCCAGCGACCGGCGGGCGATGATCGCGCCGAGCGGGATCGGCAGGCCCGTCGTCGCCTCCCAGTGCTCGCCCATGTCGGCGAGCTTGTGCAGGCCGTGGTTCCGGTAGGTGAAGCGCGCCTCGTGGATGACCAGCCCCGCGTCGACCTTGCCGTCCCGCACCGCGGGCATGATCTCGTGGAAGGGCATGACCACGGTCTCCCCGACGCCGCCCGGCACCTGGTCAGCCGCCCAGAGCCGGAACAGCAGGTACGCCGTCGACCGCTCGCTCGGGACCGCCACCGTCCCGCCCGCCAGCGCGCCCGGCAGGGCCGCCTCACGGGTCAGCACCAGCGGACCGCAGCCCCGGCCGAGCGCACCGCCGCACGGCAGCAGCGCGTACTCGTCGAGCAGCCAGGGCAGCGCCGCGTAGGAGACCTTCAGGACGTCGTACTCACCGCGCTCGGCCATGCCGTTGGTCAGGTCGATGTCGGCGAAGGTGACGTCCAGGGCAGGGGCGCCCGGGACGCGGCCGTGGGCCACCGCGTCGAAGACGAAGGTGTCGTTGGGGCAGGGGGAGTAGGCGATGCTCAGCCGTCCCGCGCCGCCCGCCCCGGTCCCCGCCCCGCCGTCCGTGCCGTTCTCCGCCATGTCGCCGCCCTCGCCTTCCCTGCCACCGCTTCGAGTGTCGCGTGTGTGCGTACTGCCACCGCTCACGGTACGAGCCGGGCCCGGGCCAGCGCGAAGGGGCTCCCCGCCTCGGCCGGGGCGAGCCGGACGAAGGCCGAGGTCAACGCGGTCAGCGCGGCGGGAATCCGCCAGGCGTCGCGGTCGCGGGGGCCGATCGCGTTGGAGACCGCGCGGACCTCCAGCACGGGCACGCCGTGCGCGGCGGCCGCCTCGGCGACGCCGAACCCCTCCATCGCCTCGGCCACCGCCGAGGGGTGGCGGGCCAGCAGTTCGGCGGCGCGCGCGGCACTGCCCGTCACCGTGGAGACGGTGAGGACCGCGCCCGGCAGGAGCCCCGCCTCGCGGGCCGCCCCGACCAGCGCGGCGGGCGGCAGGTGGACGTCCGTACCGAAGCCCAGGCCGGTCACCGGGACGAAGCCGTCCGGGGTCTCGGCTCCCAGGTCGGCGGCGACGATCCGGTCCGCCACCACCACGGCGCCCAGTGGCGCCCGCTCCGCGAAGCCGCCGCCGATCCCGGCCGAGACGACGAGGTCGTACGGGTTGCCCGCGAGCCGGGCCGCCGTCAGCGCCGCCGAGGTGGCGCTCGCGGCGGCCGCCGGGCCGACCCCGGCGGCCAGCACGTCGGCGCCCGGGGTACGCAGCAGCACCACGCCGGGCAGGGCCGTCTCCTCCGGCGTCCCGGACGCCCCGAACGCGCGCGCCACCGCGTCCCGCTCGGGCGGGACAGCGGTGGCGACGAGGAGCCGCACGGCGGGCGTGGGCAGGCGGGTCAGGAGTCCTTCTCCAGCTTGAACGACCACAGGCCGGTCGCGGCGCTGCCGTCGTTCTCCAGGATGGAGAGCACGGTGGAGTTGCCGGACGCGCCGTACTGCTGGTTGAAGAAGACGCTGCCGGGGATGGTGCGGTACGTCTTGTTGGAGGCGTCGGTCAGCGGCTGCCCGTTCATCAGGATCGTCCAGCCCTTGTCGGCGATCTCCGGCTCGACACCGATGTGGACGTCGGCCTCGGTGTCGACCTTCACGGTCTTCACCTCGGCGTCGTCACCGGAGCCGCCGTCGCCCTTGTCCTGGAGGCACTCCTGGAGCTTCTTCTCGTCGATCTTGGAGCCGCCGTTCCAGCACGTCGCCTCGGAGTTCACCGACTCGGTGCCGATGGTGACGGTGGCCACCGCCGTGGGCTTGTCGCAGGCGGACAGGACGAGCAGGCCGGCGGACACCGCGCCGAGAACGGCGAACCCGCGGCGCGTGGCCGGGCTGAACTGACGTGCGGCTCCGCCGCGGGGCAGGGATGTCATGGGCGAAGGCTATCGGGCCCGTTGGAGGGTCACGCCACGCGGGGGTGCGGCGCGCCGCGTCTGGCCGACGCCAGCAACGCCCGTACGGTCGCCAGCCAACCGAGTGCCACGATCAGCGCGCCCACCGTCAGCCCCAGCGGCCCGCGTAGCGGCAGCGCGATCCCGACGGCGCCGCCCACCACCCAGGCCATCTGCAACAACGTCTCCGAACGGGCGAACGCCGAGGTCCGCACCAGCTCCGGCACATCGCGCTGGATCAGCGCGTCCAGCGACAGCTTGGCCAGCGCCTGCGTGAACCCGGCCACCGCGCCCAGCACCGCGACCACGGCCGCGCCGAAGAACACCGCGGCCGCCACCGCCACCGCCACCAGCACCCCCATCACCGTCACGATGATCACCTCCGGCGCCCGGGACCGCAGCCACGCGCCGACCGCCGTGCCCAGGGCGTTGCCGGCCCCGGCCGCCACGCCGACCACCGCCAGCGACACCGCCGCGCTCTGCCCCGTCAGCGGATGCTCCCGCAGCAGGAACGCCAGGAAGAAGATGAGGAAGCCGCTCAGACCGCGCACGCAGGCATTGGCGGCGAGCGCGTGCGTCACCGCCGGGCCGACGGTCCGCAGCCCCGGCCCCTTCCGCCTCCTCTCCCCGCCGCCGTCCTTGCCGCCCTCCTCCCGTACGGCCTCGGGTGCCGGCCTCTGCCGTACCGGACCGGGCGCCGCGTCCGGCCCGGGCTCGGCCACGGTGTCCCAGCGGGCGTCCACCGCCGCCGCCAGGT
Source organism: Streptomyces diastaticus subsp. diastaticus (assembly GCF_011170125.1). NCBI lineage: Bacteria > Bacillati > Actinomycetota > Actinomycetes > Kitasatosporales > Streptomycetaceae > Streptomyces > Streptomyces diastaticus. The sequence goes on along the minus strand of NZ_BLLN01000002.1, from coordinate 176,091 downwards.
GCTGCTCGTCCGCCGCCAGCAGCGCCCGCCGTTCGCCGCGCGCCGAGTCGACCTTCGGCGGCAGCCGGAAGGACAGGAAGGCGCCGGAGAGGAAGAGGACGCACGCCCCGTACAGCGGCCAGCCCGGCCCGATCATCTGGAGCCCGGCCCCGGCCGGCGCCGCCACCCCGGTCGCCAGCAACCCGCCCAGCGTCACCCGCGAATTGGCCTTGACCAGCGAGAAACCCCGCGGCAGCAACCGGGGCACCACCGCGCTGCGCACCACCCCGTACGCCTTCGACGCCACCAGCACACCGAGCGCCGCCGGATACATCTCCAGGCTCCCGGTCGCCACCGCCCCCGACAGCACCAGCGCCAGCACGGCCCGCGCCAGCATCGAGCCGGCCATCGCCGCCCGGCGCCCGTGCGGCAGGCGGTCCAGCAGCGGGCCCACCACCGGGGCCAGCAGCGTGAAGGGCAGCATCGTCACCGCGAGGTACAGCGCCACCCGGCCCCGCGCCTCGTCCGTCGGCACCGAGAAGAAGACCGTCGAGGCCAGCGCCACGGTGACCATCACGTCCCCGGCGCCGTTCACCCCGTGCAGCTCGATCAGCCGCCCGAGCCCCGACTCGCCCGCGCCCTGCGCGTGCGTCACCTTGCGGATGCCGCGCGCCGGGCCCGTCACGGGTGTCCGCAGCGCGCGGCCCACAACCCGGGCGGCCCTGCGCACCGGGCCGCGCTCCACGCGTGGCGAGCCTGAGGCGGTCACGTGGTCATAGTGCCCCCTGGTGGGCCGAGTATGACCCGATGCGTCCCGAGCCAACCCCTGTGGCGGAAGCCGGGCCGCACCGGGGCCCCGACGGGCAGCTCACGGGGCCTTCGCGACGCGCCGCCGAGGCCCCTGAGCGGCCCGGCTTCCCACGTCGGTGTGGGAGACGAGGCCGCGAGAGGGTAGCGTGCACTCACGCGCCTGCGGCGGTAGCTCCTGGCCGCGCGCCTCTTCGCGATCCCCCGGAACGGATCGCGGGGGCGTGCCCTGGACGGCCGGGCGCGGACGTCGACGCGGCCCCTCGGTCCGCTCCGTCCGCTCCCCGTCCCCGCCGCATGCGACTCGTGAGACGGCGTAGGAGAGAAGCGATACCTGTGAGCGCAGCGACAACGCGAAGCCGCACCCCCGACCGCTTGTGCGCCGAGGCGGTCGACCTCGCCCGGGCCGTGGCCGAGGAGACCGCCGCACCCGGGGTGGTCGGCGAGCACCTCGCGGTCACCGCCGACGGGGACCGCGTCGCCACCCACTACTTCGCCTGCCACGACCCCGGCTACCGGGGCTGGCGTTGGGCCGTCACCGTCGCCCGGGCCTCCCGCGCCAGGTACGTCACCGTCGACGAGTCCGTGCTGCTGCCCGGTCCCGACGCCCTCCTCGCCCCCGAGTGGGTGCCGTGGAGCGAGCGGCTGCGCCCCGGCGACCTCGGCCCCGGCGACCTGCTCCCCACCGAGGCCGACGACCTGCGCCTCGAACCCGGCTGGATCGCCGACGAGGAGCCGCCGCCCAACTCGGCCGTCTCCGCCGACATGGCCGAACTGGCCGAGGCCGAGGACGCCTCACTCTCCGCCGGCCCGCCCGCCGACCTGCCACTCGCCCCCGAGCGCGGCACCGTCACCTCCGTCGCCGAGGAACTGGGGCTGCGCCGCTCCCGCGTCCTCTCGCGCTACGGGCTCCTTGAGGCGGCCGAGCGCTGGGACGCGGAGTACGGGGCCGAGTCGGCGATGGCCCAGGCCGCGCCGGCACCCTGCGTGAGCTGCGGGTTCCTGCTGCCGCTGGCCGGGTCGCTCCGGCAGGCCTTCGGGATCTGCGCCAACGCCTACTCGCCCGCCGACGGGCACGTCGTCTCGCTCGCCTACGGGTGCGGGGGCCACTCGGAGGCGGCCGTCATGCCCACTCCTCCCCGCCCGCCGGCTCCTGCCCTGGACGAGACCCGGCTCGACGCGCTGCCGCTGGACTAGGGCCTGTCCGGCGGATCCTCGTGGCACAGCCTGCGGCGAGAGCGCGTGCCAGGCGTCGCGGGCCCGCGAAGATCCGTCGGCAGGCCCTGGCCAGGGGGTCTTCACAGTCCGGCACGGCCACCCGCGGTGCCCGGCACGCACGCACCGCACCGGCCGAAGGGCGGGGCGGCTCCGCCGCGAAGCCCTTCGGCCACCGCGTCGAACGTCACGCACCGAGGTCGTGGACACCGCGCACGAGGGGCGTCCGCCCGGTCAGGCGCGTCGGCGGCGCTACGGGTCAAGACGGCTGAGGAGTCTCCCCGAGGAGGACGCCGAGGCCGTCGAGGAGGCGGCGGAGGCCGAACTCGAAGAGCGCGTCGAGGTCGAGTTCGAAACCGGTCGTGGTGAGGCGGGACAGCTCGGGGAAGCCGCCGCCGGCGAGAATCGCCATCAGTGCGGGCTCCTGGGTGTCCATCCACTCCTCGCTGCCGAGCCCGCTGTCCGCCTCGGCCTCCCGTTCCGTCTCCAGGTGGATGGCGGTGCCCCGGGCGTGGTTGAGCAGCATGAGGTGCGCGGTGAAGGCGGTCCGAGGGTCGAGCCCCTGTTCGTGCAGGGTGGCGAGGACCCACTCGCTGTACGGCAGCGCCGTGGTGATCATCTGCGGGCGGGTCACCGACAGTGCCGCTGCGAGCCACGGGTGCCGGCGGAACAGGTCCCAGAACTGCCGGACCGCCAACTCGACCGCCTCCCGCCAGCTCTCCGGGCGGTCGGAGGGCAACGGACGTTCCGCGACGACCCTGTCCATCATCCGCGTCAGCAGGTCGTCCTTGTCGGCCACGTGCCGGTAGAGCGACATCGTGGCCGCCCCGAGCTCGGCCGCCACCCGGCGCATCGAGACCGCGGCCAGCCCCTCCGCGTCGGCGACCGTGACAGCGGCGGCGACGATCCGTCCGAGCGTGAGCGCCGCCGGGTCGGAGGACGCCCCGGACGGTCCGCCCCGGTGGGGCGGGGCCGCGGGGCGGGCGGGACGGGCCGGGCGGTCCCGGGGCGCCACGACGGTCCCGACGCCGGGAACGGCGCGGACCAGGCCCTCGCGGCGCAGCTCGGTGAGTGCTTTGGTCGCGGTCGCCATCGCGACGCCCCACCGCCGGGTGATCTCGCGGGTCGAGGGCACACGATCGCCCGGCGCGAGTTCACCCGTCTCGATCCGCCGCCGCAACACGGCGGCGATCCCGCTGTAACGCGGCGCGCTCTGTCCGCCCACGGACACCCCTCCGTACTAGTGCGCTTGGCCGCCCTCATCCTAGTGGTCGGAGTCGGGAGATCTTCACGAGCGGGGTCTCCACGTGGGCTCGGTGCACTAGTGCGTAACACCGCAACAAGCCTCGTGCGGGCGGCCGTTGAGGCTTGCGCACTAGGTGCGTACGGCGTACCTTCGCGCCATGCGGAACGACGAGATACTCATCTGCGGCGCCGGGATCGCGGGGCCGGCGCTGGCGTACTGGCTACGCGAGGGGGGCTTCGCGGTCACGCTCGTGGAGCGCGCGCCGGAGCCACGGCCGGGCGGGCAGACCGTGGACCTGCGCGGCGCCGGCCGCACGGTGATCGAGCGGATGGGCCTGATGGGCCGGGCCAGGGCGATGAGCGTGGACCAACGCGGCTTCGCGCTGGTCGACGCGGCCGGCCGGATCACCGCGCGGATGCCGGCCGACAGCTTCGGTGGCGAGGGCATCGTCTCCGAGATCGAGATCCTCCGCGGCGATCTCGCCCGTCTCCTGTACGAGGCCACCTCGCCGGGGACGGAGTACCTGTTCGACGACACCGTCACCGGGATCGAGCAGGAGGCGAACGCGGTCACCGTCACCTTCGAGAAGGCCGCCGCGCGCCGGTTCGGGCTGGTGGTCGGCGCGGACGGACCGCATTCCGTGATCCGCGCGCTGGCCTTCGGCCCGGAGCGGGAGTCCGTCCACCCGCTCGGCCTGTACACGACCTGGTTCACCGCCGTCGACGACCTGGACCTCGACGGCTGGTACCGGATGCACAACGCCCCCGGCGGCCTGGTCGCCTCCGCACGGCCCGGCCGGATCCCCGGCGAGATCAAGGCCGGACTCAGTTTCCGCTCGCCTCCGCTCAGCTACGACCGCCGCGACACCGCCGCCCAGCGGGAACTCGTGGCCGAGCGCTTCGCCGGCGTCGGCTGGGAGGCACCACGGCTGCTGCGCGCCATGCGTGGCGCCACGGACTTCTTCTTCGACTCGATGGGCCAGGTGCGCCTCGACCGCTGGTCGCGCGGGCGTGTGGCGCTCCTGGGCGACGCCGGCTACTGCGCGACCCCGCTCACCGGCCTCGGCACCAGCCTGGCCCTGGTCGGCGCCTACGTCCTCGCCGGTGAACTCGCCGCCGCCGGGGGCGACCACCGCACGGCCTTCGGCCGCTACGACGAGGTCATGCGCCCCTACGTGCGCCGGGCCCAGCGGCTCCCGCCGGGCGGCACCTCGGGATACGCGCCCTCGACCCGGCTGGGCATCCGCCTGCGGGACCTCTCCATGCGGCAGATGCAGCGCCGGCCGATGCGTGACCTGCTCGCCGCGCAGTTCAGCAAGGCCGAAGACGTCGCCCTGCCCGCGTACGGTCTCAGCGCCGGCGGGCGGTGAGCAGCGGCCCGGCCGTGCGGCGGCTCCCGCCCGGTGACCGGGTGCCGGCGTGAACCGGGAGCCGAGCGGGCCGCGCCGGGCGGGATTCCGTCACCCGGACGGCCACGGGGAAAGCGCCCCCTCATTTGGAGCGCCCCCCGCTCCCGAGGCACGCTTGCCCCGATCAGCAGGCGCAGCCCAGTCCCCGAGGAGCGACCGTGACCCACCCCACCCCCGCCCAGGAGGGCACGGACCCCTTCGGTACCGCCCGCCGCCGGCGGACCGTGCTGGACTCGTGGGCCGCCTCCCCGGCCAGGTTCCGCGAGGACGCCAACGCCGAGGAGGACCTGGTCCTCGGCGGCTACCGTGACCGCCTCGTCGTGGAACTGGCCCAGAACGCCGCGGACGCGGCAGCCCGCGCGGGCGTGGCGGGCCGGCTGCGCCTGACCCTCCACGAGAGCGCGGACACGCACGTCCTGGCGGCGGCCAACACGGGCGCCCCCCTCGACGCCACCGGCGTCGAGTCCCTGTCGACGCTCCGCGCCTCCGCCAAGCGCCCGGGCGCCGAGGCGCGGCCGAGCGTCGGCCGGTTCGGCGTCGGGTTCGCCGCCGTCCTCGCGGTGAGCGACGAACCGGCGGTCCTCAGCCGCACCGGCGGCGTCCGCTGGGACCTGGCGCAGGCGCGTGAGGCGGCCCGCGAGGTGGCCCGGCACAGTCCCGGCCTCGGCGACGAACTGATCCGGCGCGACGACCACGTCCCGCTGCTCCGGCTCCCCTTCGCCGCCGAGGGCGGCCCGCCCGAGGGGTACGACACGGTGGTGGTGCTTCCGCTGCGGGACGCGGCCGCCCACGACCTGGCCGAACGGCTGCTCGCCGCCGTGGACGACTCGCTGCTGCTCGCCCTGCCGGGCCTGAGCGAGATCGCGGTGGAGACGCCCGGGGGGACGCGCGTGCTGCGCCGCCGCGACGAGCCGCCGTACGTCGTGATCGAGGAGACGGCGGGGGACGCCACGAGCGCCGGGACCCCCGGCGAGACGCGTCGCTGGCGCACCGCCGCCGCCGACGGGCCGCTCGACGCGGCCCTGCTGGCCGACCGCCCCGTCGAGGAGCGGCTGCGGCCGTTCTGGTCGGTGGTGTGGGCGGTGCCGGTGGACGCCGAGGGGGCCCCGGCCCGACCGGCGACCGCCCCCGTCGTCCACGCCCCGACGCCCAGCGACGAGCCGCTGGGCGTGCCCGCCCTGCTCATCGCCTCCTTCCCGCTGGACACCGCCCGCCGCCACGTCGCTCCCGGCCCGCTCACCGACTTCCTGGTGGCGCGCGCCGCCGAGGCGTACGCCGGGCTGCTCGGCGCGTGGCGCCCGGTGAGCCCGGACGTCGTGGGCCTGGTGCCGGGCCCGCTGGGTCAGGCCGCCGTGGACGGTGCCGTACGCGCCGCCGTACTGGAGCTGCTGCCGCGCACCGCCTTCCTGGCGCCCGCGCTGCCGCCGGCCGGGCCGCGGGAGGAGGCCGACACCGACGACACCGACGTCCCGCTGCTGCGGGCCGACCGGCCGGAGGCGCTGCGGCCGATCGAGGCCGAACTGGTGGAGGGGGCCGGGGAGGCGACCGTACGCGTCCTCGCCGAGGTCCTGCCGACGCTGCTGCCCGCCGGGCTGGAGCGCCGTCCCGAGCTGCGCACCCTGGGCGTCGGCCGTCTGTCGCTGGGCGAGGCGATCGACCGGCTGGCCGGGGTCGAGCGCTCCCCGGCGTGGTGGTACCGCCTGTACGACAGCCTCGCCGGGGTCGACCCCGACCGCCTCCAGGGGCTGCCGGTGCCGCTGGCGGCCGGGGCGACGGCCGGCAGCCCGCGGCAGGTGCTGCTGCCGGGCCCGGCCGAGGACGGGCCGCGGCCCTCGGCGCTGGCCCGTCTCGGCCTGAAGGTCGCCCACCCCGAGGCCGCCCACCCGCTCCTGGAGAAGCTGGGCGCGCTCCCGGCCACGCCCCGCGCCGTGCTCCGTACGCCGCAGGTGCGCGCGGCCGTCGCCGAGTCGCTGGAGGGCGACGGGTACGCGCTGCGCGACGACGCCCCCGACGCCGAGGAACTGGCCGAGCTGGTCCTGACGTTGGTCCGGGACGCCGACCTGGCCCCCGGCGATGAGCCCTGGCTCGGCGCCCTCGCCCTGCCCGACGAGGACGGCGAACTGTCGCCCGCCGGCGAACTGGTTCTGCCCGGCGGAGAGTTCGCCTCCGTCATGCGGGAGGGCGAACTCGCCGCGGTGGACGAGGAGTGGGCCGGGCGGTGGGGCGAGCAGCCGCTGGCCGCCTGCGGCGTGCTGGCCCGCTTCACGCTCGTACGCGCCACGGACGTCGTCCTCGACCCCGATGAACTGGAGCCGCGTGACAGCGACTTCGCCGAGCCGGACGACGCGGGGCTGCTCGACGCCGTCGACGTGTGGTGCGAGGACGTGCTGGACCGCCTCCCCGAGGGGCCCGTGCCGCCGGTCGCCACCGAGATCACCGCCGTCCGCGATCTCGACCTGGTCGACGACGACCGCTGGCCCGAGGCGCTCGCCCTGCTCTCCCGGCCGCCGCTGCGCGACGCCCTCACCCAGCCGGTACGCGTGCTGCTGCCCGACGGCACCACCGAGTCGGTCCGCCCCTACACCGCGTGGTGGCTGCGCGGACACCCCGTCCTCGACGGCCGCCGCCCGGCAGGTCTGCGCGCCGCCTCGGGCGACGCGCTGCTGGCCGGGTTGTACGACGAGGTGGACGCGGCCGGTTTCGACGACGCGCTGGTGCTGCGCGCCCTCGGGGTGCGCACCACCGCCGCCGCCCTGCTCGACGAGCCGGGCGGCGCCGCCGAACTCCTGGACCGCCTGGCCGACCCGGACCGTGAGGTCTCCACCCGTCACCTGCACGCGCTGTACGGCCTGCTGGCCGGGCTGGACCCGGACGAGGTGACGCTGCCGGACGAGCTGCGGGCCGTGACCGACGGGATGGTGGAGGTGGTGGACGCCCGTGACGCCCTGGTCGCGGACGCCCCCGACCTGCTGCCCTTCGCCACCGGACGCCCCCTGCTGCCGGTGGCCCCGGCGCTGGCCGCCCGCCTCGCCGAGCTGCTCCAGGTGGGGCGGCTCTCGGAGTCGGTGCGGGTGTCGCCCGAGGGGGAGGGCGTGGAGCACCCGGTGCCGGACGCCGTACGCGAACTCCTCGGCGACGGCGTACCCGCCTCGTACCGGGAGCACGAGGAACTCCTCGCCGACGGCGTCGAACTGGACTGGCACCTCACCCCGTCCGGTGTCCTGCACGCCGCCACCCTGGAAGGCGTCGCCGCCGGCCTCGCCTGGGCGGCGGGCCAGTGGCCGCGCCGCTTCGAGGTGGCCGCCCTGCTGGAGGACCTGTCCCGCACCGCCGAACTGGCCCGCGACCGCTGGTTCGACTGACGCCGCCGCCCGGCCGGTCCTCGCCCCGGGGCGAGGACCGGCCGGGCGGCTTCGGGGCGCGGGTGCGCCGTGGCCCGGCCGGGTAGGTCCGGCCCGCGTGCGGCCGGGGTGGGACGCGGCCCGCTCTGTTCACAGAAAGGTCGCAGTGTCCTACAACCCTTCACATGTCCCCCGGGTCTATCGAGTCGAGTCATGGGACTCGACAGACCTCGCGGTGGCCTCGTGCCGCCGCGGTCTGGGGACGGCCTCCACGGGGGCCCTTCTCCACCTGGGGAAAGACACATGCGTATTCGTGCCACCGTCGCCGTCGTCAGCGGCGCCCTGGCCCTGTCCGCTCTCACCGGCGCCGCCGCCCAGGCAGCTCCGGGACCCGACCGTGAGCGGCCCGCACCGCCCACCGCCCAGTCGGTGTTCGGCGGGAAGGCGACCGTCAAGGGGCAGGGCTTCAAGGCCGCCGCCGCCCCGAAGATCTCCAAGGTCACCGTCAACGGCGGCAAGGACATCGTCCTCGGCACCACCAAGCTGAAGACCGTCACCGTCAGCATCACCGCCTCGCACGCCAGCGGCATCGGTGACGCCTACACCTACCTCTGGCACGGCTCGACGCCCGAGACGGCCGACTGGCTCATCGTGCCGAACGAGGAGTACGCGAGCTGCAAGGCGTCCAGCGCGACCACCTCGACCTGCAAGCTGACCGTCACGATCGACCCGCAGTGGGACCTCGTGAACGACCTGGCCGGAAGCTGGAACGTGGTCACCGCGGCGCAGGCCGCCGACGAGTCGGACTTCGTCTGGAACGACAAGGGCGCCAAGACGCGCGTCCAGCGCGCCTCCCGGCTGGACGTGAACGCCACGCCGGAGCCGGTCAAGAAGGGCAAGACCCTCACGGTCAAGGGCACCCTCTCCCGTGCCAACTGGGACACCTGGAAGTACGCCGGCTACACCAAGCAGTCGGTGAAGCTCCAGTTCAAGAAGAAGGGCGCCGCGAGCTACTCGACCGTGAAGACGGTCAAGAGCGGCACCAAGGGCGCGCTGAAGACCACCGTCAAGGCCGCCTCGGACGGCTACTGGCGCTGGAGTTTCGCGGGGACCTCCACCACGCCGGCCATCAACTCCAAGGCCGACTTCGTGGACGTGAAGTAGCCCCCACCGCCCCGAGGGCCGCTCCCCCATCGCCACAGCCAGGGGGAGCGGCCCTCGGCCGTGTCCGGGCGCGGCTCACCACAGGGCCTGCCCCCGGCGCCACGGCGCATCGCTGCCGCGTCGCCGACCCGGTGGCGACGCGCGCCCCGGTGCCCTCGGTGCCCCGTCCCTGCTCGTCGTTGTGTCCGTCCCGGCCCCGGCCCCGGTGCTCGTGCCGTGCGGGCCCGGCTCGACGACGTACCCCTGGTGACCGCGGGCCCACACCGAGGTGTGTGGGGGCCGGCCCCCGGTCCGGCGGTGCGGGTCTCGGTGCGGGCGGGGTGGCCGGTAGGGGGGGGCGGAGGCCCGCCCGCCCGGCCCCCGGTACCTGGGCGCGGGATTCCGGGCGGGTGGCCCCCGGCGGCGCCCACGTCTCACGGGTGGCGGGGTGGGGCGTGCGCCCGGCCCGCCGCCCCGCGCGGCCGGCCGGTGCTGCCCGGTCCCCGCCGGGCCCGCCGGGCGAGTTCCACCGTCAGCGGCTCACACCGGCAACCGGCGGTCGACGATCCGCCACACCACCTCGACCAGCCCCGCCGCGACCACCGCGATGCCGACCGCCGCCCACGGCATGACGGAGCCCACCAGCCGCAGGGCGAAGAAGTCCTGGAGCCAGGGGACCAGGAGCACCACCACGAAGGCGCCGGCCATCGTCGCGACCAGGCCGATCCGCCACCAGGTGTAGGGCCGGGCGATGATCGCCAGTACCCAGATGGAGACCAGGAAGAGGGTCAGTGTCGCCGCGCTCGTCTCCGCCGGGAGCGAGTCGGGGCCGGTGTAGTACGCCCGCGCCGTCATGTACGTGGTGAAGGTGGCGAGTGCGGCGATGACGCCGCCGGGGATCGCGTACCGCATCACGCGCTTCACGAAGTGCGGCTGGGCCCGTTCCTTGTTGGGGGCGAGGGCGAGGAAGAAGGCGGGGACGCCGATGGTCAGGGTGGAGAGCAGCGTCAGGTGCCGGGGGAGGAAGGGGTACTCGGTCTGGGAGAGGACGACCAGGACGGCGAGCAGCACGGAGTAGACCGTCTTGACCAGGAAGAGTGTCGCGACCCGGGTGATGTTGCCGATGACCCGGCGGCCCTCGGCGACCACCGACGGCAGCGTCGAGAAGCTGTTGTTCAGCAGCACGATCTGGGCGACGGCCCGGGTGGCCTCCGATCCCGAACCCATGCTCACGCCGATGTCGGCGTCCTTGAGGGCGAGGACGTCGTTGACCCCGTCGCCGGTCATGGCGACCGTGTGGCCGTGCGACTGGAGGGCGCCGACCATGTCCCGCTTCTGCTGCGGAGTGACCCGGCCGAAGACGGTGTTCTCGTCCAGCGTGTCGGCGAGGGCCGCCGGTTCCTTCGGGAGCTTGCGCGCGTCGTAGGTCCGCTCGGCCCCGGGCAGCCCCAGCTTCCCGGCGACCGCGCCGACCGAGACGGCGTTGTCCCCGGAGATGACCTTGGCCGCGACGTGCTGCTCCTCGAAGTAGCGCAGGGTGTCGGCGGCGTCCGGCCGCAGTCGCTGCTCCAGCACGACGAGGGCGGTCGGTGTGGCCCCCGCGCCCGGATCGGCGGCGTCCAGGCCGGCCTCGGCGCGGGAGAGCAGCAGGACGCGCAGGCCGCGTTCGTTGAGCGCGTCGGTCTCCGCGAGCGCCTCGGCGCCGGGGGCCAGCAGCACGTCCGGGGCGCCGAGCAGCCAGGTGCGGGCGGTGGTGCCGCCCTCGTCGAAGGAGGCGCCGCTGTACTTGCGGGCGGAGGAGAACGGGAGCGTGCCGGTGGTCCGCCACCCGTCGGGGGCCGGGCAGGCGTCGATGACGGCCTGGAGGCTGGCGTTGGGCCGCGGGTCGCCGGCGCCGAGCGCGCCGAGCACCTGCCGTACGTACGCCTCGTCGGCGCCGCCGAGCGGGCGGATCGACTGGACGTCCATGCCGCCCTCGGTGAGGGTGCCGGTCTTGTCGAGGCAGACCGTGTCGACGCGGGCCAGCCCCTCGATGGCGGGCAGCTCCTGCACCAGGCACTGCTTGCGGCCGAGCCGGATCACGCCTATGGCGAAGGCGACCGAGGTGAGCAGCACCAGGCCCTCGGGGACCATGGGGACGATGCCGCCGACGGTGCGGGCCACCGAGTTCTTGAAGTCGTTGTCCCGGACGACGAGCTGGCTGATGACGAGGCCGACCGCGGTCGGCACCATCATCCACGTCACGTACTTGAGGATGGTGCTGATCCCCGAGCGCAGCTCGGAGTGGACCAGGGTGAAGCGGGAGGCCTCCTCGGCGAGCTGTGCCGCGTACGCCTCGCGGCCGACCTTGGTGGCGCGGAAGGCGCCGCCGCCGGCGGTCACGAAGGAACCGGACATCACCTCGTCGCCGGGGCGCTTGACGACCGGGTCGGCCTCGCCGGTCAGCAGGGACTCGTCGACTTCCAGGCCGTCCGCCTCGCGGACCTCGCCGTCGACCACGATCTTGTCACCGGGGCCGATCTCGATGAGGTCGCCGAGGACGATCTCCGAGGTGGAGACCTCGCCGGATCTGCCGTCCCGGCGCACGGTCGGCTTGGCCTCGCCGATCACCGCGAGTCCGTCCAGGGTGCGCTTGGCGCGCCACTCCTGGAAGATGCCGATGCCGGTGTTGGCGACGATGACGAAGCCGAAGAGGCTGTCCTGGATCGGCGCGACGAAGAGCATGATCACCCAGAGGACGCCGATGATGGCGTTGAACCGGGTGAAGACGTTGGCCCGGGCGATCTCCGCCAGCGAGCGGGAGCTGCGCACGGGGACGTCGTTGACCTCGCCGCGCGCGACCGCCTCGGCCACCTGCGCCGAGGACAGCCCTGTCTCGGGTGGCACGGCGGGCGTGGCGGCGTCCGGTTCCGTCCCCGTGTCGATCCGACCGTTCCCGGAGTCCGGACCCCCGGTGTGCACCTGTCCCCGCTGCGTCATGACACAGACGTTAAGGCCCCCGCCCCCACTTCACCGCCGGAGGGTCCGAAGATCCGTCCCGGGTACGAGATCGGGGTGGGACCGGCGTAGGGGTCCGGCCGCCGGAACCCCCACCGAGGTAGCCCCACCCCCCTACGGGAGGGGTGCTACAGAAGCTGCCGCGACCCAGCCGGCGCTCCCGGGGCCAGGGCTCGCCGGGAGGGGGGGGCGGGCGGCTCAGCCCTGCGACGAGGCCGAGGACGCCTCCGAGGCGGCCGCGCGCCTCAGTGCGGCGTCGCGGCGCCGGACGTACCAGATGCCGAGGCAGCCGAGGCCGGCGCCGGCCAGGCAGGTCCAGACCCACCAGGTGTGGCCGTGGTCGGAGAACCAGCCGTAGAAGGGGAGCTGTACGAGGAAGAGGACGAACCAGAGGATCGTGCCGCCGGTGATGGTGGCCACCACGGGCCCTTCCAGGGGTTCCGGTGCCTCGTGCCGGGGCGTCCACTTCTTCATGCCCCCAGCTTACGACCGGGCCGCCCGGCCTCCGCGCCGCGCCCGCGCCCACCCGCCCGGCCCGTCCCGGTACGCCCCTCCGGCCTTGTGGCTTATGCCTCTACGCGCGGAGATAGCAATTTCGGGTTCATGTATTCATACTGAAACAGCTTGAGGCTGACCGTTTTCTTTCGTAAGAAGACACAAGGGCCGCAAGTATCGGCAGGTTTCCGCCCCGGCCCGATTGATCCACCGGTCACACCGCCGTGATCCGGGGGTCACACCTGGCTGATTCTGTGCGGTGACCCGTACCCCCGTCCCGTCGTACGGACCTCCCGCCAAAGAGCCCGTACGCCTCGCACCCCTGAGGTTTCCATGCCCACCTCGGCCCCAGCCCAGGACGCCACGTCCGAGCAGCCGAACCCGCCGTCCGGCGCGCTCGACCGCTACTTCAAGATCACCGAGCGCGGTTCGACGATCGCCCGCGAGGTGCGCGGCGGCTTCGCCACGTTCTTCGCGATGGCCTACATCATCGTGCTGAACCCGATCATCCTCGGCAGTGCCAAGGACATGTACGGGAACCAGCTGGACAACGGCCAGCTCGTCACCGCCACCGTGCTGACCGCGGCGCTGACCACGCTGCTCATGGGCGTCGTCGGCAACGTGCCGGTGGCCCTCGCCGCCGGACTCGGCGTGAACACGGTCGTCGCCCTCCAGCTCGCTCCCCGGATGAGCTGGCCGGACGCGATGGGCATGGTGGTGCTCGCCGGTTTCGTCGTCATGCTGCTGGTCGCCACCGGCCTGCGCGAGCGGGTCATGAGCGCGGTGCCGCTCGGCCTGCGCAAGGGCATCGCCATCGGTATCGGCCTGTTCATCATGCTGATCGGCCTGGTCGACTCCGGGTTCGTCTCCCGTATGCCGGACGCCGCGCAGACCACCGTTCCGCTCCAGCTCGGCGCCGACGGCCACCTCAACGGCTGGACCGTGCTGGTCTTCGTCCTCGGTGTGCTGCTGACGCTGGCCCTCCTGGTGCGCAAGGTGCCCGGCGCCATCCTCATCTCCATCGTCGCGATGACCGTGCTGGCGCTGGTGGTCAACGCGGTCGCCGACATCCCGTCCTGGGGCCTGACCACGCCCGAGTGGCCCGGCAACCCGGTGGCCACCCCGGACTTCGGGCTGATCGGCCAGGTCAGCCTCTTCGGCGGGTTCGCCAAGGTGGGGCTGCTGACCGGCATCCTCTTCGTCTTCACCGTGCTGCTGTCGTGCTTCTTCGACGCGATGGGCACGATCATGGCGGTCGGCGACGAGGCTCACCTCACCGACGACAAGGGCAACATGCCCGGCATCAACAAGGTCCTCTTCGTCGACGGCATCGCCGTCGCGGCGGGTGGCGCCTCGTCCTCCTCCGCCACCACCTGCTTCGTGGAGTCCACCGCCGGTGTCGGCGAGGGGGCCCGCACCGGCTTCGCCAACATCGTCACCGGCGGCCTCTTCGCCGTCGGCCTCTTCCTGACGCCGATCGTGACGATGGTCCCCTCGCAGGCCGCCACCCCGGCCCTGGTCGCGGTCGGCTTCCTGATCCTCTCCGGCTCGATCGGCGCGATCGACTGGACGGACTTCACCATCGCGATCCCGGCCTTCATCACCTTCATGATGATGCCGTTCACGTACTCCATCACCAACGGCATCGGCATGGGCTTCGTCAGCTTCTGCGTGCTGCGCCTCGCCGCCGGCCGAGGCCGCTCGGTGCCCGCGGCGATGTACGCGGTCTCGGCGGTCTTCGCCTTCTACTACCTGATGCCGGCACTCGGTCTCACCTGACCCGGCCCGGCCCGCGCCCCGGCGCGGTCCGCTGCGGGACGGCCCCGGCCCGGTCCGCCCGACCCCCGCTCGCCGCGGGGGTCAGGTGGGCCGGGTCGCGCCGTTCACCGCCTCGTCCTGGACGCTCCCGTCACGCGGGTCACGGCTCTCCCCGGACTCGTCCCCGTAGAACTTCTCGGTCTCCTCCACCGCCGTCTGGAACCGCTGGTCGAAGTCGTCCCGGATCATCGTCCGCACGACATAGTCCTGGACGCTCATGCCGCGCCTGGCCGCGTGACCCCGAAGACGTTCGAACAGCTCTGAGTCCATGCGCAGGCTGAGTACGTGGGTGTCCATACCTGTCAGGGTCCCCGCACGTCTGGCGCGATCGTGCCGCTTTTCGCGCCACCCTCACTCTTTCGGGTGACGACCAGGTGCCCGTCCGGCAGGTCCCGGGCGACGCTGGTCACTCCTGCGGAGGGTGTCCGGCCGGTGGCCGTGACCCCCGCCACCGCGGGGTCCCCACGGTGGTATTTAGACACAGTAATAAGTTACGCTAACTAGTATGCCGGATCTCACCCATGGCGAAGACGCCGACGCCGTGAACGCACTGCGCTCCTCCGTCATGCGCCTCTCCCGCCGACTCAAGCACCAGCGGGTCGACGAGTCGCTGAGCCCCACCGAGATGTCGGTACTGGGCACCCTCGCCCGCTGCGGTACCGCCACCCCGGGCGAACTGGCCCGCAAGGAGCACGTGCAGCCGCCGTCCATGACGCGGATCGTGGCCCTCCTGGAGGCCAAGGGCCTGGTGCGGCTCGAACCGCACCCCGAGGACCGCCGCCAGAAGGTGGTCACCCAGACCGAGGAGGCCGAGGCGATGCTGGAGGAGAGCCGCAGCAGGCGGAACGCCTGGCTCGCCTCCCTCGCCGCCGAACTGGACGAGGACGAGTGGGCCCGGATCCGTTCCGCCGCCCCCGTCCTGGAGAAGCTCGCCCACCTCTGACCCGTACCCCTCCCGGGTGGCAGCACCGGAAGTACCAGCAGTACCAGCAGCACCGATCGACGAAGACGAACGACAGCCCCGCCACAAGGAGGCGACGTCCTTTGAGTACGGGACCCGGAGCAGACTCCGCCCCCGCACCAGCGACCCACGACACCACCCCGCCCACCCCCAAGCAGTCCATGTTCAGCTCGTTGAGGATCCGCAACTACCGGCTCTTCTTCACCGGGCAGGTCATCTCCAACACCGGTACCTGGATGCAGCGCATCGCCCAGGACTGGCTGGTCCTCACCCTCACCGGGTCGTCCGCGGCCGTCGGTGTCACCACCGCCCTCCAGTTCCTGCCGATGCTCCTCTTCGGGCTCTACGGCGGTGTCCTCGTCGACCGGCTGCCCAAGCGGCCGCTGCTCCTGTTCACCCAGGGCGCCATGGGCCTCACCGGCCTCGCGCTCGCGGTGCTCACCCTCTCGGGCCAGGTCCAGGTCTGGCACGTCTACGTCACCGCGTTCGTCCTCGGCCTCGTCACCGTCGTCGACAACCCCGCGCGGCAGACCTTCGTCAGCGAGATGGTCGGGCCCCGCCAGCTCGCCAACGCCGTCTCCCTGAACTCGGCCAACTTCCAGTCCGCCCGCCTCGTCGGTCCGGCCGTCGCCGCCGTGCTGATCAGCGCCGTCGGCTCCGGCTACGCCTTCCTCATCAACGGCCTCTCCTTCGCGGCGCCCATCGCCGGGCTGCTGATGATGCGCATGGGCGAGCTGCACAAGGCCCCCCGCGCCCCGCGCGGCAAGGGCCAGCTCCGCGAGGGGCTGAAGTACGTCGCCGGGCGGCCCGACCTGATCTGGCCGATCGTGCTGGTCGGCTTCATCGGCACCTTCGGGTTCAACTTCCCGATCTGGCTCTCCGCCTTCGCCGACAAGGTCTTCGACGGCGGCCCCGGCATGTACGGCACGCTCAACACGCTGATGGCCGCCGGCTCGCTGGCCGGTGCCCTGCTCGCCGCCCGGCGGGGCGCGGGACGGCTCAGGCTGCTGGTCGCCGCCGCCGCGGGCTTCGGCATCCTGGAGCTGGTCGCCGCCTTCGCGCCGTCCGTCTGGATCTTCGCCGTCCTCATGGTGCTGACCGGCATGTTCGGCCTGACCGTCAACGTCACGGCCAACTCCTACGTGCAGATGGCCACCGAACCGCAGATGCGCGGACGCGTCATGGCCCTCTTCATGATGGTCTTCACCGGCGGTACGCCGCTGGGCGCGCCCCTGCTCGGCTGGATCACCGACGCGTACGGCGCCCGGACCGGCTTCGCCGTCGGCGGCGCGATCTCGCTGCTGGCCGCCGTCGGCGTCGGCCTGGTGCTGGCCCGCGTCGGCGGGCTGAAGGTCAAGGTCGACCTGCGCCGCGGCCGCAAGCACATCAGGTTCGTGCCGGACGAGAAGCGGCTGACGGCCGCCGCCTGAGGGCACCACCGACCCGCACACGGCCGCTCCCCGGGCCGGGGGAGCGGCCGTCGCCGTACCGGCCCGGCAGACTGCTGCCATGGCCACTCCCGCGCCCCGTCCCCGCCTCTTCGTCGCCGTCGTCCCGCCGCAGGAGGTCCTCGCCGAGCTGGACCGCGCCACCGCCGCCCTGGAGGCCCTGCCCGGCACCGATCGGCTGCGTCGCACCGAGGCGGCCGGGCGCCACTTCACCCTCGCCTTCCTCGGGCCCTGCGACCCCGGGCGCCTGGACGGGCTCACCGCGCGCCTGGCCCGGGCCGCACACCGCACCGCGCCCTTCCCGCTCGCCCTGCGCGGCGCCGGCCACTTCGGCGACCGCGTGCTGTGGGCGCGGCCCGAGGGCGGCCTCACCGCGCTCGGCCGCCTCGCCGACCGCGTACGCGCCGCCGCCTCCCGGGCGGGGCTGCCGCCCGACGCGGAGCACGCCTTCCGGCCGCACCTGACGCTGGCCCGCGTCCGGCCCGGACAGCGCGTCCGGCTCGCCCCGTACACCGAGGCACTGGCGGGACTGGCGGCCGGCCCCTGGCGGGTGACCGAGGTGCGGCTGATCCGCAGCGTGCCGCCGCCTGGCGGCGTGCCGGGGGCCCGTCCCCGCCATGAGACGGTCGGGCGCTGGCCGCTCGGCGGGTGACCGCGGGGGGCGCGTCGGGTCCGTGGGGGCCGTGGGGTCCGTCACCCCGGGCCCGGACCGCGCCACCAGGCCGTTAACCTCGTAGGCGTGGACCCCAAGACCAGGAACCGGATCATGGCCGGTGTGCTCGTACTGATGTTCGCCGTCATCGCCGTCTCGGCGGCCGTCGGCGCCTGACACGTACGCGGGGAAGCGCCCCCGGAACCGTGGCTCCGGGGGCGCCCGCCGCTTCGGCGGCCCCTACCAGGCGAACGCCTCCGGGGACGGCCCCGGGCCGGGGAAGATCTCGTCGAGCGAGCTGAGCAGCTCCCGCGGCAGCTCCAGCTCCACGGCCCGGACCGCCGAGGCGAGCTGCTCGTCGGTGCGCGGCCCGACGATCGGCCCGGTCACCCCGGGCCGCGTCAGCAGCCAGGCCAGCGCCACCTCGCCCGGCTCCAGACCGTGCTTCTCCAGCAGGTCCTCGTACGCCTGGACCTGCGCGCGGATCGTGGAGTTGGCCAGCGCGTCGCCCGAGCGGCCGTCCTTCGTGCGCGACCCGCCGCCCTCGCGCTCCTTGCGGATGGCGCCGCCGAGCAGCCCGCCGTGCAGCGGCGACCAGGCGATGACACCGAGGCCGTACTCCTGGGCGGCCGGGATGACCTCCATCTCCGCGCGGCGCTCCGCGAGGTTGTAGAGGCACTGCTCGCTGACCAGGCCGAGGCCGCCGCGGCGGGCGGCCACCTCGTTGGCCTGGGCGATCTTGTAACCGGGGAAGTTGGAGGAACCGGCGTACAGGATCTTGCCCTGCTGGACCAGGGTGTCCATGGCCTGCCAGATCTCGTCGAACGGGGTGCGCCGGTCGACGTGGTGGAACTGGTAGAGGTCGATGTGGTCGGTCTGGAGCCGGCGCAGGCTGGCGTCCACCGCGCGGCGGATGTTGAGGGCGGAGAGCCGGTCGTGGTTGGGCCACACGTCGCCGTCGGCACCCATGTTGCCGTACACCTTGGTGGCCAGGACCACCTTGTCGCGGCGGCCTGCGCCCTGGGCGAACCAGGTGCCGAGGATCTCCTCGGTGCGTCCCTTGTTCTCCCCCCAGCCGTACACGTTGGCCGTGTCGAAGAAGTTGATGCCGTCGTCGAGGGCCGCGTCCATGAGGGCGTGGCTCTCGGCCTCGCCGGTCTTCGGCCCGAAGTTCATCGTGCCGAGCACGAGACGGCTGACCTTGAGACCCGTACGTCCGAGCTGCGTGTACTTCATGTCCACAGCCAAGCCCTTCGGGTGTGCTCCAGGCAAGGGTGCGGGGCGGCGTGGCTCCGCCGGTGCCCTGTGGCAGGCTCGGAGCCATGACTGAGACGACCGGGGCCCGGCCCCAGCTGCTGGCGGTGGTGCGGGAGCGACTGGCGTCGGCCGGTGACGAGGAGCGGGGCGCCCTGTGGCGGCTGGCCGAGGACGGGCGGGAACTGGACGCCAACCTGGTGCGGCTGGCGCCCGGCGCGGTGGTCGGCGAGCACCGCGAATCCGTCCTCGACGTGCTGCTGGTGGTCGTGGCCGGAAGCGGACGGGTCGAGCCGGACGGGCCGGCGCTGGAGGAGTCCGCCGTGCTGTGGCTGCCGCGCGGCTCCCGGCGCGCGTTCACCGCGGGCCCGCACGGCCTCGCCTACCTCACCGTCCACCGCCGCCGCCCCGGCCTGTCCATCGGTTCCGCGCCGCCCGGCACCGTCCACGCGGCCGAGCCCCCCGGCGGTGAGGCCCCCTGCTTCATGGACCGGGTCTGCCCCGGCTGCGGCCGCGTCTCCGACGACCCGGCGCCGGTGTACTGCTCGCGCTGCGGCGAGCGGTTCGCGTGAAGCCGCCGCCCGCCCCGCGACCGGGCCGGCGCGGTGCGCCCCGGCCCGCCGGGGTAGACGTGGCCCCATGAGCACCGGTCAATGGATCGCCCTCGCCGTGGTCCTCGCCCTGGCGGGACTGGCGGCCGTCCTCGTCCTGCTGGTACGCGTCTTCCGGGCCCGCAGACTTCTGGTGGACGCCGGCGTCCCGCTCCAGAACAAGGCCCTGTTCTGGACCGCGGTGGTCTACACCGTCTCGCCGGTCGACCTGCTGCCCGACCCCGTCTACCTCGACGACATCGGCTTTCTCCTGCTGGCGCTGCGCTCCCTGCACTCAGCCGGCGCCCACGCCGTCGCCGCCCGCCGTGAGAAGCGCGCGGGCGGTGCGGAGACGGGCACGGGAACGGCTGAGGGGCCGGGACCGCGGCGGGCGTCCCTGACGAAGGACCGCTAGCTGTATTGACCACGAGCGTTGTCGACAGTCGCCGGATTTGATCAAGACATCCGAACGGATTGCTGCGGTGGCCGCCCGCCACGCCCGGGGCGAAGCCGAGGAGGAGACGCCGAGGCGGAGACGGACACCGCCCGCCGCCGTCCGGTAGGCGACGCCCACGCCCTCCGGCTCCCGCCACGGGGACGTGGATTCCGTGGGGCTGCGGGCCCGCTGGACCAGCGTTCCTGTGCCGGTCCCGGCGCTGGAGACGCGGGAGTTGGCCGGGTTCGGACCGTCCGGCCGCGCGAGGGCGGGGGAGGTACGGCCGAGCGGCGCGCCGTCCCGCCACCTCGACCGGACCGGCCCCCGCTCACGAAAGCCCCGCCGTGCGGTGAGGAGGCTGCCCGACGTGCGGCCGGGGCGTGCTTGACGCGGGGCGAGGCTGCTGGCAGCGTGCCCAGCGACAACCGTCGCCGTCGCCGCAGACCATCGGGGGAACCCGTGCCCAAGCGAACACCGCGAGGCCGGACCGCCGCCGCCCTCCTGTGCGGCCCTCTGCTCGCCCTCACCGCCGCCTGCGGTTCCGGCGACGACGCCCCGGCCCCGCAGTCCACCGCCAGCTACGCCGCACCCGCGCCCAGCCCCGCCACCACCGGGCCGGCCGGGCCGCTCACCGGTGTCTGGGACAAGGCCGACCCGGAGGCGCCCGCCACACTCACGGTGAGTGACGACGGGGCGGTCACGCTCACGGCCGAGGACGCCACGTGCAACGGAGAGGCACAGCGGGCCGGACGCACCGCCTACACGGCGTCGCTGACCTGCACCTCGGGCCCCGACCGCACCCTCACGCTGACCCTGCCCGACGCCGACCCCGCCGAGACCCTCACGGTCACCGGCGAGGGGAAGCGGGGCCCGGGCACGTACGAGCGCACCACCTGACCCTTTCCGGCCCCTCGCCCGCCGGGCACCCGAGCCGCCTGGCGTAACCAAATACCCCGGCGATAGCGTCAGTTCCCCAGTCCGAACTTTCGCCCGCACCGGGAGTCGTCACGTGAACCGCCGAACGTTGCCCGCCCTCACCGCACTCGCCACGGCGACCGCCCTCCTGCTGACCGGCTGCGGCGGGGAGTCGTCCGACCCGGACGACAAGATCGCAGGCGCGGGGGAGAACTCCGCCGAGGCTTCGGCTTCGCCTGGCGAGAAGGGAGCGGGGGATGGGATCGACCGGCCCGAGATGGAGTTTCCGGGTGACGTCGAGTTCAAGTTCGCCTGGCAGAAGCCCTCAGAAGCCAAAGAGGCTGCAGTACTTGACGACACGGAGCAGTATCTGAGGTCGATCATTTACGGCATCACCGAGCAGGACCCGCGCAGCTCGCCGTACAAGTTCTACACGGTCCCGCTCAGCCAGGCAGCCACCTATGCCGAGGATCAGATCAAGCAGGCCAAGGAAGCGGGGCACACTGTCAGCGGTGTGCAGCAATTTCCCTCTGCTCAGGTGAAGCTGTCCGGGACCAGGACCGCGTCGGTCACCTATTGCCAGGACGAGTCGAAGTTCTACAGCAAGAACGTGAAGGGGGGAAAGGTGAAGGTCACTGAGCCCAGCGAAAACAGCTACTACTCCTTCACCCTGGTCCTGGAGGCTCCTACATCGGGGAAGGGGCCGTGGCGCGCTAAGGCCATTACCGGAAAGCAGGGGGTGGCCGAGTGCGCCGCCTGAGCCGTCGAGGTCCGGTCCTCGGAGCAGGGACCATCCTGCTGCTGGTGGCGAGCACTCCGGCTATGGCGGACCGTGGTGAATCGCTGGTCCCCTCCGGTGGGCAGCAGAACGGAAACCTGAACGCCCAGGTCGAGGTGATCAAGTACGACACCTCGAAGAATGGTTCAGGACCGGCGGCCGGCCCGGTCGCCGCGGCGCAGACCGACTGGTCGCCGCCGCCCTGCTGGTACGCGCCGAAATGGACCCCGGACGAGCTTCGCGACTACTACCAGTTGACCTATCAGGCGATACTTCACGATCCAGGTCTGCCGCCCGACGCTCGCAACAAGTGGAACGAGGAGCGGCACAACTACATCGACGGGGAATACGAGAACTTCAACGAGGAGAAGGAGGGCGAGGGGATGTGGTGGGGAGCAGTGCAGAATCCCAACGCACCCTTCGAGGAACAGTTCGCCTGCGACCGGATCCCCTTCTGGGCCGACAACGGTGAGACCCCCGAGGTCGAGAACGTCATCACGCCCGAAATCCTCGCCGGGCTCGCCTACGAACAGATAAAGGTGCCCGGGACGGAGGTCACGCTCGCCCCCGGGGGCAGGAGCAAGGTGAATCTGCCGACCTGGGCCTGGTTGGACGGTGGGGAGTTCAAACCGGTCTCGGTGACGGCCTCGTTGGCGGTGGGCGGGCTGGACATGTCCGCCACGACCACGGCCACACCCAAGTCGTTGACGATCGAGCCGGGGACGAAGGACGCGCGGTTGCATCCGGCGTCGGGGGAGTGCGCGCTCAACGGGGACGGGTCGATCGGGGAACCGTACGCCAAGGGGAAGGCGAACCAGGAGCCGCCGTGCGGCGTGACCTACCTGCGGTCCTCCGGCGGCGGGTCGTACGCCATGGAGGCGACGGTGACCTGGGAGATCAGCTGGACCGGGACCGGGGTGGCGGCCGCGCAGGCGCTGCCGGACGGGACGTTCGGGAACGAGCAGGCGGTCGAGGTCGAGGAGATCCAGTCGATCAACCGCTGACCCGGCGGGGAGGGGGGCGCGGGCCACCGGCCGGCCCCCCGCTTCCCCTGGGGGACGTCCTCACATCCCGCACGGCGCCCACGGTGCCCGGCACACACGCTCGCCGCACCGGGCGAAAGCCCGGGTACGTCCGGTACGAGAGCTTGTGCCAGGCGTGCCGAGAGCACGGCACCGGACACCGGCGGACACCGGCGGACACGGCGCAGGCCTAGCTCTTCCCCCCGCCCAGGCGGGTGAGCCGTACCGCCTGTGGGGTCAGCGCCGACACCTCGAACCGCACCCCGGCGAACTCCACGGTGTCCCCGGGCCGGACGTCCTCGTAGCCGGCGACCTGGACACCGGCGCAGTTGGCGTCGAGGCCGGCGGTTCCGGTCTCCTTGTGGACGTAGGCGACCGTGACGGACAGGCCCGTGGGGAAGCGCCGTACCCCGCCGTTGCCGAGCAGGGAGAGGGTCTCGCCCTCGGGCGGGAAGCCCTTGGCGGCGGCCGCCAGGACGGTGGGGTTGGTGGTGAAGCAGAGGGGGGCGTCGGCGGCGCCCTGGCGGGGTTCGAGCGACTTCGGCCCGGTGGCGAGGGCGGCCCTGTCCTCGGCGGCCCGCGGCTCCAGGACCACGCGGTGGGCGCAGAGTTGCCGCACCGTGTAGCCGTGACCGGAGACGGTGACCTCCGCCCCGGGGGTGACCTTCCACTGCTCCTGGCCGGAGGCGTAGGTGGCGCCGTCGCGCAGGGTGGCCGTCCGCGTCGTGCCGTCCGCGGAGGCCCCGGCGTACTGCACGCCGCCTCCGCCGGGCAACTTGAAGCCGCCGCCCCGCAGGACGTGGACGCCGCCCTCACCGGGGGCCTCGCCGACGCACGCGGGGCCCTTGTCGCGGGCGGCCGGGGTCGCCTCGCCCCCACCGCCGCCTTCCCCGCCCGCCTCGGGTGACGAGCCGCAACCCGCCAGGGACAGCAGGGCCAGCGCGGCGGCCGCTGCCGTGCCGTAGCCGTGCTTACGCGTCCGCCTGGTCACCGGAGTCCTCCCCGTGGGTGTCCGCCGGGCCTTCGAGGACGACACGGGTGCGGTAGTCGACCTCGGCCACCCGCCAGGTGTCGCCGGTGACCTCCACCGTGTCGCCCGGGGTCAGTCCGTCGTGCTCGACGGGGGGCAGTCCCTCGCAACTGATCTGGACGCGGCCGTGCACCGAGGGCTGCGAGAAGACGGTCGCCACGATCCGGTGGGTGCGGCCCTCGTGCTCGACGGAGTACGGCACGTGGTGGCGCAGCACCCACCGGCCGTCGAACGCGAAGGGGTACTTGACGCGAGGGGCGTCGTCGTCACGGGACATCGAAGGCCTCGGGGTAGTGGAAGTACTTGTCGAGCTGGTCCTGGCTGACGGTGATCGGCGGATAGCCCTGGGTGCCCCAGGGGTTGCCGAGGACGACCTTGCCGTCGTCGGTGAAACCCCGCACGTAGTAGGCGTGGTTGGTGTGGTAGGTGCTGCCCCACTCCTTGGGGTGGTCCTTGTCGAGGCTCTCGTCGTCAGGGGTGGAGACGGTGACGACCTGGCCCGACTCGTAGGCCTCGCGCAGCCGGTCGATGTCCTTGTCCTGGCCCGAGCCGATGCCGAGGAAGCCGCCGGTGCGCAGGTCCTCACCCTCCTGGCCGGTCAGGTAGGGCGCGGACTTCTTGGGGTCGTCGCCCTCGATGCCGCCGTAGCCGCGTTCGCCCTCGCCGTCCTCCGAGTAGACCATCGCGAAGGCCTTCTCGTAGTACGCGGGCCAGGTCTCGCCGTTGCCGTACGTGCTGATCGGGTCGCCGTTCTGGTCGGTGGGCAGGTCGGCGGTCATGGTGACCCAGTGGTGGTTGCCCTCCTTGTCCCAGACGCGGACGCTGACCGTGCCGTTCGGGTTCTCCTTGATGCCCTCCTCGATGAACTTCGGGTTCTGCTGGGAGAGCCCGGCCAGCGAGGCCACGTACCAGCAGTCGCCGAACTGGTTCTGGCTGACGTCGTCGGCGGAGACGCCGTCGCGGAACAGCGGGTCCGAGGGGGGTGCCCAGTGGATGCCGTTGTTGGTCAGGCCGTTCTGGTCGTTGCCGCCGCTCTCGTAGGCGCCCGTGTTGGTGAAGGTGGGCTGCATGTCCGGGAAGGCCGTCTGGAACTTGGCGACGTTCTGCGGGCTGATCCTGGACAGCATCAGGCTGAGCGTGTCGCGGCGCTGGTCCTCGGGCAGGCCGTTCTCGTCGAACGGGTTCCAGCCGGAGTCCGAGGTGTCGGAGAGCAACTCGTTGTAGAAGGCGAGGTCGTCGGGGGACGCCTTCGACATGAAGACGTCCAGCTCGGCGCCGCTCAGCCCGTCCAGTTCGGCGGCGATCCTCTCCAGGTCGTCCCGGTTGCCGTTGGTGCCGAAGTCGGTGCCGCGCAGGCCCTGGAAGTTGCGCAGGGCGTCGTCGATCTTCTTCGGGTCGGGCGGCTTCTCGTCCAGGAAGACGCTGCCGTCACTGACCGGGTAGCCGAGCTTCTCCAGCTCCTGGAGGCCCTCCATCTGGCGTACCCGGCGCTTCATGGAGCCCTGCATGTCCCCGAGTTCGCTCTGCAGGGAGCCGGGCAGGCGGCGGCGTCCGCCGAAGAAGGACGGCATCGGCACCAGGTCGCCGA
The DNA here is from genome assembly GCF_011170125.1 of Streptomyces diastaticus subsp. diastaticus. Lineage (NCBI taxonomy): Bacteria > Bacillati > Actinomycetota > Actinomycetes > Kitasatosporales > Streptomycetaceae > Streptomyces > Streptomyces diastaticus. The sequence continues at coordinate 150,968 of NZ_BLLN01000002.1, read as the reverse complement.
CGAGGCCCTGGAGGTCGGGGTCGCGGGAGGCGGCCTGGCCCGGCGGCAGGTTCTGCTGGGCGGTGGTGAGGAGCGTCGCCAGTCTGGAGTGGAGGCCGGCCGAGTCCCCGGCCTTCCGGTCCAGGTCGCCGGCGAGCGCCCGCAGCTTGGCGGCGTCGAATCCGCGGAAGGCCATCAGCCGCCGCCCGCTTCGGCCTTGGCCGTCTTCTCGGCCTGCCGGTCGAGTTCCTCGGCCTGGCTCTCCCAGCGGGTGGCGTCCGCCATCAGCGCCGTGCCCATGTTGTTGAGGGTGCGCTTGCGCTGCTGGAGCTTGGTGGTGCACTCGTCGGCGAACGGGCCCTGCCATATCGCGCCCTTGCCGTCTCCCGCGGCGGCGCGCGGGGTGGCCTTCTTCACCGCGTCGTCCAGGTAGGGACCGAGGCCGCGGGCGAGGGTACGGGCCTGGCGGGCGCACTCCCGCAACCGCTCGGCGCGTTTCTTCAACTCGGCTTCACTGTCGGCGTCCTTGGGACCCATGCGCCGTTCCTCTCCCCCGTCGGCCCGTTGCGTGCCGTGCCCGCCGGGTCCGCCGTCGCGGACCGGGAGCACCGCTGGTGCAGCATACGGGTGGCCGCCACCGCCTCCTACGGAGCGGCGGCCGTCTCTACGGAGGACACACAATCGGCACACACCCCGCCGCCTCCCCGCACGCGGCCGTGAGAGCGCCCGGGCGCGGGGATGGCGGTGAGGCGGTGGTGCGGTCAGGCGGCTTGCTCGAGGAGAGGCAGCAGGATCTCCTCCTCGTAGGTCAGGTGGGCCTCCAGTTCGGCGATGAGGCGGTCGACGTCCGGGAGGAGGCCGGCCGGGGTGGCGTCGGTGCGGCCGAGGGTGGCGCGCAGCTCGGCCAGGAGGGTGGCGACGGTCTCGTGCTCGGCGCGCAGCCGGTCGAGCTGCGGGGCCAGCTGAGGGTGCTGCCGGCCCATGGCGGGGAACAGACCGCGGTCCTCCATGGTGTGGTGGGCGTGGAGGTTGTCGCAGACGGTCAGGCAGTTGACCTTCAGCTGCGCCATGAGGGTGGGCCCGGATGCGGCGAACTCCTCGCGGACGGTGCTCAGTTCGCGGCGGAAGGCGTCGTGGACGCCGAGCAGCAGGGCTGCCGGGTCGCCGCCGGCGGGCGGGCCGGCGCCGATCTGGGTGAGGGCGACCACCGGGATGGCGCGGGTGGTCCCGCGCTGGTACTCGGCCCACCCCTGGTCGGCCTCGGCGGCCCGGGCGAAGAGGAGGTCGCGCTCCTCGCCGGTGAGGATCTCGGCGCGGGCCTCGTAGGTGAAGGTGCCGTCCTCGACGGTGAGGACGGGGTGGGCGACGAGGTTGTGGTACCAGGCGGGGTGGTGCGGACCGCCGCCCGCCGAGGCGATGATCAGGACGCGGTCGCCGTCGGGGAGGTAGCCGACCGGGTTGGTGTGCGGGCGGCCCGAGCGGGCGCCGGTGGTGGTGATCAGGAGCAGGCGGCCGCCTTCGAAGGGGCCCCCGACCCTTCCCCGGTTGGCGCGGAACTCCTCGATCACCGCCTGGTTGAAGGCGTGGACCGGGTGCGGTTCGGGCGTCGCGGAAGAGGGTGTCGCGGTGGTGGTCAAGAAGAGTGAGCCTTTCTCCGGGGCCATCGGCACGCGGCGCGGGAGTGCGCGGCGGCGGGGTGGGGTGGAGAAAGGTGAAAGGCGGGGCTCGTCCCCGCCTCCGCGTCAGGCGGAGGCCGGGTGCCCTACTCGTGAACGGCGCGAGGCCGACCCGGCAGTCATGGCGTCAGCCTAACCCAAGTCCCGGACCTCCCGCCCGAGTTGTGGCGGAAGGTGTCATTCCGGCAGGCTCCGGTACGGCCCGCCGACGCCCCAGCCCTGGTGCAGCGCGTCGGCGAAGGCGGCGGCGATGCGGTGTTCGCCGGAGGGGCCGGGATGGGTGCCGTCGTAGGTGTCGGCGTCCAGGGTGTAGCCGGGCGGGTGGGAGGCGAGCAGGAGCGGGGAGCCGGGGCGGTCCAGCTCGGCGACGGTCTTGGCGAGGAGCGTGTTGAAGCGGGCGCAGTCGTCGGCGAAGAAGGGGTCGGTGCGGGCGCGGACGTTGGGGACGACCGGGAGGATGACGGCGCGTACGTCCGGCTTGGCGGCGCGGGCCCGGGACAGGAAGGTCCGGGCGTGCTCGGCGGTCTCCTCGGCGTGCGCGTAGAAGCCGAGGTCGATCAGGCCGAGGGCGACCAGCAGCACGTCGGCGCGGGTGGTGGCGACGACCGGCTGGATCAGCGGGGCCATGTGCCGCCACCCCTCGCCCCAGCCCGCGAGGTGGCGGCGCGCGGCGGGCGGGAAGGCGGGGTCCGCGTACGCCTCGGAGGCCTCGGCGCCGTCGCCCGCGTACAGGCCGGTGCGGGGGCCTGTGATGGTGTACGCGCCGGGGCCGAGGGTCGTCTCCAGGTGCTGCCACATGCGGTGGCGCCAGGTGAAGTCCCCGGCCCGGCCGACCGTCATGGAGTCGCCGACGAAGAGGAAGCGCATGGGCAGCATCATCTCCCAGCGGCGCGGCACCGAGGACGTGAGCCCGGCCACGACCGGCTCCCGGCGCCGCGAGGCGACGGCGGCGTAGCAGACTGGGGCCATGAGCCGCCGTTCCAGCACCGCCCGCCGCCGGCCGGTCCGCCCCGGGCGGGCCGCCGCCGTCCTCGCCGCCGGGGCGCTGCTCCTGGCGCCCGTCGCCCCCGCCGCGGCGGCCTCCGGCGCTGACCAGGACTTCACCGTCGAGGACCCCCGGATCACCGAGTCCAGCGGGCTGGCGGCGAGCAGACGGCACCCGGGCGTGTACTGGACGCACAACGACAGCGACGACGGCGCCTACCTCTACGCCGTCGACTCACGCACCGGCAGGACCGTCGCCACGGTGACGATGACGGGCGTCGGCGAGCCGCGCGACGTGGAGGCCGTCTCGCTCGGCCCCGACGGCAACCTCTACGTCGGCGACATCGGCGACAACCTCGGCGGCACCTGGGACCACGTCTGGATCTACCGCCTGCCGGAGCCCGCCGAACTGCGGGACCAGGCGGTGGCCGCCACTCAGTTCACCGTCCAGTACGAGGACGGTCCGCGCGACGCCGAGGCGCTGATGGTGCACCCGGGGACCGGACGGGCCTACATCGCCTCGAAGAAGCAGTCCGGCGGCCGCCTCTACGCGGGTCCGGAGGAGCTGTCCGCCCAGGGCGTCAACGTCTTCCGCCCGACCGGCGCCGAGGTCGACTGGGTGACCGACGGGGCCTTCTCCCCGGACGGCTCCGAGCTGGTCCTCCGCTCGTACCTGGGCGCCAAGGCGTACGACTGGAAGGGCGACGGGAGTCTCGGCGAGCCCCGGCGGCTCTCGGCGCCGCTGCTCGGCCAGTCGGAGTCGGTGACGTACACCGCCGACGGGACCGGGCTCATGTACGGGGCCGAGGGCGCACGGAGCCGGGTCGTCCGGGTCGACGTGGAGAAGCGGGACGGGGAGGGCGGGGCGCCGGAGGGGACGAAGTCCCCCGGGGCCGAGCACCCGGACGGGGCCGGAGGCGGCGGCGAGGCCGACGGGGGTGGCGAGCAGCCGGCCGGCACGCTCGGCCTGGTGGCGGTCGGCGCGGTGGTGCTGGCGTGGCTCGGGCTGCGCAAGGGGCGGCGCGGGGAGAAGTAGCCGCCCACCGTCACTTCCCGGCGCGGCCGGCCGCCGCCAGGGCCTCCGAGCCGGCGGCGAGGCGTTCCGGGCCGGAGGTGCGGCGGGCGGGCGCCGAGGGTGTCCTCGGAGAGCGCGGCCGTCGTGGAGGTGCGGGCGGTGCCGCCTCGCGGATGCGCCTCCGCGTCAGGTTCCCGACGCGGCGGTCCACGGTGACGGCCGAGGCGGGTTGGCGGGAAAAGGCGTGCGAGCGAGGCGCCGGACTGCCTAGGGTAAGGGTTGATCGGTCTGATCGATCCCTACAGGAGGGCCGGTCGCCCCGCCGCTCCACCGCTCGCAGTCCCCGTCACCGAGGAGAGCCGTGACCCCCTCGCTTCCCATCACCCTGGACGACGTGCGCGCCGCCGCCGACCGCGTCAGGGGCGTGGTGCACCGCACCCCCGTGCTGCGCTCCCGCACCCTGGACACGCTGGTCGGCGCCGAGGTGCACCTCAAGGCCGAGAACCTCCAGCGGGTCGGTGCCTTCAAGTTCCGCGGGGCCTACCACGCGGCCTCGCGCCTCGACCCGGAGGCGCGGGAACGGGGGATCGCCGCCTACTCCTCGGGGAACCACGCCCAGGCCGTCGCCCTGGCCGCCCGGGAACTCGGCACCTCCGCCGTCATCCTCATGCCCGAGGACGCCCCCGCCTCCAAGCGGGCGGCGACCGAGGCGTACGGCGCCGAGGTCGTCACCTACGACCGGTACACCGGGGACCGCGCGGCGATCGGCTCGGCCCTGGCGGCCGAGCGGGGGCTGCCGGTGATCCCGCCGTACGACCACCCGGACGTGATGGCGGGGCAGGGCACAGCCGCGCTGGAACTCGTCGAGGAGGTGGGGGAGTTGGACGCACTGGTGATGCCGGTGGGCGGCGGCGGGCTGATGGCCGGGTCGGCGACGGCGGCCAAGGGCCTGTACCCGGCCACCCGGATCGTCGGCGTGGAGCCCGAGGCCGGCGACGACACGCGCCGCTCGCTGGCGGCGGGCGAGCGGGTCGGCGTCCCGGTTCCGCGCACCATCGCCGACGGCCAGGCCCTCACCACCCCCGGCGCCCTGACCTTCGAGGTCAACCGCCTCCTCGCCGACGCCGTGGAGACCGTCACCGACGACGAGATCCGCGCGGCCATGGTCTTCGCCTTCGAACGCCTGAAGACCGTCCTGGAGCCGAGCGGCGCCACGGGGCTGGCGGCGCTGCTGGCCGGACGGATCGGCCCGCTGCCGCCCCGCGTCGGCGTGATCCTCTCCGGCGGGAACGTCTCGGTGGAGCGGTTCACGGAGCTGTGCGGAGGCTGAGCCGGTCCGCGCACGCCCCGAGGCCCGCACCGGGAAACCGGTGCGGGCCTCGGGGCGTGGGACGGCGCGGGCCGCCCCGCACAACTCAGAGCTGCTCGATGACGTGGTCCACGCACTGGGTCAGCGCGGCCACGTCGGACGGGTCGATGGCCGGGAACATCGCGACGCGGAGCTGGTTGCGGCCGAGCTTGCGGTAGGGCTCGGTGTCGACGATGCCGTTGGCGCGCAGGACCTTCGCGACGGCGGCGGCGTCGACGTCGTCGGTGAAGTCGATGGTGCCGATCACCGAGGAGCGCTGCGCCGGGTCGGTGACGAAGGGCTCGGCGTACTTCACGTCCTCGGCCCAGCCGTACAGGGTGCGGGCCGACTCGGCGGTGCGGGCCGTGGCCCAGTCCAGGCCGCCCTGGCCGTTGAACCAGTCGAGCTGCTCCGCCAGCAGGAAGAGGGTGGCCAGCGCCGGGGTGTTGTACGTCTGGTTCTTCAGGGAGTTGTCGATCGCGGTCGGCAGCGAGAAGAACTCGGGGATGTGGCGGCCCGAGGCGTGCACGCGGCGGGCGCGCTCCAGGGCGGCGGGGGAGAACACGCCGATCCACAGGCCGCCGTCGGAGGCGAAGGACTTCTGCGGGGCGAAGTAGTAGACGTCGGTCTCGGAGATGTCGACCGGCAGGCCGCCCGCGCCGGAGGTGGCGTCGACCAGTACGAGCGCGCCCTCGTCGGCGCCCGCGACCCGCTTGACCGGGGCGGCGACACCGGTGGAGGTCTCGTTGTGGGTGAGGCCGTAGACGTCGACGCCCGCCTCGGCCCGCGCCTCGGGGTGGGTGCCGGGCTCGGCGGAGACGACGGTCGGCTCGGCCAGCCACGGGGCGAGCTTGGCGGCCTTGGCGAACTTCGAGGAGAACTCGCCGAAGGAGAGATGCTGGGACTTGTTCTCGATCAGGCCGTGGGTGGCGATGTCCCAGAAGGCGGTGGAGCCGCCGTTGCCCAGGATCACCTCGTACCCCTCGGGGAGGGAGAAGAGGTCGCGTACGCCCTCGCGGACCCGGCCGACCAGGTTCTTGACCGGGGCCTGGCGGTGCGAGGTGCCCAGCAGGGACGTGCCGGTGGCGGCGAGCGCGTCGAGCGCCTCCGTCCGCACCTTGGAGGGGCCAGCGCCGAATCGTCCGTCGGCGGGCTTGATGTCAGCGGGAATCCGGATCTCAGCCACCCCGCGAGCCTAGCCCGTCGGCCGGGGCCTCGGCGAAATGTCCGGAGACTGAGACGGGTATCCGGGGTGTGGACCCGCGGGGGGGTGCGGGGGACCGGCCCCGGCGTGGGGCCGGTCCCAGGCGCGTCCGCGCGGGTCAGCCGTGCAGGCGGACCGGGAGGTCGAAGAGGTCGTTCTGGGTGAGGATCGGCTTGTTGCGCAGCTCGGAGTCGTCGACGGCGAGGGTCAGGTCGGGGAAGCGGGCGTAGAGGGCCGGAAGGGCGACCTCGGCCTCGACGCGGGAGAGGGAGGCGCCGGGGCAGACGTGCGGTCCGTGGCCGAAGGCGATGTGGCGGATCGGGTCGCGGGTGACGTCGAACTCCCCGGCGGTCGGGCCGTGCTGCTTCTCGTCGCGGCCGATGGCGGAGAACGAGACGATCAGCCCCTCACCCTTGGGCAGGATCTGGTCGCCGACCTCGATGTCCTCGGTGGGGAAGCGGATCAGCAGGTGCGAGGTCGGGGTGTTGTGGCGCAGGGTCTCCTCGATCACCTGGGACCAGGGGATCTCGCCGGCGAGTACCCGGGCCCGCTGTTCGGGGTGGGCGGAGAGGGCGCGGACGGCGTTGACGATGAGGCTGATCGTCGTCTCGTGGCCGGCGGTGACGATGATCTTCAGGGTGTTGACGATCTCCTCGTTGGTGAGGGTGTCGCCGTCGGCCGCCGCCTCCAGCAGGCCGCTGGTCAGGTCGTCGCCCGGGTTGTCGCGTTTCGACTGGACGAACGCCTGGAAGATGTCGTCCAGTTCGGCCATCATCGGCGGCACCTGCTCGCGGGGCACCACCGTCGAGAGGAAGATGTCGAAGAGTTCCTTCAGCCGCGGGATGTGGTGCGCGGGCATGCCGAACAGCTGGGTGATGACCGTCATCGGCACCGGGTGGGCGTAGTGGGCCTTGAGGTCGACCACGCCGTCCTCGTCCGCGGCCCGCTCCATCCCGTCGAGCATCCGCGCGCAGAGCGCCTCGATGCCCGGGCGGAGCTTCTGCACCCGGCGCACGGTGAGCGCCTGGGCGACGAAGTTGCGCAGCCGCCGGTGCTCGGGGCCGTCGGCGGTGAGCATGGAGCGGCCCGGGTTGGCGAAGCCCATCAGCGGCCAGTCGGCGGGGATCTCGCCGTTGTTCCAGGCGTTCCAGTGGTTGATGTCCTTGACCAGCCGGCTGTCGGTGAGCAGCTTGCGGGCCTCGGCGTGGTGGGTCACGGAGTAGACCGGGATGCCCCCGATCAGCATGACCTTGGCCAGGGGGCCGGCCGCCCGCAGCTTCGCGCTCTCCCCGTCGAGGTCGCGGACGAGCGGGTCCAGCGCGACGTACGCCTCGGGGGCGGCGGCGTGGGCGTGGGCCGGGCAGCCGGGAGGCGGCGTGACGGGCGTCTCGGTGGCGGACGTCTCGGACAGGGACATGCGGTGCCTCCAGGTGGGCTGGGTCGGTCGGCGTCGCGGGGGGTGGGGTCTGAGGGGGCCGGCCCCCGCGGCGCCGAACGGCCCGGGGCCCGGCCGGTCAGCCGGCGGGCACGGGCGTGAAGCGCACCGGGAGCCGGGTCAGGCCGCGCAGCCACGGCGAGGGGCGGCGGGTCAGTTCCGCGGCGGGGACGGCCAGGTCGATGTCGGGCAGCCGGTCGAGGATGACCTCGATGGCGGTGCGGGCGACGATCTCGGCGATCTCCCGGGCCGGGAAGGGGCAGCGGTGCTCGCCGTGGCCGAAGGAGAAGAAGGCGTTGTTGCCGCCGGTCAGCGCCGACTGGTCGGTGCGGACCAGCGGGTCGTAGTTGGCGCCGGCGAAGCTGAGGATCAGCAGGTCGCCCTCGCGGATGCGGCGTCCGCCTATGTGGGTGTCGCGGGTGGCCCAGCGGCCGGCGATGTTCTGGCTCGGGGTGTCCTCCCACAGGACCTCGTTCATCGCCTCGGCGATGGAGTGGCGGCCGCCGAAGAGGGAGGCGGCGAACCGGTCGTCGGTCAGCATCAGCCGCAGCGTGTTGCCGATCCAGTCGGCGGTCGGCTGGTGGCCGGCGACCACCATCACCAGGACGTCCTGGATGATCTCGGTGGCGCTGAACTCGTCGGTGATCACGGCCCGGTCCTCGCCGGGCAGGTGCCCGCCCAGCCGCAGCATCCGGCTGGTGACGTGGTCGCGGGGGTGCACGTGCAGGTCGGCGACCATCCGGCCGACGCACGCGCGGATGTGCTGCTGCCCGGCGAGGGCGCGCTCACCGCCGTTGATCATGTCGTTGATCGCGTGGGCGAGGCCCCGGCCCTCGCTCTCGGGCAGACCGAAGAGCTGGAAGAGGACGAGGGCGGGCAGCATCATCGCGTAGTCGGCGATGACGTCGGCCTCGCCGCTGCCGCAGAAGTCGTCGATGAGGGAGTCGGCCAGCCGTTCGGTGGTGGCGCGCAGGTGATGCGCCTCGACCGCCTCCAGGCCGCCCTCCATGACGGCGGCGCGACGCCGGTGGCGTTCGCCGACGGTGTAGAGGATCGACTCCTCCTTGCCGATCATCGGGCGCAGGGGCCAGTTCTCCGGGACGCGGTCCCACTGGTTCCACAGGTCGGAGTCGCGGCTGTAGAGCACCGGGTCGCTGGTGACCTGGTGCAGTTCGCGGTAGCCGATGACCAGCCAGGCGGGGAGCCGCCCCGGCAGGACGACGGGGGCGACGGGGCCGTGGTCGCGGCGCAGGTCGCGGTAGAGCCCGATCGGGTCGGACTGGAAGCGGTCGCCGCCCAGCAGCAGGGGCGCGGGCTCGCCGCCGGGCCCGGTGGCGGCCGGGCCGCCGGCGCCGTGGGCGACGGGGCAGCCCCCGGTGGCGGACGCGGCCGGGGCGGGCGCGCCGGTGGCGGCCGACGGGGTGGGGGAGGAAGTCACGACAGGGCCTCCTGAGCCGGGGCGGTGGGGCGCGCGCCGGGGGCGTACAGCGTCCGCAGGTGCTCGACCAGGGTGATCAGCACGTCCCGGGCGGAGTCGCGGGAGCGGGCGTCGCAGTGGACGAGGGGGACGTGCGGTCCCAGGTCGAGGGCGTCGCGGACCTCGGCGTCGGTGTGCCGGGGGCCGCCGAAGTCGTTGCAGGCCACGATGAACGGCGTGCCGTGGTGCTCCAGCCGGTCGATGGCGTACCAGGAGTCGGCGATGCGCCGGGTGTCGACGAGGACGACGGCGCCCAGGGTGCCGGCGAACAGCCGGTCCCACAGGAACCAGAACCGCTCCTGGCCGGGGGCGCCGAAGAGGTAGAGGACGTTGCGGGCGTCCAGGGTGATGCGGCCGAAGTCGAAGGCGACGGTGGTGGCCGTCTTGGCCGAGACGCCGGCCGTGTCGTCGACGTCCTCGCCCGCGCGGGTCATCGTCTCCTCGGTGTTGAGGGGACGGATCTCGCTGACCGAGCGGACCAGCGTGGTCTTGCCGACGCCGAACCCGCCGACGACGACGATCTTCAGGCCGTTGTCGGCGGTGCGGGCCAGGGCCGCGCGCTCGGGCTGAGCGGAGGCGGCCGGGTCCGCGGTCGCTTCAGAGATTGCGGAGTCCAACGAGCACCTGCTCCAGAAGTTCGGGGTCCACCGCGCCGGAAGCCGGGGCGGACCGGGGGTGGCGGGCGCTGATCCGGCCCTGGTCCAGCAGGTCCGTCAGCAGCACCCGCACGATGGAGACGGGCAGTTTCAGGTCGGCCGCGAGCTCGACCACCGCCGTGGGACGGCGGCAGGTGGAGAGGATCGCCACATGCTCGGACTGCATGCCCGCGGTCGGCTCGGTCTCCGTCACCACCAGCGTCACCAGGTCGAAGGCGTCGCTGTCGGCGCGGCTGCGGCCGCCCGTCAGGGTGAACAGCCGGTCGGGGGCGTCGTCGCGGCCCGGCCTGCCCATCAGGTGGTGGCCTCGGTGGCGCGGGGCTCGGCGGCCAGGTGCTCGCCGAGCTGCTCCACCAGTTCGCTCATGTTGTGCCCGACCAGGCCGGGGTCGCCGTCCTCGTCGGCGACGACCGCGAGGTGCGCGCCGTCACCGGCCTCCACGATGAACAGCACCCCGCCGTAGAACTCGGCCATCGCCGACCGGACTCCGCCGGAGCCGTCGCCGAACTCCACCGAGGCGCCGTGCGACAGGCTCTGGATGCCCGCGGCGATGGCGGCGAGCTGGTCGGCCTGGTCGACGGAGAGTTCGGGCGTACGGCACAGCTTCAGGCCGTCGCGGGAGAGGACGAGGGCGTGGCGGGCGCCGGGAGTGCGCTCAAGGAGCTTCTCCAGCAGCCAGTTGAGCTTCTCGTCGGTGGTGGTGCCGGTCATGGGGACTCATTGCCTTCCGGGGTCGGTTCGGTCGGGCGGACGGCGTTGCGGAAGCTGCTGAACCGGGCAGCCCGCAGTCGGGCGTCGACCGGGTCGGGGGCCGCGCCCGGGGAGGCGGGAGCTCCGTCGGGGTGGGCCGCCGCCAGGGTCTGGCCGCGCCGCCGCTTGGGGAGTCCGGTGGTGCCGGACCCGGTGGCCCCCGGGGTGGTGCCGGTGGCCGGTGAGGGGGATTCGGTACGGGGCGGCGCCTGGGCGGCGCGGCGCGAGGGAAGCGGGGTACGGGCGTGCCCGTCGGGCGTCTCGGCGGGCGGCGCGTCGGCGGCCGGGCGGGTGTGCGCCCCGGGCTCGTCCTCGCGGTTCTCCCGGTACGCCGCCGGGTCGTACGGCACGGTCCGGAAGGCACCGGAGTCGTACGGGTCGGGATCGGCGGCCGGGGCCGCGACGGGGCCGGCCGCCGCGTCGTCCTCGTCCGCCCCGTCCGCCTCGGAGGTGGCCGGGAGGACCGTCGTGTCGGCCTCGGTGGCGGGGGCGGGCGAGGCCGTGGGGGCCGGATCCGCCGCGGGGGCGGACAGGAGTCCGGCGAACGGGTGCTCGCGGGCCTCCGGGGAGGCGGCGGTCGCGGGAGCCGTGGGGCCTGCCGGACGCGAGGGGCGCGACAGGAGGTCCTGGGGGAGCAGCACCAGCACACCGGTGCCGCCGCGCGCCGAGGGCCGGAAGGAGACCTTCAGCCCGTGCTTGCGGGCGAGGCGGCCGACGACGGCGAGGCCCAGGCGGGTGCCGGAGAGCCCGGCGAGGTCGGTGGTGCCGGAGACGGCGGCCTCGGCGCGGCGCAGCTGCACGTCGCTCATGACCAGGCCGGCGTCCTCGACCGAGACGATGAGCCCGGCCGGGACCTCCTCCACGTAGACGTGGACCTCGGCGTTGGGCGGCGAGAACGTGGTGGCGTTGTCGAGGAGTTCGGCGAGCGCGTGCATGACGCCCTCGGCGGCGTGCCCGGCGACGTAGACCTCGGTGGCGGCGTGGGTGCGCACCCGCTGATAGCCGCTGACGCGGCCCAGCGCGCCGCGCAGGATGGACTCCATGACGATCGGGCGGGCCCAGCGGCGGCCCGAGCGGGCTCCGGAGAGCACGGCGACCGAGTCGGCGAGCCGGCCGGCCTGCGCGGTGCGGTGGTCGAGGTGGAAGAGGTCGGCGAGGAAGTCCTCGTCGCTGTGGCGCTCCTGCATGGCCCGCAGGTCGGCGAGCATCCCGGTGGCGAGGGCCTGCATGCGTCCGGCGGCGTTGGCGAACGAGGCGAGTGCGGCGTCCCGTTCGGCGAGCGCGCCCCGCTTCTCCTCGGCCAGGCGGGTGTTCTCCCCGGTCAGGCGGACTCTTTCCTTGTCGCCCCGGGCCACCTCCTCGCCGAGCGAGTCGAGCCGCGCGCGCAGGGCCTCGTCGAGCTGGACGTACCGGGCCACGGTCACGGCGGCCACGCAGAGCAGCAGGGCCCCGGCCGCGGTGCACCAGGCCAGCGGTACGCGCATGGACGGCGGCGCGGAGAGGACGAAGGCGGTGCCGAGCACCCCGGTGACGAGTACGGAGACGAGCAGGGCCCGCACGGCGGGACGAAGCGGCAACCGCTCCGTCCCCGAACGCGTGAGGGGGGTGGTCGCTGTCATCAATCGGGTCCTCATGGACGCGTGGGGGCGGCGGCCGGGGACGTGGTCAGCGCCCGGGGCCGATGCGGAACAGAGCTGTACGGCTGCGGGGCGTGACCGCTGCCGGACAGCGTCCGACGCTGCCCGGAATGGCTGACTCCCCGTAACTCGCGGCAACTATAAGAGGCTTCGTGTGCGATTTGGGAAGATCTTGAGCGACGGGGATCGCGGCGGTAACGGTTCGCGAATGATCAATTCCGCTGTATGGCGGTTTTTCGGACCGTGGGGCGGGGTTCCGTACGCGCTCCGTGATGTGACGTCGGTCACGCGAGGGGTGGCGTCCCGGCCCGCCGGGGGCGCGCCGTCGCCGCTCCCGGGGCGCCGGTGACGGGCGGCGGGCGGGTCCGGTGGGAGCCGCCGGGGCAGCACGGAACCCCGAGGGCGACGGGCCGCGTACCCGCGACGCGCGCTGACGGCGCGTCACGCCGTCCGGCCGCGCGGCGGCCCGGTGCGTACCGTGGGCAGGGGGTGACGGTCCTCTGGTGGGCCGCCCCGCCCGTGCCCGACCAGGCCGTGCCGACCGAGGACCGCCCATGCCGCACTCCGTCCCCGCCCCCGAGCAGGTCCTCCGCGCCGACCTGGCCCGTGCCCTGGCCGCCGAGGTCGCGGGCGAGAGCGACTTCTCGGCCACCGCCCGCGCGCTGAACACGATGGACGCCTCCAACTACCGGCGCGTGCCGCTGGGTACGGTCGCCCCGCGCGACGCCGACGACGTGGCCGCCGCCCTCGCGGTGTGCCGCGCGTACGGCGTGCCCGTGGTCGCCCGGGGCGCGGGCACCTCGATCGCCGGGCAGGCCACCGGTACCGGCGTCGTCCTCGACTTCACCCGGCACATGAACGGCCTGCTCGCCCTCGACCCCGGGACCCGCACCGCCCGCGTCCAGCCCGGCCTGATCCTCGACCGGCTCCGCGACGCCGCCGCCCCGCACGGCCTCACCTTCGGCCCCGACCCCTCCACACACAGCCGCTGCACCCTCGGCGGCATGATCGGCAACAACTCCTGCGGCTCCCACTCCGTCGCCTGGGGCACCACCGCCGACAACGTCCACACCCTCGACGTCCGCACCTACCGCGGCACCGCCCACCACCTCACCCCCGGCGACTGGGCCGGCGCCCCCACGGGCCTGCGCGACCTCGTCGACGGCCACCTCGCCCTGCTGCGCACCGGCTACCCCGAACTGCCCCGCCGCATCTCCGGCTACGCCCTGGACGCCCTGCTCCCCGAACGCGGCCCCGACCTGCCCCGCTTCTTCTGCGGCACCGAGGGCACCCTCGGCCTGCTGACCGAGGCCACCGTCCGCCTCGTCGAGGCCCCGCCCGCCCGCGCGCTGGCCGTCCTCGGCTACGCCGACGAGTCCGCCGCCGCCGAGGCCGCCCCCGGCCTGCTCCCGTACGCCCCGCTCACCGTCGAGGGGATGGCCGCCGACCTCGTCCCCGACCCGCGCGGCCTGCCCCGGGGCGGTGCCTGGCTCTTCGTGGAGACTGGTGGCGCCACCCGCGCCGAGGCCCGCCACCACGCGGAGGCGCTCGCGCGGGCCGCCGACGCCGCGGACAGCCTCGTCGTCGACGACCCGGCCGGACAGCGCGCCCTGTGGCGGGTCCGCGAGGACGCCTCGGGCACCGCCACCCGGATGCCCGACGGCTCCGAGGCGTGGCCCGGCTGGGAGGACTGCGCGGTCCCGCCCGCCCGGCTCGGCGCGTACCTGCGCGACTTCCGCGCCCTGCTCGCCGAGCACGGCCTGCGCGGCACCCCGTACGGGCACTTCGGCGACGGCTGCATCCACGTCCGGATCGACTTCGACCTGCTCACCCCCGACGGAGTCGGCCGCTTCCGGCGCTTCTCCGAGGAACTGGCCGCGCTCGTCGTCCGGCACGGCGGCTCGCTCTCCGGCGAGCACGGCGACGGCATGGCCCGCGCCGAACTCCTCCCCGCCCTCTACGGCGACGACCTGGTACGCCTCTTCGGCGACGCCAAGGACGTCTGGGACCCCGACGGCGCCCTCAACCCCGGGGTCCTCGTCCGCCCCGCCCCTCTCGACGCCGACCTGCGCTTCGCCGTCCTCCCCGAGGCCCCCGTCCGGACCGCCTTCGCCTACCCGCACGACGACGGCGACTTCTCGGCCGCCGTCCGCCGCTGCGTCGGCGTCGCCAAGTGCCGTACGGAGACGGTCTCCGGCACCGCCGTGATGTGCCCCTCCTACCGTGCGACCGGCGAGGAGGAGCACTCCACCCGGGGCCGCGCCCGCCTCCTCCACGAGATGCTCGCCGGAGACCGCGGCGGCCTGGTCACCGACGGCTGGCGGTCGGCGGAGGTCCGCGGCGCCCTCGACCTCTGCCTCTCCTGCAAGGGCTGCCGCAGCGACTGCCCGGTCGGCGTCGACATGGCCACGTACAAGGCCGAGTTCCTCCACCACCACTACGACGGCCGCCTCCGCCCCCGCGCCCACTACGCGCTGGGCCGCCTGCCCCGCTGGCTGCGCCTCGCCGCACCGGTCACCCCGCTGCTCAACGCCGCCGCCCGGATCGGCCCGCTCGCCGCCGTGGCCAAACGCCTCGCCGGGATCGCCCCCGAACGCCCCGTCCCGCCGCTCGCCACACCGGCCGAGCGCCGCCGTGCCCGCACCACCCCCGGCCGCCGCGACGGCAGCCCCGTCCTCCTCTTCCCCGACACCTTCACCACCCACCTCACCCCCTCCGTCGAGGCCGCCGCCCGTCGCGTCCTGGACGACGCCGGACTGACCCCCCGCACCCCGGAGGGCCGCGTCTGCTGCGGCCTCACCTACGTCTCCACCGGCCAGCTCGACGCCGCCCGAAAGGTCCAGCGCGCCACCCTCGACACCCTGGAACGCGAAGGGCTCCTCGACGCCGACGACACCACCCCGCTCACCGTCCTCGAACCGAGCTGCGCCGCCGCCCTCGCCACCGACCTGCCCGAACTCCACCCGGGCGACCCGCGCGCCCACCGCCTCGCCGCCCGCGTCCGCACCTTCGCCCAGACCCTCGTCGCCGCCGACTACCAGCCGCCCCGCCTGGACCGCCCCGTCACCGGCCAGACCCACTGCCACCAGCACGCCGTCCTCGACACCGACGCCGACCGCACCCTTCGCGAACGCGCCGGCCTCACCGGCACCCTCACCGGCGGCTGCTGCGGCCTCGCCGGCAACTTCGGCTACGAACCGGGCCATTACGAGGTCTCCGTCGCCTGCGCCGAGGACCAGCTCCTCCCCGCCGTGGCCGCCGCCCCCACCGGCGCCGCCGTCCTCACCGACGGCTACTCCTGCCGCACCCAGCTCACCCAGCTCAGCGACGCCCGGCCCAGGCACCTGGCGGAGGTACTGGCGGAAGGGCTGGAGAGCGGCACCTGAGCGGAGCCGCCGCGCGGTGGCACCCGGTGCTGCCGGGCCGGCCGTGAGTGCTCAGCCCGACAGCAGCCGGCGGGACGGGCGCGACAGGGTGACGCCGAGGCGCCGCTCACGCCGCGCGGCAGGGCGCCGAGCCGCCGCAGCGCCTGACCGGGGGCGGCGCTGCCGGCTGCCTCGCGCCGGCGGCGGCCGGCCGTACGCGGGGCGTGGCCGGAGCCTGGGGCCGGCTCGTCCGGCGACACCCGCGCTGCCCGGTCACGCCTCCGCCGTGATCTCCTGCGCCAGCCTGACCAGGGCCGGGAGCGCCGGGTGGGTGGTGCGGTCGGGCCAGGCGAGGCTGACCGGGAGAGGGGGCGCGTCGGTCAGGGGGACGAAGGCGACGCCGGGGTGCGGGTGCATTCCGGGGGTGGCGGCGCTGGTGACACCCACGGCGCGGTCGGCGGCGATGACGGCCAGCCAGTCGTCGGTGTTGGCGACGGTCAGGGCGCGGGTGGGGCGGGCGGCGGCGGGCCAGAGCGTCAGGGTGGTGGTGCCGGCGACCGGGTTGAGGGCGACCGGGTGCGGGGCGAGGTCGGCCAGGCTCAGCCCGGTCCGCTCGGCGAGCGGGCTGTCGGAGGGGACGGCCGCCACCCGGTGCTCGGTGAAGAGGGTGACCGCGACCAGGCCGGGTGCCTCGACCGGGCCGCGCAGCAGCGCCGCGTCGGTCGAGCCGTCGGCCAGTCCGGCGGTGCGGTCGTCGTGGCGCAGCAGCTCCAGCGGGACGCCGGGGTGGTCGCGGCGCCAGCGGCGCAGCAGCGGGGTGGTGAAGCGTCCGGCCGCCGACCAGGAGTGGCCCAGCCGCAGCGGGCGGCTCCCGGCGCGGCCGACGTCGAGGGCGTCCTCGAAGGCGGTGACGGCGGCGGCGGCCCGTACGCGGAAGGTGTCGCCCTCCGGGGTGAGCGTCAGATGGTGGGTGGAGCGGTCGACGAGGCGTACGCCGAGCGTTCCCTCCAGGGTCGCGAGGGTGCGCGAGGCGGCCGGCTGGGTGAGGCCGAGGCGGGCGGCGGCCCGGGTGATGTTGCGCTCCTCCGCGATGGCGAGGAAGCAGCGGAGGTGGCGGAGTTCCAGGTCGCGAGGGGTACGCGCAGGGCTCATGTCTGTGGAGCATAACTGCTGTGCAGCAGGCATTTCACGGGGCGTGCGGAGGTGCGTAGCGTGGAACGGCGTGCGCGGGTCGCGGCTGCGCGGCGACACGCTCCGGCGCCCGGCGGGCGGCGAGGCGTGGGAGGTGCCCGGGAGTGACCGGCACGCGGCCGGGACGACGGGAACGAGAAGGAACCGGGCGGGGCCGGACGGGCTCGCCGGGGTCGGACGAAGGGCGGAGCAGCCGGTGAGCGGGCAGGGGACGGACGCGGTGGCGGCCGGGACGGTGGCGGCGGGAGCCGCGGTCAGCACACCGGAGGCGGCGGGCGCCGTCGGCGGTGAACGCGGTCCGCGCGTCCGGGGCCGGGGTTCCCTCGGCCCGGTCGGGCTGGTCCTCGCGGGCGGGCTCTCGGTGCAGTTCGGCGGGGCGCTGGCGGTGACGCTGATGCCGAAGGCGGGCGCGCTCGGCGTGGTCTCGATCCGGCTCGTCGTCGCCGCCCTGGTCATGATGGCGGTCTGCCGCCCCTCGGTGCGCGGCTACACGCGCGCCGACTGGGGCACCGTCCTCGCCTTCGGCGCGGCCATGGGCGGCATGAACGCCCTCTTCTACCAGTCCGTCGACCGCATTCCGCTCGGCCCCGCCGTCACCCTGGAGGTGCTGGGCCCGCTCGCCCTCTCCGTCCTCGCCTCCCGCCGCCTGATCAACGTCCTGTGGGCGCTGCTCGCCCTCTCCGGAGTCTTCCTGCTCGGCGGCAGCGGTTTCGGCGGCCTGGACCTGGCGGGCGTCGCCTTCGCCCTCGGCGCGGGCGCCTGCTGGGCGGCGTACATCCTGTTCAGCGCCGGTACGGGCCGTCGTTTCCCGCAGGCCGACGGGCTGGCGCTGGCGTTGGTCGTCGCCGCCGTGCTGGTGCTGCCGTTCGGCGTGGCCGAGGCGGGCGCGGCCCTGCTCGACCCGGTGACCCTCGCTCTGGGCGCGGGCGTCGCCCTGCTCTCCTCGGTGGTGCCGTACACGCTGGAGCTGATCGCCCTGCGCAGGCTGCCCGCCTCCACCTTCGCCGTCATGATGAGCCTGGAACCGGCCATCGCCTCCCTCGCCGGCTTCCTCGTCCTCAGCCAGGCCCTCACCGCCGTCCAGGCCGTCGCGGTCGCCCTGGTCATCGGTGCAAGTTTCGGCGCGGTCCGCACCCAGGTGGGGAGGCGGCCGAAGGGCGCCGAGGGGGCGCCGGTGGCCTCCGGCGGTCCCGGCGCGTAGCCGCCCGCGCGGCCGGGCGGGCGCGGGCGCCACGGAACCTCCCGCCCTGCCGGCCCGTCTGTCCCTGCGGAGTACGCGCAAGCGCGCGGCACGAGTGGGGAGAGGACGTCATGGCCGAGCACCTGATCAGGGCCTGCGGATGGATCGCGCGCGGGGTGGGGGCGGCCTTCGACCACCTCACGCTGCGCACCGGCGTGGGCACCCTCTCCGGCGCCGTGCGGAACGGCGTACCCCGCAAGCGGCGGTGGCGGGCGGGTCAGCCGTAGCCGTCACTCCCGTCCGCCGCGGGTGCCCAGCCGTGCGGGAGGCCGCGGACGCGTCGCGCCCGCGGTGGGCCCGCCGTCGTGCGGGCTCACGCCGTTGCCGCACCCCACCCGCGCGTCACCGACGAGTTCCGGACACCGGGCGGTCACCATGGTGAGGAGAGAGAGGAAGTGCGCCATGACCCCGTCCGACGACAGCCACCCCGACCTCGGCCCCGCCGCCATGGCGGTCGCCGCCCTGGTCGACGGTGTGACCCCGGAGCAGTTCGAGGACCCGACGCCCTGCCCCGACTACGCGGTGCGGAACCTGCTCGGCCACCTCAGCGGGCTCAGCCTCGCCTTCCGGGACGCGGCCCTGAAGAACGCGGGCCCCACCACGGACACCGACCCGGGCGCCACCCTCCCCGACCTCGGCGACGACTGGCGTGCGGTGCTGGCCGCCCGGCTCACCGAGCTTCCCGCCGCCTGGCGCAGCCCCGGCGCCTGGGAGGGCATGACCCAGGCCGGCGGTGTGACCTTCCCGGCCGCCGACGCGGGAGTGGTCGCCCTCAACGAACTGGTCGTCCACGGCTGGGACCTGGCCCGCGCCACCGGTCAGCCGTACGCCCCCGAACCGGCGGACCTGGAGGTCGCGTACACCATGCTGTCGGCGGCCACCGAGTCCGGCGCGGGCGGCGCCGGCATGTTCGGCCCGCCGGTGCCGGTGGACGAGAACGCGTCCCTGCTGGACCAGGTGGTCGGCCTGAGCGGACGCGACCCGGCGTGGACGCCCTGAGGCGGCCCCGGGCGGCCGGGGCACGGACACCACGTCAGCGGAGGGTGCGACCGCGGCCTGGCTGGTGACCCACGGCGTAGAGTCCGGCCGCCAGGGCCAGCAAGGCGGCCAGAGCAGCCTCGGGCCGGCCCGCGGGCTCCAGGAGCACTGCCCACGGGTACGGGTCGGCCGGGGTGCGCAAGCCGCAGGCCAGGGTCAGGAGCAGCCAGCCGACGGTGACGACGGCAGCCAGGGCCGCGCCACGCCAGGCGCGGGCAGCCAGGGCGATGCCGGTCAGGACGATGGTGTTGCGGGCACACGCTGTCGCCGAGGGCATGGCGAAGGTCAGGTGGAACACCGTGCCGATCAGTACCACCGTGCCGAGAGTGGTGGCGACCAGGAGGCGGTCGGCGTTCCCCACCCCCCGGACGGCGGTGGCCTCGGCCGGCGGCAGGCGGCGCTCCAGGCAGTGGAGCAGACAGACGCACACGATCAGGGGCAGGAAGTTCATCGCCTTCACCCCGGGGCTGCCGAAGACCGTCAGGGAGGGCACACGCAGGACGCTCTCGCGCACCAGCAGCAGTACCGCGTAGAGGCCGAGGCCGGCGGCGACGATCCACGGCCGGCGTGCCACTGCCCACGGGTGTCCCCAGGGGCGGCCCGGCCCGCCGCTCATCGGCGTGCCTCGGCGTGCACGCGCGGGTCGCAGCTGCTGACGGCACGCAACTGCCGCTCCAGCCAGGTGAGCTGGGCCGCGCTCGAACGGCTGCGGACCTGGTCGACCTGGCGCAGGGTGCTCGTGCCGTGCCACGTCCGTACGGTGTTCTCGGGGATGCCGGCGGCGAGTCGCAGCCACGCGGTCGCAGGCCCCGGGGATGTGCGGGGCTGGTCGTCCGGCAGGCTGGGGCAGTCGTCGTAACGCTGGATCGGCACAGGCGCGGTGGCAACCAGGTCCGTCGCGCTCAAGTCGGTGTGCGGCTCCTGGTTACGCAACCGCCAGGTGCCCGGGGCCAGTTCGGCGTCCATGGAGACCAGGCGGAGCGAGGCAGGGGTGTCCACGCCCGCAGCCGCCATCCGGGGCAGTGCCTTGCCCGCAGCGGCGCGCAGCCTCGGCAGCGATTCCTCGTACTCCCTGGGAACGCAGATTGTGGGGCTGTCGCCGGAGCAGACCTCGGCGCCCGCCCGTGGCACCGTGGGCATCTCGTATCCCGCTTCGGCCACCAGCGCCCACGCGGGCATGGCGGCGGCGACGAGGCAGCAGGCCGCCGCGACCGCCCGTACTCCGGCGAGGCGCAACGGGGCGGAGGCAGCCAGAACGGCCGTGGTCAGACCGGCGGCGACCAGTACCGGGGCGAGCATCACGGCGGGCGCGAGGCTGTCGGTGACGGTGGCGGCGTCCGTCGGCAGTCCGGTGAGGTAACGGACCCAGGGTGTCTCCAGCGTCGCGGGAATCATGGTCCACAGCGTGAAGACGGTGGCGCAGAGCGGTACGGCCACGAAGCGCGGCAGCGCGCACCCCATGCCGAAACCGACGGCCGTGGCGGCGGACTGTGCAGCCACCATCGCCGCCAGGAGCGGCACGTCCTCCCAGCGCGGCCAGGCGCCCACGTGGTGAGAGGCAAGGCCGACGGCCAGGAGATCCGCGAGAAGTACTGTGCAGGCGAGGCCGGTCAGTGCGTCGCCTGCGACGCGGTAGCGCCCCCGTGCGGATGTTCCCCGCCAGACGCCGCCCACCCGCAGTCGGCCCGCCTCCCAGGCCGCGGTCGCCGCGATCAGACCCGGCAGGGGCGCGAGCGCCCGGGCGGCGGTGAACGCACTGTCGCCCCCGAAGCCGGAGGGGGCCGACTGCCAGATCAGTGAGTAGTAGAGGGTGAGGCCGAGCATCGCCGTACCCGACCAACGCAGGGAAGAGCGGCGAAGGATGGTCAGGAATCCCATGTGCGGTTCCCGCCCGTCAGCGTGTGGTAGGCGGAATCAGCCTTGCGGCCGGGAACGGCGGCAGGGTCGGCGTGGCCCAGGAACGCGCGAACCGGCCCCTGGAAGGCGACGCGGCCCTCGTCCACCACGACCACCTGGTCATAGACCGCCTCCAGGTCCGCCGTGTCGTGGGTGGAGAGAATGACGTGGACCGATGGTGGTAGTCCCGCCAGCGCCTCGTGGAAGACGGTGCGCTGACGAGGGTCCATGCCGGCCGTCGGCTCGTCCAGGAGGAGCACGCGCGCTTCGTGGACGAGCGCCTGAGCGACACCCACCCGGCGCTGCTGGCCGCCGGAGAGGGAGCTGACCTTCTCGTCCGCCCGGTTGCCCAGCTCCACCTGGCGCAGCGCACCAAGGGCTCTCTCCCAGGCCTCGCGACGGCTCAGGCCCTTCAGCCATCCCGCGTAGGCCACCTGCTCGCGGGCGGTCAGACCCGGAACCACCGACAACTCCTGAGGCATCCAGGCCACGTTGCGCCGGTACGCGGCCAACTGGGCGCGCTTGGCCGTGGTTCGCGTCGATTCGTGACGCACTGTTCCCGCACCCGGACGCAAAGCGGAGGCGGCGAGGGCGAGGAGCGTGGACTTCCCGGCTCCGTTAGGGCCGAGCAGGACCGTGCGGCCTGTCGAGAAGGTCAGATTCAGGCGGTCGATGACGTATCGGCGGCGCCGGTAGGCGAAGGTGCATCGGTCGAACGCGATGGGCATACAGGGGTTCTTTCCGGAGGGACCCGGAGGGGGCTGCTGAGGGGCCCCCTCCGGGTGGGAATCAGTGGGCGACGCGGACCTTGCTCACATCCAGGTGGATCGTCCCTGTGCCCCCGTTGATCTTGGAAACCTTGAAGTAGGAGACGTCACCCTTGGTCATGGCCGGGAACTCCCCCACGGACGTGCCGGTCTTGCAGGCGGTGTACTTGCGTGTGGACCCGCGCTGCTCGTCCGGCCAGGCCTTTATGTGCTCCCACATTTGAACATGTGTGCTGGTGAACGCGGTGTAGCCGCTGTTCACCTTGCATTTGGTGAACTCGACCTTGGTCACCCCGGTACCACCGTCGTCCGTCCATCGGCTGGACTCGAAACCTGGAAGGGCCTGAACGATGTAGCTCTCGTACTCCCCTGCCCAGGCGTTGTTCACGACGGCGAACGGCACGAGCGCTGCTGCCGCGATGACGCCTGCCCGCCTGAGTCCTCTGTTGGCTCCGGATGTCATAACCCCTGATCCCTCCCGAGTGTCGATACTGACAGAGCGTCAGCTACCTGACTGCATGGCGAGCGGTTGATTTTTTCGTTACCCCCGCGAGATGTTCCATCAGTGGAGAGAAGGTGAAGGCGGTGCGGCCGTGAGGGCCCCCTTGTCGCCGACCGGAGAAACCTGCAAGCACGCTTGCTTGTTCCTTTTCGCGCTGCCATGCTCCCAGCACGCCGCAGTGCCCGCCGTGCCCGGGAGGAACGAGTCGTGTCCGATCCCTTGCCCGTACTGGACGACCTGGTCGCCGAGAGTGACGAACTCGACGCGTTGGTGGCCGGGTTGAGTGACGCCGAGTGGAAGGTGGCGACGCCCGCCGAAGGGTGGACCGTCGCGCACCAGGTAGCCCATCTCGCCTGGACCGACCGGGTGGCGCTGACCGCCGTCACCGATCCGGAGGCCTTCGCCGCGCATGTGGCCGAGGCGAGCGCACGGCCGTTCACCTTCGTCGACGAGGCGGCCGAGGCCCGGGCCGCCCTGCCGCCCGCCGAGTCGCTCACCGGGTGGCGCGCCGGCCGGGCCGCGCTCGACGCGGCCCTGCGGGCGGCGGAGCCGGGGACGCGGGTGCCCTGGTACGGGCCGCCGATGAGCGTGCCGTCGATGGCCACCGCCCGGCTGATGGAGACCTGGGCGCACGGGCAGGACGTGGCCGACGCCCTCGGCGTGCGGCGTGCGCCCACCGGCCGGCTCCGGCACATCGCCCGGCTGGGCTGGCGCACCCGGGACTTCGCCTACGCGATGAACGGGCTGACGCCGCCCGAGGCGCCGTTCCGGATCGAGCTGACGCCTCCGCAAGGGGAGGGCCGCTGGACGTACGGTCCGGAGGACGCGCCCCAGCGGGTGACCGGTCCGGCGCTCGACTTCTGCCTGCTCGTCACGCGCCGCGCGCACCGCGACGACCTCGCCGTGCGCGCCGAGGGGCCGGACGCGGAGCGCTGGCTGGGCCTCGCCCAGGCGTTCGCCGGGCCACCCGGCACGCCCCGGCCGCCGCGCGGGGAGACGGCGTGAGCGCCCCGCCGCCCGCGCCGCTGCGGATCGGCAACGCCTCCGGGTTCTACGGCGACCGGTTCGAGGCCCTGCGGGAGATGCTCACCGGCGGCCCCCTCGACGTGCTGACCGGCGACTACCTCGCCGAACTCACCCTGCTCATCCTCGGCCGCGACCGCCTCGCCGACCCGGGGCGCGGTTACGCCCGTACCCACCTGCGCCAACTGGAGCAGTGCCTCGGCCTCGCCCACGAGCGCGGCGTGCGGATCGTCACCAACGCGGGCGGGCTGAACCCGGCCGGACTGGCCGAGCGCATACGTCAGCTGGCGGGGAGGCTGGGCCTGCCCACGCGCGTCGCGCACGTCGAGGGGGACGATCTGTCGCACCGGCCCGGCGGCTGGGGCGAGGGTGTGCTCACCGCCAACGCCTACCTCGGGGGGTTCGGCATCGCCGCCTGCCTGCAGGCGGACGCCGACGTGGTCGTCACCGGCCGCGTCACCGACGCCGCCCTCGTCTCCGGGCCCGCCGCCGCCCACTTCGGGTGGACGCCGGACGACCACGACCAGCTCGCCGGGGCCGTCGTCGC
The DNA here is from genome assembly GCF_011170125.1 of Streptomyces diastaticus subsp. diastaticus. Lineage (NCBI taxonomy): Bacteria > Bacillati > Actinomycetota > Actinomycetes > Kitasatosporales > Streptomycetaceae > Streptomyces > Streptomyces diastaticus. The sequence goes on along the minus strand of NZ_BLLN01000002.1, from coordinate 127,238 downwards.
CGGGCACCTGCTGGAGTGCGGCACCCAGGCCACCGGCGGCAACTACGCCTTCTTCACCGACCACGACCCGGCCCTCCTGCGCCGCCCCGGCTTCCCGCTCGCCGAGATCCACGCCGACGGCAGCAGCGTCCTCACCAAACACCCCGGCACCGGCGGCACCGTCACCGTCGGCACCGCCACCGCCCAGCTCCTCTACGAGACGACCGGCCCCCGGTACGCGGGCCCCGACGTCACCGCCCGCCTCGACACCGTCCGGCTCCGCCAGGAGGGCCCCGACCGGGTCCGCGTCGAGGGCGTACGCGGCGAGGCCCCGCCGCCCACCCTCAAGGCGGGCCTGACCCGGCTCGGCGGGTGGCGCAACGAGGTCGTCTTCGTGCTGACCGGGCTCGACATCGAGGCCAAGGCGGACCTCGTCCAGGCGCAGATGGGCGACGCGCTCGCGGCCGCCGGGCCGAGGGAGGTCCGCTGGGAACTGGCCCGCACCGACCACGCGGACGCCGCCACCGAGGAGACCGCCAGCGCGCTGCTCCGCCTGGTCGTCCGCGACCCCGAGCCGGAGAAGGCGGGGCGGGCCGTCAGCGGTGCCGCCGTCGAACTGGCCCTCGCCGGGTATCCGGGGTTCCACCTGACCGCGCCGCCCGGCAAGGGGTCCCCGTACGGCGTCTTCGAGGCCGTCCCCGTCGAGCGCGACCAGGTCAGCCACACCGCCGTGCTGCCCGACGGCACCCGCCTGACCGTCACCGACCCCGCCCGCACCCGCGCCCTCGCCCCGGCCCGGGAGCCGGCGCCGCCCGCGCCGCTGCCCCCGGGAGCGACCCGCCGGCTGCCCCTCGGCACCGTCGCCGGGGCCCGCAGCGGCGACAAGGGCGGCAGCGCCAACATCGGCGTGTGGGTCCGCGACCAGCGGGCGTACCGCTGGCTGGTGCACACACTCACCGTCGAGCGGCTGCGCGAACTCCTGCCGGAGACCGCCGGTCTGCCCCTCACGCGGTACGCGCTGCCCGCGCTGAACGCCGTCAACTTCCACATCGAGGGGCTGCTCGGGGAGGGCGCCGCCGCGCAGGACCGCTTCGACCCGCAGGCCAAGGGGCTCGGCGAGTGGCTGCGCGCCCGCCACGTCGACCTCCCCGAAACGCTCCTGGCCCCGCGGGCCCCGACCACGGAGGTACCGCAGTGACCGTCCTGCCCACCGCGCTGGACCCCGCCTCCGCCGAGTACGCGGCCCACCGCGAAGCCCTGCTCGGCAAGCTCGACGCGCTGGCGGCCGAGCACGCCAAGGCCCTCGCGGGCGGCGGCGAGAAGTACGTCGAACGCCACCGGAAGCGCGGCAAACTCCTCGCCCGCGAACGCGTCGAACTCCTGCTGGACGAGGACACCCCGTTCCTGGAGCTGTCGCCGCTCGCCGCCTGGGGCAGCGACTACGCGGTGGGCGCCTCGCTGATCACCGGCATCGGCACGGTCAGCGGCGTCGAATGCCTCATCACCGCCAACGACCCGACCGTGCGCGGCGGAGCCTCCAACCCGTGGACGCTGAGGAAGGCCGCGCGCGCCAACGAGATCGCCTTCGCCAACCGGCTGCCCTGCATCAGCCTCGTCGAGTCCGGCGGCGCCGACCTGCCCTCGCAGAAGGAGATCTTCATCCCCGGCGGGGCCCTCTTCCGCGACCTGACCCGACTCTCCGCCGCCGGCGTCCCCACCGTCGCCGTGGTCTTCGGCAACTCGACGGCCGGAGGCGCGTACATCCCCGGCATGTCCGACCACGTGATCATGGTCAAGGAGCGTTCCAAGGTGTTCCTCGGCGGGCCGCCGCTGGTCAGGATGGCCACCGGCGAGGAGAGCGACGACGAATCGCTGGGCGGCGCCGAGATGCACGCCCGCGTCTCCGGCCTCGCCGACCACCTCGCCGAGGACGAACCCGAGGCGCTGCTCCGCGCCCGCCGCGTCGTCGCCCGCCTCAACTGGCGCAAGGCGCACCCCGACCCGGCACCGGCCCGGGAACCGAGGTACGACCCGGAGGAACTCCTCGGCATCGTGCCCGAGGACCTGAGGACGCCGTTCGACCCGCACGAGGTCATCGCCCGCATCGTCGACGGCTCGGACTTCGACGCGTTCAAGCCGCTGTACGGACCGAGCCTCGTCACCGGCTGGGCCACGCTGCACGGCTATCCGGTCGGCGTCCTCGCCAACGCGCGGGGCGTGCTGTTCAGCGAGGAGTCGCAGAAGGCCGCCCAGTTCATCCAGCTCGCCAACCAGCGCGACGTCCCGCTGGTCTTCCTGCACAACACCACCGGCTACATGGTCGGCAAGGAGTACGAGCAGGGCGGCATCATCAAACACGGCGCCATGATGATCAACGCCGTCTCCAACTCACGCGTCCCGCACCTCTCGGTCCTCATGGGCGCCTCCTACGGCGCCGGGCACTACGGCATGTGCGGCCGCGCCTACGAGCCCCGCTTCCTCTTCGCCTGGCCCAGCGCCAAGTCCGCCGTCATGGGCCCGCAGCAGCTCGCCGGAGTCCTCTCCATCGTCGCCCGCCAGTCCGCCGCCGCCAAGGGGCGCCCCTACGACGACGAGGCGGACGCCGCGCTGCGCGCCATGGTCGAGCAGCAGATCGAGGCCGAGTCCCTGCCGGCGTTCCTCTCCGGGCGGCTCTACGACGACGGCGTCATCGACCCCCGCGACACCCGCACCGTCCTCGGCCTGTGCCTGTCCGCCGTCCACACCGCCCCCGTCGAGGGCGCCCGTGGCGGCTTCGGCGTCTTCCGGATGTGAGGCCCACACCATGACCACCACCCCCTCCCGCCATCCCGCCACGCCGGACCGGCCCCTGACCCGCGTCCTGGTCGCCAACCGGGGCGAGATAGCCCGCCGTGTCCTGCGCACTTGCCACCACCTGGGCCTGACCACCGTCGCCGTCTACGCCGACCCCGACGCCTCGGCCGCCCACGTCCGCGAGGCCGGCGCCGCCGTGCGGCTCCCCGGCGACGCCCCCGCCGACACCTACCTGCGCGGCGACCTCGTCATCGCCGCCGCCCGCGCCGCCGGAGCCGACGCCGTCCACCCCGGCTACGGCTTCCTCTCCGAGAACGCCGCCTTCGCCCGCGCCGTGCGGGACGCCGGGCTCATCTGGATCGGCCCCGACCCCGAGGCGATCGAGGCGATGGCCTCCAAGACGCGCGCCAAGAGACTCATGGCCGACGCCGGAGTGCCGCTGCTCGGCCCGCTCGATCCCGGCGCCGTCACCGAGGCCGACCTGCCCGTCCTCGTCAAGGCGGCCGCGGGCGGCGGCGGACGCGGCATGCGCGTCGTCGACGCCCTCGACGAACTGCCCGCCGCCCTGGAGGCGGCCGCCGCCGAGGCCCTCTCCGCCTTCGGTGACGGCGAGGTCCTCGTCGAGCCCTACCTGCCGTCGGGCCGCCATGTCGAGGTGCAGATCCTCGGCGACCGGCACGGCACCGTCCTCGCGCTCGGCACCCGCGACTGCTCCCTCCAGCGCCGCCACCAGAAGGTCATCGAGGAAGCCCCCGCCCCGGGCCTTGCCGACGCCCTGCGCGCGCGGCTCCACGAGGCCGCCACCGCCGCCGCCCGCGCCATCGGCTACACCGGCGCCGGCACCGTCGAGTTCCTCGTCGCCGACGGCCAGGCGTACTTCCTGGAGATGAACACCCGCCTCCAGGTCGAGCACCCCGTCACCGAGGCCGTCCACGGCGTCGACCTGGTCGCCCTGCAACTCGCCGTCGCCGAGGGCCAGGCACTGCCGGCCGCGCCGCCCCCGGCCCACGGCCACGCCGTCGAGGCCCGCCTGTACGCCGAGGACCCGGCCGCCGGCTGGGCCCCGCAGACCGGCACCGTCCACCGCCTCGACGTGCCCGGTGCCGACCGCGCCCACCTGCCCGGCCGCGAACCGGCCCCCCTGCGGCTCGACGCGGGCTACGAGGCCGGGGACACCGTCGGCGTCCACTACGACGCGATGCTCGCCAAGGTCATCGCCTGGGGCCCCACCCGCGCCGCCGCCGTCCGCCGTCTGGCCGGCGCCCTCGCCCGGGCCCGCCTGCACGGCCCGGCCACCAACCGCGACCTGCTCGTCCGCTCCCTGGAACACCCCGACTTCCGCACCCTCGCCGGACTCGACACCGCCTTCTACACCCGCCACCTCGGCACCCTCACCCGTGCCGCGGACGACGGCCGCCACGCCGCCGTCGCGGCCGCCCTCGCCGACGCCGCCCAGGCCGCCGCGGGCTCCCGGCTCGCCGCCGGAGCCTGGCGCAACCTCCGCTCCGAGGACCCCGTACGCCGCTACCGCGCCGACGACGGTACGGAGTACGAGATCCGCTACCGGCCCGGCCGCCACCACTGGACCCTGCCCGAGGCCGGCGACCCGCGGGTCGTCTCCGTCGCACCGGACGGCGTCGTCCTCGCCGACGGGGCCGAGGCGGGCGGCGTCGAGCGGCGGTACGCGGTCAGCCGGGCCGGCGGGCGCGTCCACGTCGACGGGCCGCACGGCGGCCGGAGCCTCACCCCCGTCCCCCGCCACCCCGACACCGCCCCCCGGCAGGCCCCCGGCTCGCTGCTCGCCCCGATGCCCGGCACCGTCGTCCGCGTCGCCGACGGCCTCGCCGAAGGCGGCGCCGTCACCGAAGGCCAGCCCCTCGTCTGGCTGGAGGCGATGAAGATGGAGCACTGCATCCTCGCCCCCGCCTCCGGCACCCTCACCGCGCTCCACGCCCGCCCCGGCCACCAGGTCGAGGTCGGCGCCCTGCTCGCCGTCGTCCAGGAGGAACCAGCGTGACCACCACCGCCACCCTGATCGAGTCCGAGGAACTGCGCGACCTGCGCGCCGCCGTCGCCGCCCTCGGAGCCAAGCACGGACCCGACGCCGACCCCGCCGCCGTCTGGGCCGAGGCGGGGAAACTCGGCCACCTCGGCGTCAACCTCCCCGAGGAGTACGGCGGCGGAGGCGGCGGCATCACCGAACTCGCCCTGGTCCTGGAGGAGATGGGCGCCGCCGGCTGCCCCCAGCTCATGATGATCGTGTCGCCCGCGATCTGCGGGACCGTCATCGCCCGGTTCGGCACCGAGGAACAGAAGCGCCGCTGGCTGCCGGGGCTCGCCGACGCCTCCCTCACCATGGCCTTCGGCATCACCGAACCCGACGCCGGCTCCAACTCGCACCGCATCACCACCACCGCCCGCCGCGACGGCGACGAGTGGGTGCTGAACGGCCGCAAGGTCTTCGTCTCCGGCGTCGACATCGCCGACGCCACCCTCATCGTCGGCCGCACCGAGGACGCCCGCACCGGCCGCCTCAAGCCCTGTCTCTTCATCGTCGACCGCGACGCGCCCGGCTTCGGACGCCGGCACATCGAGATGGAGATCGACGCCGCCGAGAAGCAGTTCGAACTGACCCTGGACGACGTGCGGCTCCCCGCCGACCGGCTCGTCGGCGACGAGGACGCGGGCCTCCTCCAGCTCTTCGCCGGACTCAACCCCGAACGCGTCATGACCGCCGCCTTCGCCCTCGGCATGGGCCGCCACGCGCTGGCCAAGGCCGTCGCCTACGCCAAGGAACGCACCGTCTGGAAGGCCCCCATCGGCTCCCACCAGGCCATCGCCCACCCCCTGGCCCAGGCCCACATAGAGCTGGAGCTGGCCAAGCTGATGATGCAACGCGCCGCCGCGCTCTACGACGCGGGCGACGACTTCGGCGCGGGGGAGGCCGCCAACATGGCGAAGTACGCGGCCGGCGAGGCGTGCGTGCGCGCCGTCGACCAGGCCGTGCACACCCTCGGCGGCAACGGTCTCACCCGCGAGTACGGCCTGGCCCGCCTCATCACCGGTGCCCGCGTCGCCCGCATCGCCCCTGTCAGCCGCGAGATGATCCTCAACTTCGTCTCCCACAGCAGCCTCGGCCTCCCCAAGTCCTACTGACCCGCGCCAGGGCGGTGTGCGTGCCCCGCCCCGCCCGTACGGCCCGACCCGCTCCCGCCCGCCCCGACCCGAGAGGCCCCCACCATGGCGTACGTCCTCCAGAGCGACCAGCGGGGCATCCGCACCCTCACCCTGGACCGGCCCGAGCGGCGCAACGCCCTCTCGGAGGCGCTCGTCGCCGAACTCGACACCGCGCTGGAGCGGGCCGGGGCCGACCCGGACGTACGGGCCGTGCGGCTCACCCACACCGGGACGACCTTCTGCGCCGGGGCCGACCTGCGGAACCCGCCCGACCCGCACGCGCTGGTGGCCCTCATGCGGCGGATCGTCGCGCTGGACAAGCCGGTCGTCGCCCGCGTCGCCGGGCACGTCCGGGCGGGCGGCCTCGGACTGCTCGCCTCCTGCGACATCGCCGCGGGCGGCCCCGGCGCCAGCTTCGCCCTCACCGAGGCGCGGATCGGGGTCGCGCCCGCCGTCATCTCGCTGCCGCTGCTGGCCCGCGTCGACCGGACGGCGGCCGCCCGGTACTTCCTCACCGGCGAGAAGTTCGGCCCCGAGGAGGCCGCCCGGATCGGGCTGCTCACCCTCACCGGCGAGGACGTCGACACCGCGCTCGCCCCCGTCCTCGACGGGCTGCGGCGCGGCTCCCCGCAGGGGCTCGCCGAGTCCAAGCGCCTGGTCACCGCTACAGTGCTGGCAGCCTTCGACCGGGACGGAGACGACCTGGTGGAGCGCTCGGCACGCCTCTTCGCCTCCGCCGACGCGCGCGAAGGGATGACCGCCTTCCTCGAACGACGGGATGCCGCATGGGTGTGGTGACCTCCCCCAAGCAGGACCGCAGCCGCGCCACCCGGCAGCGGCTGCTCGCCGCCGCCGTGGCCTGCCTCGCCGAGCACGGGTGGGCCGGCTCCACCGTCTCCGTCGTCGCCGAACGCGCCGGCGTCTCCCGGGGCGCCGCCCAGCACCACTTCCCGACCCGTGAGGACCTGTTCACCGCCGCCGTCGAGTACGTCGCCGAGGAACGCTCCACCGCCCTGCGCGCCCTCGCCCCCGAAGGCCGCGCCCAGGCCGTCGAGGCCCTCGTCGACCTCTACACCGGCGACCTCTTCCGGGCCGCCCTGCACCTGTGGGTCGCCGCCGGCGACGAGCCCCAGCTCGGCGCCCGCGTCACGGAGCTGGAGGCCCGCGTCGGCCGCGAGACCCACCGCATCGCCGTCGACCTGCTCGACGCCGACGAGTCCCGCCCCGGCGTCCGCGAACTCGTCCAGGGCTTCCTCGACATGGCGCGCGGCCTCGGCCTCGCCAACCTCCTCACCGACGACACCGCCCGCCGCCGCAAGGTCGTCGCCCAGTGGTCCCGCGTCCTCGACACGGCCCTCGGCCGGCCCTGAGACCCGCAGCCGTCACCTACGACCCGAGACCCACCCCGGTACCGGACATCACCCTTGAGACGTAGGGGAGTTGGGGTCGCCCGGCCGATGCCCGCCGGGGTGTGCCGCCTGAAGGATCGCTCCTGTCCGATCACCCGACCGGAAGGAACGACGAGGTGCGCAGACGACGTCTCCCGCCCGTGCTCGCCGCCGGCGTCGCGGCGCTGCTGGCCCCCCTGCTGGCCGCCCCGCAGGCCGCGGCTGCCCAGCAGGCCACCGCCCCCGCCGCCGCGGAGCGCGGGCTCGACCGCTACACCCAGCAGAAACCCCGGTGGAAACGGTGCCAGGCCGACACCCCGGCCGAGTTCCAGTGCGCCACCATCAAGGTGCCGCTGGACTACCGGGCGCCCGAGGGCGCACAGCTCGACCTGGCGATATCCCGGATCAGGAGCACCGCGCCCGGCAAACGGCACGGCGTCCTGCTCTCCAACCCGGGCGGCCCCGGCGGGCCGGGGCTGTACATGCCGCTGAGTCTGGAGGAGATGCTGCCCGAGAAGGCCCGCGCCACCTACGACCTCGTCGGTTTCGACCCGCGCGGCGTCGGTGGGAGCAGCCCGGTCTCCTGCGGCCTGAGCCCGGAGGAGGAGGACTGGCTGCGGCCCTACAAGGAGGAGACCTTCGAGAAGGACGTCGACTGGGCGCGCGGCGTCGCCGACAAGTGCCGCCGGCGGGCCGGCGACACCCTGCCGCACCTCACCACCCGCAACACCGCCCGCGACATGGACCTGCTGCGGGCGGTCCTCGGCGAGAAGAAGGTCTCGTACCTCGGCTACTCGTACGGCACCTACCTGGGCGCCGTCTACACGCAGATGTTCCCCCGGCGCGCCGACCGGTTCGTGCTCGACAGCGCCGTCGACCCCGCGCTGGCCTGGCGGGGCATGGTCCAGTGGTGGGCGTGGGGCGCCGAACCCGCCTTCGACCGGTGGACCGGGTGGGCCGCCGAACGCTCCGGGGAGTACGGCCTGGGCACCACCCCCAAGCAGGTCGACCGCACCTTCTGGGAGCTGGTCGCCCAGGCCGACGAGGAGCCGATCGTGATCGACGGGCAGCCCGTCGACGGCGACGACATCCGCAGCGGTCTGCGCGGCGCGGTCCACACCCCGCGGTACGCCAGCGAGGCCGTCGTCGAGCTGAAGAAGGCCGCGGCCGGTGAGCCCGCCGCCGCGAAGAAGCTCAGCCCGTTCACCGCGGCCGGCCGGGCCGCCGAGGCGCGCGCCACCGCCGACACGCCCACCGACAACATGACGGCCGGCTTCCTCGCCGTGGTCTGCGGCGACAACTCCGCCGCCTGGCCCCGCGATCCGGAGACCTACCGGCGCGAGGCGATCGAGGACAAGGGCCGCTACCCGCTGTACGGCGACTTCGCGTCCTCCGTCAAGCCCTGCGCCTTCTGGGACGAGTCCGTCGAGGCGGCCACCGAGGTCCGCAACAAGGCCGGCGCCCTCGTCGTCCAGAACGAGTGGGACTCGCAGACCCCGCTGCCCAGCGGCCAGGCCCTGCACGCCGACCTCAAGGGCTCGAAGATGGTCACCGTCCGCGGCGGCGAGGGCCACGGCGTCTACCCGAGCGGGAACACCTGCACCGACGGCACCGTCGACCGCTACCTGCTCACCGGCAGGCTCCCCGCCGAGGACGTCACCTGCCGGGCGACGCCCGAGTCGAACGCCGAGGCCCGGGAGGACCGGCCCGGCACCCTCCCGGGCTCCCCGCTCCCCGAGCGCGCCCCGGACCGCTTCTGACCCCCGGCACGCGGACGGGCCCGGCCGCCACCACGGCGACCGGGCCCGTCCCCTCGGGTACGCCCGGCGGTCAGCCCGCCAGGTCGGGGATCTGGTCGTACCCCTCGATGGTGTGCGGGGAGCGCGAGGCCGGACCCGTGTAACGGGCGGAGGGGCGGACCAGGCGGCCGGTGCGCTTCTGCTCCAGGATGTGCGCCGACCAGCCGGCGGTGCGGGCACAGGTGAACATCGAGGTGAACATGGGCGCCGGGACCTCCGCGAAGTCCAGCAGGATCGCCGCCCAGAACTCCACGTTGGTGGCGAGCACCCGGTCGGGGCGCCGCGCGTGCAGCTCCTCCAGCGCGGCCTGCTCCAGCGCCGCCGCCACCTCGTACCGCGGCGCCGCCAGTTCCTTGGCCGTGCGGCGCAGCACGCGGGCGCGCGGGTCCTCGGCCCGGTAGACGCGGTGGCCGAAGCCCATCAGCCGCTCGCCCTTGTCGAGCGCCTGGCGCACCCAGGCGCGGGCGTCGCCGGTCCGCTCGATCTCCTCGATCATGCCGAGCACCCGCGAGGGAGCCCCGCCGTGCAGCGGGCCCGACATCGCGCCGACCGCGCCGGAGAGCGCGGCGGCCACGTCGGCGCCGGTGGAGGCGATGACCCGGGCGGTGAAGGTCGAGGCGTTCATGCCGTGCTCGGCGGCCGAGGTCCAGTAGGCGTCCACCGCCTTGACGTGGCGCGGGTCCGGCTCGCCCCGCCAGCGGATCATGAACCGCTCCACGACGGACTCGGCCTTGTCGATCTCGCTCTGCGGCACCATCGGGAGCCCCTGGCCGCGCGCCGACTGCGCCACGTAGGAGAGCGCCATCACGGCGGCCCGGGCGAGGTCGTCGCGAGCCTGCTTCTCGTCGATGTCGAGCAGCGGGCGCAGGCCCCAGGCGGGGGCGAGCATGGCGAGCGCCGACTGCACGTCGACACGGACGTCACCGGAGTGCACCGGGATCGGGAACGGCTCGGCGGGCGGCAGCCCGGGGTTGAACGCGCCGTCGACCAGCAGGCCCCACACGTTCCCGAACGAGACGTGGCCGACCAGGTCCTCGATGTCGACGCCCCGGTACCTGAGCGCGCCGCCCTCCTTGTCCGGCTCGGCGATCTCCGTCTCGAACGCGACGACCCCTTCGAGACCGGGTACGAAATCGGACATCAGGCGGCTCCTTCGGTTGCGGTACAAGCAGCGGGGCCCCCGGGGCCGGGTCGACGGACCCTCCGGGCACCACGGACGATACCCCTGAGTGCCACCTTTGGGGAGCCCCTGTGGCACTCAGTGCCACGATCGCCCCGCTCGGGCCCGCCCGCCACCCGGCAGGAACCCCGCGCACCGCGGCGCCCCGCGGTCGTGCGGCAGGATGGCGGGGTGACCGACCGAGAGGGCGGCCCCGCGCGGGCCGCGTCCGCATCACTGAACCCCGCCGCGATGCGCAAGCAGTACCGCCGGGAGGGCCTCGACGAGCGCGCGCTCGCCGCCGGACCGATGGAGCAGTTCGCCCGCTGGTTCGCCGAAGCCGCCCGCGACGGCCTCTACGAACCCAACGCCATGATCGTCTCCACCGTCGCCGCGGACGGCGCTCCCGACAGCCGCACCGTCCTGCTCAAGCAGTACGACCGCCGCGGCTTCGTCTTCTACACCAACTACTCCTCCCGCAAGGGTGCCGACCTCGACGGCGACCCCCGGGTGGCCCTGCTCTTCCCCTGGCACCCACTGGCCCGCCAGGTCCGCGTCACCGGCACCGCCGCCAAGGTGCCGCCCGAGGAGACCGCCGCCTACTTCCGCACCCGCCCGCACGGCTCGCAGATCGGCGCCTGGGCCTCCGACCAGTCCGCCGTCGTCCCCGGCCGCGACACCCTGGACCGCGCCTACGCCGACGTCGCCGCCCGCCATCCCGAGGGCGCCGAGGTCCCGGTGCCGCCGCACTGGGGCGGTTACCGCGTCACCCCGCACACCGTCGAGTTCTGGCAGGGCCGCGAGAACCGCCTCCACGACCGCCTGCGGTACGTGCGGCTCGGCGACGGCGACGGCGACGCGACCGGCGGCGACACCCCGGGCTGGCGCGTCGAACGCCTGGCGCCCTGAGACGCGTGCGGGCCGTCACCCGGTGCCGGGGCCGAAGGCGGCCCACGCGCCGAGCGTGAAACCGCCGCCCGCCCGGCGCACCTCCAGCGCGCCCGGGCCGCCGAAGTGCCCCGGGACGAGCAGTGCGCGTTCGTCGGCGGCGCGGGCGAGGACCCGGTGGCGGCTGCGGGCGGCCCGCGCCGGGTCCAGGCAGGAATTGCTGTGATGGCACGGGGCGACGATCTGCACGGGGCTGTGCACCAGGTCCCCGACGAAGACGGCCCGGTCACCGCCGGAGGCCAGCCGCGCCACCGACGAGCCCGGCGTGTGCCCCGGGGCCGACTCCAGCGTGAGGAAGTCGTTGACGCGGTGGGTGCCCTCCCAGAGCAGGGACTGCCCGGCGCGGTGGACGGGCGCCACGCTGTCCTCGTAGACCAGACGGTCGGCGGGCTGCCGGCCGTGGCCGTACCCCTGGGCGGGGCCGTAGTGGGCGTCGTCGGCGGCCGGGATGAGGTACGTGGCGTGGGGGAAGCTGGGCACCCACTCGCCGCCCGCGTCGACCGTGTTCCAGCCCACGTGATCCACGTGCAGATGCGTGTTGACCACGAAATCGACGCTCTCCGGGGGCACCCCCGCCTCGCCGAGCAGGGCGAGCAGCCTGCTGCGCCCCCGGTGGAACGGCCCCATGCCGGGCCGGTCACGATCGTGGCCCACCCCCGTGTCGATCACGACGGTCTGCCCGCCGCCCCGCAGCACCCAGGACTGCAACGCCACCACGGTCCGGTCCTCGGCCCGCCGCCAGTGGTCGGGCACCAGCCACTCGGCGTGCTCCTCCCACAGCCCGGCGGGAGCCGTGGGGAACATCTCGGCGGGCGGCAGGTACGCGCCCTGCCACTCCACCACCCGGATGACCTCGACCTCACCGAGCCGGACGTGCTCGATCCTCGTGTCGCTCACGCGGCCGACCCTACGGACGGCACGGGCGCGCACCGCGGCCGGCCCGTGCGGAGCCCCGCCGTACGCCGCCCCGGCCGTCCGCCCCCGGCCGCCTCGTGGGGCCCCGCTCCGCCGCCCTCTACATTGGGGCGCACGGACGCCCCGAAAGAAACGTCCCCGCGGACAGGCCCCCACCCGGCAGGCGCCCAGCCGCCGGACTCCCCACAGCCCTTGCCGGACCCACAGCCCAGGAAGCGCGCCGACCGTGTCCCAGCGAATATCCCCACCGCCCCGGCCCCGGCGATTTCCGCGAACCCCGTGTGGGCCGTGCCACAGTCGAGTTGAATGCCGGTACGTGCAGCGTCACGTGCAAGATCCCGTGCGGCGGCCACGTCCGCGCGCGGACACGCTCGACCACATGCGGGACGGCTTGCGGGAAGACATGCAGGACATCGTGTGCAATCGGCCCATGGGGGGCGCCCGATGAGTGCTTACGGGCACAGCGGAACCACCGACGCGCTCGGCCCCGAGGACCCGGGCCCCGACGGCGGCGACCTGCTCGCCGCCCTCCTCGACGGCATGGACGCCGCGCTCTGCGCCTTCGACGCCGACCACGTCCTCACCCACTGGAACCGCGAGGCCGAACGCGTCCTCGGCTGGAGCGCCGCCGAAGCCGTCGGCCGTCGCGGCCTCGCCGGCTGGGCCGTCCGCCCCGGCGACGCCGCCGACGTCGAACACCGCCTCTTCGGCGTCACCGCCGAACGCGGCCGCGAGGTCCACGACGTCGCCCTCCTCACCCGCGACGGCCGCCGCGTCCTCGTCCGCGCCCAGACCTCCGCCGTCCGCGGCCCCGACGGCGAGCCCGCCGGGATCTACTGCGCCTTCAGCGAGGTCCACACCCAGATCGACCTCGAACGCTCCATCGCGCTCAGCGAAGCCCTCTTCGAGGACGCCGCCTGGGGCGTCGTCCTCGTCGACGCCGACCTGCGCCTCGCCGTCCTCAACGCCCACGCGGCCTACGCGCTCGGCACCAGCCGCTCCACCGCCCTCGGCCGCCCCCTCGGCGACCTCGTCCTCCAAGGCGTCGAGGAACTGGAGTCGGCCCTCACCCACGTCCTCGCCGACGGGACCCCCACCGCCCCGGTCGAACTCTGGGTCACCGTCCGCACCGACGAGGGCGAACAACGCCGCTGCTGGCGGTGCGGCTTCGTGCGCCTCGCCTCACCCCTGGCGCAGGAACCCGTACCCCTCGGCGTCGGCTGGCTCTTCCAGGACCTGACCGAGGCCAAGCAGACCGAACAGGAGAACGCCCGCCTCCGCTTCCGCTCCCACCAGCTCCACCGGGCCGCCCGGGTCGCCACCGAGTGCGAGGACCCCTCCGAGGGCGCCGTCGCCCACCTCGACTTCGCCCTCGCCGGCTTCGCCGACCACGCCCTCCTCGACACCGTGGCCCCGCCGGCCGCCGGCACGCCGACCCGCCTGCTGCGCACCGCCGCCAGTCCCTCCGGCGAACCCGGCCAGCCGCCCAACGGCGCCCTGGCCGGTATGCCCGCCCGCTACCCCGACGGCCACCCCGCCCTCCAGTGCGCCGAACGGGGCGGCACCCTGCGCGCCGCCGCCGGAACCGGGCCGGGCGCCCTCGCCCCCGACCGGCCCGGCGGCGAGGAGCCGGCCCGCGAGTGGGCCGTCGCCCACCTCTGGCCCGAGACCACCCGGCACGCCCTGTGCACCGTCCTGCGCAGCCGCGGCCGCACCCTGGGCGTCCTCACCTTCCTCCGCGTCGGCTCCCGCACTCCCTTCGACCGCGCCGACCTCGCCCACGCCGAATGCGTCGCCGCCCACATCGCTCCCCTGCTGGACCTGGCGGCACGCCGCTGACGCACCAGGGGGCGGCCCGCCGTACGGACGACGGGCCGCCCCCAGGGCGCACGGGCCGGGTGTCCCGGTGTCAGTGCTGGTAGAAGATCCTGTCGCGGTACGTCGCGAAGACCTCGGCGTTCCAGTCGTGGCCGCCGTCGACATTGCCAGAGCGGAGCATCGGCGGCTCCACTCCGCGCTCCAGCAACGCGCCCGCCGCACTCGCCATCACGGCCTGGAGGACGGCACTGGTCACCACCGTCGAGGCGGGCGCGAACGGCGCCCCGATCCCCTCGACCGACAGCTCCGCGTCCCCCACCGCGATCTTGTTGTCCAGCACCACGTCACAGTGGTCCTTCAGGAACGTCCCGGAGGGATTGCGCGCCGTCGTCCCCTCCGCGTACGCCACCGAGGTCACCCCGATCACCCGCACGCCCCGAGCCCGCGCGGCCTGTGCCAGCTCCACCGGCAGCGCGTTGCGGCCCGACAGGGAGATGATCACCAGCGCGTCCCCCGCGCGCAGCGGGGAACTGTCCAGCACCGCGGTGGCGTACCCCTCGACGCGCTCCAGCGCCGAGCCGAGCGTCGCGGGGCGCACGTCGACGCCGACCAGGCCGGGACCGGCCAGCAGGTTCATCAGGGCGAGGCCGCCGGCCCGGTAGACCAGGTCCTGGGCGGGCAGCGCGGAGTGGCCCGCGCCGAAGGCGAACAGCCGCCCGCCCGACGCGGCCGTCTCGGCCAGCAGGGTGCCCGCCGCCGCGATGGTCCCGGCCTCCTCCGCACGGACCCGGGCCAGCAGCGCCATGGCGGCATCGAGAAAACCGGTCGCCAGGCCGTCGGGCCCGGCGGCGGGACCGGCCCCCGCCCCGGACGGGGCCGGGGCGGACGAGGCGGAGGACGGGGCGGACGGGGCGGAGGACGGGGCGGACGGGGCGGAGGACGGGGCGGACGAGGCGGAGGACAAGGGCGTGGTCGTCGTGCCGGGCGTGGAGGTCATCGGCGGTGGCCTTTCGGTGAGCGGCACGTGGGGCGGGGCGGGCGCGGGCGCACGCGGGTGCGCGGAGCGGGGGCGGGGCCGGTCCGGACCGCGACGGGCATCACGGTGCGGTCTGGACCAGTGCACTGTCAAGGTGCCGCAAGGGTTGGCGGGGAGGGCGGAGAGGGGGCGCGCCCCGGCCCGGGAGGCTCCGGCCGGCCACCTCGCGAGCGGCCCGGCACGGTTCGCGGGCCGATGCGTCAGAATTGAGGTCAGGGCCAGCGCACGACAGCATCTGAGGGGCACGAATGTCCGGACTGATCGACACCACGGAGATGTACCTCCGCACCATCCTCGAACTGGAGGAGGAAGGCGTGGTCCCCATGCGCGCCCGGATCGCGGAGCGCCTGGACCAGAGCGGGCCCACGGTCAGCCAGACGGTGGCCCGGATGGAGCGCGACGGCCTGGTGGCCGTCGCCAGCGACCGCCACCTGGAACTGACCGAGGAGGGCCGGCGCCTGGCCACCCGCGTCATGCGCAAGCACCGGCTGGCCGAGTGCCTGCTGGTCGACGTGATCGGCCTTGAGTGGGAGCAGGTGCACGCCGAGGCGTGCCGCTGGGAGCACGTCATGAGCGAGGCGGTCGAACGCCGCGTCCTCGACCTGCTCCGCCATCCCACCGAGTCCCCGTACGGCAACCCCATCCCGGGCCTGGAGGAGCTGGGCGAGGAGGCCGGCGCCGACCCCTTCCTCGACGAGAGCATGGTGTCGCTGGCCGATCTCGACCCCGGCAGTGAGGGCAAGACCGCCGTCGTCCGGCGGATCGGCGAGCCCATCCAGACCGACGCCCAGCTCATGTACACCCTGCGCCGGGCCGGCGTGCAGCCCGGCTCGGTGGTCAGTGTCACCGAGTCGGCCGGCGGCGTCCTCGTCGGCTCCAGCGGTGAGGCGGCCGAGTTGAACACCGAGACCGCCTCGCACGTCTTCGTCGCCAAGCGCTGACCTGTTCCCGAAGCGCTGACCGTTCCTCCCGCACCGCCTGCTCCGGGCCGTCTGCCGACTCGGGGCGGGCGGGACCGGGGAGAAGCCGGGGTCCCGGGCCGGGGCGTCCCCTCAAGGGGGCGCCCCGGCCTTTGTGCGTCCCCGCGGGGCGGCCATGAGGGTGCTGTCCTGTCCGGGGCAGGGGCCCGAGGCTTGCGCGGGCCGCCGGTCGTGTTCGCGGTGAACGTGGTGTGAGGGTGCTCGGGGTGGCTGCGGTGTTCGTGGCGCCCGTGGCGCGGGTGCCGCGCGTGATGCGGACGAGGCGGGCGAGGCCCGTGGTGCGGGAGGGGAGCCTGGTGAGTGGCCGGTGGGGGTGGTCTGTGGAGGGCGGGGGGCCCGTGTTCCGGCCGGTCGGGGGCGGCGGAGCCCGGGTTGACCGGAAGTTGAAGATTCTGTGTGCGGAACGGCAGCGCGCGGCGGGTGGCTCGTGCGAGGCTGTCGTCAGGCATATGACGTGATGACTCTTGACCGTCCTGGGCCCGCCTCCGCCTGCCCGCGCGGCGCCGCCCGGGAGGCACCTGGGGAGGGGACGGACCGTGCGCCGATCCTTCACACGTACGGAACCGGCCGCCGCCCGCCCCGCCGCCTCACCCTGCTCAGGCCCCGCCCGCCCGGTGCCGCGAACGGTCGCGGGCAGTGCGAGGCCCCGGCACCCATCGGCGCCGGGGCCTGCCCTCCCCTGTCGTGATCCGGAGCCCCGAGCTCCCAGGATCACTCCCGCCGGACCGGTTTCCCCGAGCGGTCCGCCTCCCGCTGAAGATCTCCCCCCGGCGACGGACGGCAATCCTGGAAGGGGGTCACTCGAAAGAGGGGTGCAGCCCCCCGGAGGCGGCATCGTCGAATGTTTGTTCGGTAACGTGAGGCGGAGGGCACGACCGTGATCGAGAGCCAGGACACGGATCGGGCGAGCCAGAGACTGTGGGGGTGCCAGAGCATGGTGCGGCGCATCGAAGTGACCGGTTCCGGGGGCGTACCCCTGGCCGCCTGGGAGTTCGCCGACCCGCCCAAGGCCGGGGACGGTGGAGGGGAGGGCGCGGGCGCCGGGCGCGCGCCGGGCGTGCTGTTACTGCACGGCCTGATGGGCCGCGCCTCGCACTGGGCCGGCACCGCCCGCTGGCTCGCCGAACGCCACCGCGCCGTCGCCCTCGACCAGCGCGGACACGGGCAGAGCGCCAAGCTCGCCGACGGGCCGTACACGCGCGAGGTCTTCGTCGCCGACGCCGTCGCCGCCATCGAACAGCTCGGCCTCGGCCCCGCCGTCCTCGTCGGTCACGCCATGGGCGCCCTCACCGCCTGGCAACTGGCGGCGGCCCGGCCCGACCTCGTCCGCGGCCTCGTCATCTGCGACATGCGCGCCTCCGCGCTCGGCGCCGCCTCGCAGCGCGAATGGGAGCAGTGGTTCGACGCCTGGCCCACCCCGTTCGCCACCCTCGGCGACGTCCGCAAGTGGTTCGGCGAGGACGATCCGTGGGTGGAGCGGCCCAACGCCGCCCGCGGCGAGTTCTACGCCGAGGTCATGACCGAGCACGAGGACGGCTGGCGGCCGGTCTTCTCCCGCCGTCAGATGCTCAGCACCCGCGCGACCTGGGTCCAGGACGCCCACTGGGACGAGCTGGCCCAGGTCACCTGCCCCACTCTCGTCGTCCGTGGCCTGGACGGCGCCCTCGGCCGTGCCGAGGCCCAGGAGATGGTCCGCGTCCTTCCCCAGGGGCAGTACGCCGAGGTCACCGACGCGGGACACCTCGTCCACTACGACCAGCCGGGAGCCTGGCAGGCCGCGGTGCGGCCGTTCCTGGACGGGCTGCCGGCGGGGTGAGGCCCGCGCAGGCCGCGGCGGCCCGCGCGCTCAGAAACGGGCGGTGACCAGGAGCGCGAGGGCGGCGACGATGAGGGCGACGCGGAGGTGGGGGAAGCGGTCCCCTCCGCAGCCACTTCCGCGGCAGGCGCGAGATCATCGGCGCCGTCGCCCTCGAAGCCGCGGCCGAGTCGGCCGCGGCCCTGCGAGCCGCCGCCCGCCGCGGTGGGCCCCGCGTGCCCAGGTCGCCGCCCTCGCCCGGGCCCGCCTCGACTTCGCGCACCGCGACCCGGCGGTCCACGACGCGAGGTTCCAGCTCGACGGCGGCCTGGTCTTCGCGGACGAGGGCACCCCGGTACCGATCGAGGACGCCTTCACCGCTCTGCTGGAGTGCCTCGGCGACGTCGCCGGAGACGGAGTCCACCCGGGCCTGTCACCGAGGTCTTCTGGGCGTACCCGCACGGCCTCACGACCCTGACGCGTGCGCGACGCCTGCTGCCGGAGGACACGGAGCCGCGGACGGAACTGCTGGTGAGCCGGCTCGCGGTGGTGTGACCCGGGGAGGCCCGGGCCGGGTGTCGCCAGGGGCGCGAGAGCTCCCTGGCAGTCTCCCGCCTCTCCCTCCGGAAGGCGCGGCCGCCCTGCCATCCCGGCCCATGGCGCCGCGTGCGGCACAGTGCCCGTGCGGCCCGTGCGGCCCGTGCGGCCCGTGCGGCCCGTGCGGCCCGTGCGGCCCGAGCGGATGACGGCATGGCGGTCTTCCGCCCGTGTCGACCGTCGGCAGCCCGTGGCCGGCGAGGTGGTGACAGCAGAGTACGAGGCACCCTGGCCCCGCCTCGGTTCCTAGCCCTTGCTGACCGCCTCCAGGATCTCCGGCACCCGCCCCGCGGCCTTCGGCGCCGCCAGTCGCAGCCCGGTGTAGGCGAGGAGCGTCCCGTACGCCGCGCCGGCCGGGAGCACCACCCAGAGCCAGGCGTGGCCGCCGCCCGCGTGCAGCCCGATCTGGAGGGCGAGCAGCGGCAGGCAGAGCGCCGCGCCCCCGACCATGCCGCCGAGAACGCTGATCCAGGCCAGCCCGGCCTGACCCGGGGCGACGTTCTTGTTGCCCTCCTGCGGGATGGAGTACGGGTACCGGGCGGAGGCCCAGGCGCCGGTGGCCGTCATGGCACCGAGCAGGGCGTAGGAGAGCCCCAGCGCCTCCGGGAGCTGCCTCCAGGCACCGAGCAGAGCGGCGGTGAGGACGGTGACCAGGGTGGCGTACGGCAGGGTGATCGTCAGCAGGGCCAGGGCACGGGCACGGAGTTCCACGTAGGCGTCGCGGGCGGTCGAGAGCGAGAGCGCGACCATCCAGAAGGCCGAGGTGTCCTGGCCGAACTGGTTGTACATCTGGACGCCGAGCATCCCCGCCGCGAAGCAGGCGAGGTAGACCGAGCCGCCGCCCTGGAGGGCGTTGAAGACCGGGATGATCAGACCGATCGCCAGGGAGGTGATCCAGGCGGCCTTGGTCTTCGGATCGCGCCACACGTACCGCAGGGACCGTTCGACCACCGCCGCCGTCCGCTCCCGCTCCCGGCCCGAGGGGGCCAGTGCGTACGCGAAGGCCCTGAGACGTGAGGTGTGGTCGCCGCGGCCCTTGCGGGCGGGGTTGTCGGCGGCGCCGAGGGTCGAGCCGTCCGGTGCTGTCATCAGCTTCGTCAGCGAGCGCCGCCACCACCACAGCAGCAGCCCCAGGGCGGCCCCGCCCAGGACGAGCTGCGCCAGCGCCCGGCCCCACTGCCCGTGCCCCGCCTCCTCCACCGAGGAGAGCGCCGACACCGGGGGTATCCAGCGCAGGACGGCGACCGCCGGGTCGAGCCGGGTGAGGCCGCCCGCGGAGCCGACGCGCTGCACCGCGACGTTCACGAGCTGGGCGCCGACCGCGATGATCAACCCGCTGAGCACGGCGAGGTCGCGGCCCTTGCGGCTGGTCAGCAGCCGCGTGTTGGCGGCGGCTACGGCCCGGGCCAGTGCCACGCACACCAGCAGCGTCAGCACCCCCGCCGGGACCGCGAGGACCGCCGCCGCCCAGCCGCGCGTCAGCGCCACCAGGGAACCCGTCAGCAGGCAGAGCGTGAAGAACGGGCCCACTCCCACCAGTGAGGCCACAAGGAGCGAGCGGACCAGAGGCTCCGGGCGCAACGGCAGCATGACCAGCCGGGTCGGGTCGAGCGTCTCGTCGCCGCTCGGGAAGAACAGCGGCATCACCGCCCAGCCGAGCGCCAGCGCCGCGGTGAGGACGAGCGTGACCGTCGGCGCGTAGGCGTGGCCGCGAAGCGCCACCAGGCCGAGGACGAGCAGCGCCGCGAAGAGCAGCGAGACGACGGCGGAGGCGATGTAGGCGGCGCGGCGGCCCGCGGACTGGCGCAGGCCGTTGCGCAGCAGGGAGAGCTTGAGGCGGACCAGGGTCGCGGTGAGGGGCCGGCCACCCGGTGGCGGCGGTGGTGGTCCGGCGGCGGCGGGCGGGAGCGGCGCCGGAGCCGTCGTGGTGCGGTCGCTCATCGGGCACCGCCCAGCCAGTCGAGGCTGCCGCCGGTGCTGCGGCCCTGGGCGCCGACCAGCTCCAGGAAGGCCGCTTGGAGGGAGTCGGCGTCACCGCGCACCTCGCGCACGGCGCCGTCGGCGCGGATCGACCCGGCGGCCATCACCGCGACCCAGTCGCAGAGCGATTCGACCAGTTCCATCACGTGGCTGGAGAAGACGACGGTGGCGCCCGAGGCCGTGTATCCCTCCAGCACCTCCCGGATGGTCTGCGCGGAGACCGGGTCGACGCCCTCGAACGGCTCGTCGAGGAAGAGGACCTCGGGGTTGTGGAGGAGGGCCGAGGCGAGGCCGATCTTCTTGCGCATGCCGGTCGAGTAGTCCACGACCAGTTTGTGCTGCGAGCCGGCGAGACCGAGGACGTCCAGGAGCTGGGTGGCGCGCTGGTCGGTGACCTCACCCGGCAGGCCGCGCAACCGGCCGATGTAGGCGAGGAGTTCACGGCCGGAGAGCCGCTCGAAGAGGCGCAGCCCCTCCGGCAGCACCCCGATGCGGGCCTTGACCTCGGCCGGGTCGCGCCACACGTCGTGCCCGGCCACCTCCACGGTGCCCTCGTCGGGCCTGAGCAGGCCGGTGATCATCGAGAGGGTGGTGGTCTTGCCCGCGCCGTTCGGTCCGACCAGGCCGACGAACCTGCCCGCCGGCAGGTCCAGGTCGATCCCGGCCACCGCGGTCTGCTGCCCGAACCGCTTCCACAGGCCGCGCACCCGCACGGCCGGTACGGCGGCCTCCGCCGTCACCGCGCCCGAGGCGGCGGTCGCGGCCGCCTCGTCACGTGCGCGTGCCCGCTCGGCTTCCCTGGTCATGTCCAGCCCCCTTCGTCCCCGTCGGCGGTCTCCCGCCCCGACGACATTCACCCTACGGGCGGACGGAGAAACGGGGCCAAGCCTGTGGACAACCTCGGTGAGGCCCGCGGACGGAACACGGCCTGCCTGTGGACAAGTGAGGAAAACCCCAGGTCGCAGTGGGTCTCGGCGGGGCGGGCCCAACGCGCGCATCGACGTCGCCTTCGAGGTGGTCCAGGTGACGACCTCCGACGCACGCGCGCGGCAGGGGCCTTCCGTCCTCGGCACAGGAACGGCCGGCCGCTGCTCCCGCCCGACACGGGCCACCGCCTCCGGCAGTTCCGGGCGCGTGACGCGCTCACTTCCCTCCGGCGGGACGACGCACGGAAGGGGAGGCGGCCGCGGCCTCGTGCACGCCGACCAGGTGCGTACCGCGGCAGCCGGGCGGGCCGGTCGCGGCCTGGGGCGTACCGAGTGGCGCCGGGCTCCGGGGCAGGGGCCAGACAGGGGGGGCGTCGGTCGTCGGGGCCCCGTCGGAGGAGAGCCGGACGACGCCGTGCCGTAGTCGTGCCCCCGGAACGGGCCCCACGGAAGGCGGGCGGGCGCGCGGCCCGCTCGGCCGTCCCGCCCGCCCGCCTTCATGCCCTGAGGACGGTCACACCCCGGATCCCACGTCGCGCCCGCAGGCGTAGGCCAGCGGGCTGAGGACGTCCTCGGCGTCCGGGAGCCAGCGGTTGGCCGGGGTCGGGCGGCACGCCCACTGGACCGCGCCCGCGGCGCCGAACCGGGTCGGGGGCGCGGCCACGAAGTCGCCCTCGCCGAGGACGGTCAGGTCGAGGCGGGCGGGGAGCCAGCCGATCGCGCGCAGGAGATCAGGGACCTTGGCGGCGGCGCCGGGCAGGACGAAGAACTGCATACGGCGGTCGGGGCTGCGGGTGACCGGGCCGAGCGCCAGCTCCATCCGCTCCATCCGCGCCAGCGCGAGGAAGCCGGCCGTCTCCGGGACGTCGATCGCGTCGAACGCGCGGCCGGTGGGAAGGAGGACGGAGGCCCGGGGCTGCTCCGCCCAGAGCTTGCGGGCGACCGTGGCGCTGCCGGTGGCCTGCGTCCCCCACTCCGCGTGCGCGGGGTGCGCGCCGGGGGCGGGGCAGGCGCTCGCGCCGCAGGAGCAGTGCTCGGTGCCCGCGACCACCTCCAGCCAGACGCCGGGGACCACGTCCCAATGGCGTTCCTCGGCGTACCGCACCGCCGTGTCCAGCGGCTGCTCGCCGCGCTGCTGGGGGATCTGCCCGGCCGTCGTGACTCCCATGGTCTTTTCCACGCCCAGCTCAACTCCCGCCCCCACCTCCGGTTACGGGGCCCGCGTGCGCCGGGATGGCGCATCGATTCCGCACCCGGGGCGCACGGGGGCATCTCCGGGGGCGCGTATGGGCGACGGGGACGGGCCGGGGGTAGCCAGGACGGGGGGACGGTGGGGCGGGGCGGCGCGTCCGTACGCCGGTACCGGCCCGACGGGCCCCGCCGCCACGGGGGTTCGGCTCCGCAATCTCACTCGCTGGAGTGAAAAACGCTGCACAGCGCGTTCGTTCGAAGAAGCGGACAGAGGTGCATTTCCGGATAAGCGCGCATCTTCCGCGCACTGTCCGGGCATTGATCACGCCAGGACGGTGACAGACAGCCACCACCGCCTGAGGGAGCGGGTCCCTCAGGCCCATCCGATGGACCACGGTGCACAGCAGGGGGTACGCCATGGCCGCCAGGCCACTCGTCGCGCGCCAGCCCAACGAAAGGCTGCAGGCGCTCATCCAGGAAGCGGGCTGTTCCAACGCCGGTCTCGCCCGCCGGGTCAACATGTGCGGAGCCGAACACGGACTGGACCTGCGCTACGACAAGACGTCCGTGGCGCGCTGGCTGCGCGGCCAGCAGCCACGCGGGCGCGCCCCCGGCATCATCGCCGAGGCGCTCGGACGCAAACTCGGCCGCACGGTCACGATCGACGAGATCGGCATGGCCAACGGCAAGAACCTCGCCTCCGGCGTCGGACTCCAGTTCTCGCCGACCGTGCTGGGCGCCATCGAGCAGGTCTGCGAGCTGTGGCGCAGCGACGTCGGCCGCCGCGACTTCCTCTCCGGCTCCACGGTCGCCTCCTCGGCCCTCGTCGAGCCCAGCCGGGACTGGCTGATCTCCGTCCCCGACGGCCAGGTCAGCCGTCAGGCGGGGCCGCGCGTCGGCCAGTCCGACGTGGCCGCGGTGCGCGCCATGACCCAGGCCCTGGTCGACCTGGACCACCAGTACGGCAGCGGGCACGTGCGGCCCGTCGTCGTGCACTACCTCAACAGCGTCGTCTCCGGGCTGCTCGCCGGCTCCTACCGCGAGGCCGTCGGCCGCGAGCTGTTCTCCGCCGTCTCCCGCCTCACCGAGCTGGCCGGATACATGGCGGTCGACACCGGGCAGCCTGGACTGGCCCAGCGCTATTACATCCAGGCCCTGCGCCTCGCCCAGGCCGCCGGCGACCGGGCGTACGGCGGGTACGTCCTCGCCGCCTCCATGAGCCACCTCGCCGCCCAGCTCGGCAATCCGCGCGAGATCGCCCAGCTCGCCCGCGCCGCCCAGGAAGGGGCCAAGGGCCGGGCCACCCCGCGTGCCGAATCCCTCTTCCACGCCGCCGAGGCCCGCGGCCACGCGCTCCTCGGGGACGCCTCCGCCGCCGACGGAGCGATGGGCCGGGCCGCCGACGCCATGGAGCAGACGGGCGCCGAGAGCGCCGACGACCCGGTGTGGATCGGCCACTTCGACCACGCCTACCTCGCCGACGAGCTGGCCCACTGCCACCGCGACCTGAACCGCCCCGCGCAGGCCGCCCGGTACGCGGAGCAGGCCCTGGCGGAGCACCCCGTCACCCGGGTCAGGCGGCGCGCCATCGGCCTCACCCTGCTCGCCGCCGCCCAGGTCCAGGAGCGGGACATCGAGCGCGCCTGCCACACCGGCACCCGCGCCGCCGAACTCCTCGGCACACTCCGCTCCAGCCGCGGCACCGAGTACCTCGACGACCTCCAGCAGCGGCTGACGCCCTTCCAGGACGAGCCGGTGGTCCGCGAGTTCGGCGCCCGGCTCGAACTGCGGGCGGCCTGACGTGGCGCGGCCCCGCCAGGCCCCGTCCGTGAACGGCCGATGGCCGCCGGATGGCCGTCAACAGCGCCTGCGGTCCGCGTTCTGTTACACCCCGCCGACCCGGCCGCCGGGCGGGGCGGGATCGGCCTGAGCTGCGTGGCACCGCACGGAGGGAACCCGGTAGCGTAAACCGGCGATGACGAAGTTCCCCCCTACGTAGGAGTCCTCGGTGAGCCAGAGCGGACAGGGCGCAGAGCCGCACCCACGCCCGACGGGCCCGGCACGCGAAGGTGTCGTGCACCCCGGCGACGGCAGCTCTCCCCTGCTGCCCGGAACCACCGGCGACACCGCCGGACCCGCGGGCGCCGCTCCCTGGGGCCAGGGGCAGGACCGGAGCAGCCCCTGGGCCGGCCAGGCGCCGGGCACCGGGCAGCAGCCCGCTCCGGCGCCCCAGCACGGCGGGTACGGCACGGACGGCTCCGCGTCCTGGGGCGGAGCACCCCAGCCGCCGCAGGGGTACGGCTATCCGCCGCCGCAGGCCGGGCCGCCGCAGGGCTACGGCTACCCGCCGCCGCAGCAGGCCGGGCCGCCGCAGGGCTACGGCTATCCCCCGCCGCACGCACAGTCCCACCAGCAGTACGGCTCCGGCGCGCCCGCCGAGGCTCCGCAGGGTGCCGGTCCGCTGCCGCCCGCCCAGCCGCCGCATCCGCCCGCCCAGCCTGCGGCGGGCGACCAGGACGCCACGCAGTTCATCGCGCCCGTACCGGCCGCCCCGGCTCTGCCGCAGCCCTACGACGAGGGCGCCACCCAGTACCTGCCGCCGGTGCCCCCCGGTCCGGCGGGGCCCGGGCCGCTGCCCGGCGCCCTGCCGCCCGAGGCGCCCGCGGAGCCGGCCCGGCACCCGGGCGCCGGCGGTCCCGCCCACCCGGCGCCGGGGCGGCCCGCACCGGCCTCCCCGGACGAGGACGCCACGCAGTTCATCGCCCCCGTCCCCGCGCAGGGCCCGCCCGCCGGGTACGGCCAGGAGCCCGGCGAACGGCAGCCCCCGGCCGAGTTCGACAACCTCTTCCGCTCCGCCCCGGCCGGCGGCGACGGCGGGGGCGCCACACAGCAGATGCCCCGGGTCGACCCCGGGGCGCCGCAGCCCGCCGCCGGGTACGGCGGTCCCGCCCAGCCGCCCGCCGGCCGGGCCGCCGCCCGCAAGGCCGCCGAGCCGGACCGGGGCCGTACCGGTTCCAAGGGGCCCCTCGTCGCGGCCGTCGTGGTCGGCTGCGCCGTCCTCGGCCTCGGCGCGGGCGCGCTGCTCAGCGGTGGCGGGGAGGAGGAGAAGAAGCCCGGCGGGCAGGAGAACGTGTCGGCCTCCGCGCCCGCCGAGGAGGAGCCGTCACCGTCGCCGTCCGTCGACCCGGCGCGTGAGCAGGCCGTCGAACTCGACAAGCTGCTCTCCGACAGCAACAACAGCCGTGCCGCGGTGATCCGCTCGGTCGCCAACATCCAGAAGTGCGAGTCGCTCGACCAGGCCGCGGAGGACCTGCGCGACGCGGCGAAGCAGCGGAACGACCTGGTGCGCCGGCTCGGCGAGATCGAGGTGGACAAGCTGCCCGAGCACCAGCGGCTGACCAGCGCGCTGACCAAGGCGTGGAAGGCGTCCGCGGAGGCCGACAACCGGTACGCCACCTGGGCCGACCAGACCAAGGGCAAGCGCGGCTGCCGGGACGGCCAGGCCCGCTCCACCGGCCAGCACGCCGCGGGCAACCGCGCCAGCGGCGAGGCGACCAAGGCCAAGAACGAGGCCGCCCCGCTCTGGAACTCCATAGCCGGCGAGTACGGCCTGACCGAGCACACCCCGACCCAGCTCTGAGCGGACGGGGCCGCACCGCCTCAGGGGCCGCTCAGCGTCCTCGTGAGGTCGTGCGGCCCCGTCCCCGTGGCGGTGAGGCGGCCCGAGCGCACCGTCTGGAAGGTGACGTCGGCGTTGACCAGCCGGGGATGGTCGCGGGCGGCCAGCAGGTCCTCGAACCGCCAGCGGAGCCTCGGGGTGAGCCCGCCGGTCTCCACGCTCAGCCCGTCGTCCAGGACGCGGTGCACGTCGCGGGCGGTGACCCGGTCCGCGTCCACCTCGGCGACGGCCCGGCGCAGCACCTCGTAGGCGATCCAGGTGGTCTGGACGCCCGCGTCGGCCGGGTCGACGCGGTTGTCGTCGAAGGCGTGCTCGCGGATGACGCGGCGCATCGGCGCCCACCGGTCGTCGGAGGCCACCGGGTACCAGCCGGTGACGTACGCGCCCTCGTACGGGCCGCGGGCGCCGCCGGTGCGGTCCACCAGGGACTGGTCGACGCCGCCGAGGACCGAGGCGATCCGCACCTCGCGGCCGCCGTCGTCGCGCGCCCGGCGGAAGGTGTCGAAGAAGGTGTCGGTGCGGTCGCCGAGGACCGCCGTGACGCAGTCCGGCCTCGCCGAGCCGGACGGGGCGGCGGCGAGGACCCGCTCGGCCTGCGCCGTGTACTCCCGGGCCGACTCCGGCGCCGGCACGTCCACGGACCTCGCCGCGCCCGCCTCGGCCAGCCCGGCGTCCAGCAGTTTCGGCAGCGCGTCACCCGCGACCGTGTCGGGCCGCACCAGGAAGACCCGTCCGCACTCCTCGCCGAGCTGCCGCCCGTTGCCCGCCAGCAGCGCCGCCTGCCCGCCGTTGACCGGGTAGGAGAGCGGACTGGTGAACTCCTCGCCCGTCACCCCGTAGCCGCCGATGTAGGGGATGTCGGCCGCCTCCAGAGGCGAGAGGAACGACCGCCCGTGCTGGCTGTAGGAGCCGACGACCGCGATCACGTCCTCACGGACCGCGCGCCGGGCGCACGCCGCCGCCCCCACGCTGTCGTTGCCGTCGTCGCAGGTCAGCACCTTCAGCTCGTGCCCGTCGATGCCGCCCGAGGCGTTGACCCAGCGGGCGACGGCCTGCGCCATCGCCGGCATCCCCGGCTTGTCGGTCGCCCCCGTCCGCTCCGGCGCCCAGGTCATCACCGTCACCGGCGCCCGCCCGTCGCTCCCCGTCCCGGCGGGCAGCAGGCCGCAACCGCCGGTCAGCGCCGCCGTCAGGGCGCCGAGGGAGGCGGCCCGGCGGACGCGGAGCGCTCGCCGGGCCGGGGCCGCACGGCGCGGGCGGCGCGTTCGGCGGGCGGACGGGGGTCTGGAGCGGCGGCCGGTCATGGGCCGCACGCTCTTACCCCCGGGCGACACCTGGCGTCATCCGGGCGCAACGCCGCGTGACCGGCAGGTGAATTGGGGGTGCGCGGCGGGCGGGATGCCCGGGAACGTACCATCCATGACCGTGCAAAGCTCGGAGAAGTCTTCCCGTCGTGCCCGCCGTTCCTCCACCATGGGCGACATGCCCATGACCGACATGCCGTGGTGGCGCTGGCGCCTGAATGTGCGCTCAGGGCTGCACATGCTCTCCGACGCCGCCTTCCAGCAGACCGTCTGGCTCGCCGGCCTTCCCGGCTACGGGGACGTCACCGACGCCGTCTACCGCCTCGTCGAGGACACCTGGCTCGACAACTGGTCCGCCGAGAAGTACGTGGGCACCGTCTTCCGCGACGCCCAGGAGGCCGCCCTCGTCGACGGAGCCGTCCTGAAGGTGCTGCGCATACTCCACGAGGTCGGCCCGGACGCCGCTGTTCCGGTCTACCTCCAGCACCCCGGCTGGCCCGAGGCGGTCCACGCCGCCCGCCAGGCCCACGTGGCGCTCGCCACCGGCGACGGCGAGGACCCGGACGCGCCCCCGCGCACGCTGGAGGCACTGACCTCGCTCAAGCGCGCCGCCTGACGGGCCGCGCCTCGGACGTCCCGCCCGCCGCGCCGTCCGGTGTGGGACCCTGGCGGGCATGACTGACCAGCCCGTTCCGGCCGCCGCCGCGCCGTCCGGCTCCGCCGAGGAGCCGACCGACAGCTACGTCCTCACCCTCGCCTGCCCCGACAAGCAGGGCATCGTCCACGCCGTGTCGAGCTACCTGTTCATGACCGGTTGCAACATCGAGGACAGCCAGCAGTTCGGCGACCACGACACGGGTCTGTTCTTCATGCGGGTCTCCTTCTCGGCCGAGTCCCCGGTCTCCGTCGAGAAGCTGCGCGCCTCCTTCGCGGCGATCGGCGACTCCTTCCGGATGGAATGGCAGATCCACCGCGCGGACGAGCGGATGCGGATCATCCTCATGGTCAGCAAGTTCGGCCACTGCCTCAACGACCTGCTCTTCCGCGCCCGCATCGGCGCCCTCCCGGTGGACATCGCCGCCGTCGTCTCCAACCACCCGACCTTCGCCGAGCTGGTCGAGTCGTACGGCATCCCCTTCCACCACCTCCCCGTCACCAAGGACACCAAGGCCGAGGCCGAGCAGCGCGTTCTCGACCTGGTCGAGGCGGAGGGTGTCGAGCTGGTGGTGCTCGCCCGCTACATGCAGGTGCTCTCCGAGGACCTCTGCAAGCAGCTGAGCGGCCGGATCATCAACATCCACCACTCGTTCCTGCCGAGCTTCAAGGGCGCCAAGCCCTACCACCAGGCGCACGCCCGGGGCGTGAAGCTGATCGGCGCCACCGCGCACTACGTCACCAGCGACCTCGACGAGGGCCCGATCATCGAGCAGGAGGTCGAGCGGGTCGGCCACGAGGTCACCCCCGAGCAGCTCGTCGCCGTCGGCCGCGACGTCGAGTGCCAGGCGCTCGCCCGCGCGGTGAAGTGGCACGCCGAGCACCGCATCCTGCTCAACGGCCACCGCACCGTCGTCTTCGCCTGAGGCCGCGGGCACCGGCGCGCCCGGTTCACCCGGGGCGCGCCGCACGGCCCGCACCCGCCCCGGGTGTCACATCCGGCTGAGCGACGCCGCGGCGAGCAGCACCTCGTGGACCGCCTCCATGTCCCCGTCCTGACCGGCCGCCGCCTCCCGGGGCGCCACGTGCCCAGCGGCGAGCCGGCAGAACTCCACGCCGTCCAGCGCCACGTGCGCCACCGCGCGCCCGGGCTCCGCCTGCGCGCCGTCCGTCTCCCCGTCCAGCCCGACGAACCAGTCGCCGCCGCCCGCGCCCTCGATCTCCAGGTGCAGCACTCCGCCCGGCTCCCGCACACCCCGGCCGAGCCCCGCCTCCCGCCGCCGCCCGATCACCCCGGGCAGCAACCGCGCGGCCAGGTCGATCATCGCGTTGAGGTGGCGCGGCTTGGGCGGCTCGTACGGGTAGTCGACGGCCGCCGCGATGTCCTCCGCGTGCACCCAGCACTCGAAGGCCCGGTCCAGCAGCGAGTCCCGCAGCGGCAGCGCGTACCCGCCGTAGGCCACGGCCAGGGCGGCCGACCGGTCGCTCTCCAGCGAGAGCGCGCTGACCAGCCGGTGGCTCTGCTCGCGCCAAGGCCCGCGCACCGACCGGGTCTGCGGCAGCGGCGAGGCGTTCCACAGCGCCTCGGTCCGCGCGTCCGGCGCCACCAGGTCGGCCGGGGTCCGCGCGCCGAGCGGATCCTCCAGCCCCAGGGCGACCGCGACC
The DNA here is from genome assembly GCF_011170125.1 of Streptomyces diastaticus subsp. diastaticus. Classification (NCBI taxonomy): domain Bacteria; kingdom Bacillati; phylum Actinomycetota; class Actinomycetes; order Kitasatosporales; family Streptomycetaceae; genus Streptomyces; species Streptomyces diastaticus. The sequence continues at coordinate 97,455 of NZ_BLLN01000002.1, read as the reverse complement.
AGCCCGTCCACCGTCATCAGGTGGCCGATCACCCCGGCGACGGTGGTCCGCCGCCCGACCTGCTCCTCGCCGTCGAACCAGCGCAGCCGTACCGGGGCGTGCCACTCGGCGTCCTGGATGTCCTGGAGCAGGGCGTCCAGCCGCGCCGTCTCCGTGTCGTAGGCGGCCGCCCACCCGGGCACCGGGATCTTCGGCGGGTGCCGGTCGAGGCAGCTCTCCAGGACGCGGGCGCGCAGCCCCGGATCGAGGTCGAGGGGCTCCTCGTGATGGAGCAGGCCGACGGCCTCGCGCAGCCGGCGCGCCTCCTCGGCGCACCGGTCGCACTCGGGCAGGTGGCTCTCGACCGCCGCCGCCTCCTCGGGCGAGCAGGCGGCGAGCGCCCACGCACCGAGGTACGACATCAGGGCGCGGTGGTCCACGTCGAGGCGGGTGGCGGTCATATCGCACCGGAGAAGGCGGACGGGGCGCCCGGCGGGCGGGGCGCGGCGGCCGTGGCCAGCAACTGGAGGCCCAGGCGGAGCCGGCGGCGGACCTCCTCCTCGCTGACGCCCAGGTCGGCCGCGGTCTGCCGGTGGTCGCGCCGCTGGTGGTAGGCGAGCCGCAGGGCGGCACGCAGCGGGACGGGCATCGCGGTGACGATGTAGTCGGCGCGGGCGGCGGTGGCGGCCCGGCCGACCATCGCCTCCAGTTCCTCGGCGGTCCCGTCGCCGGTGACGGCCGCCTCGGCGGCGCTCGTGGCGCGCAGGAGTTCCACGGCGCGGTGGTGGGCGAGCGAGGCGATCCAGGAGCGCAGCGAGCGCTCGCCGGGGGTGAAGTCGCCGGGGCGTTCCCAGGCGTGGGTGAAGACGTCCCGGGTGACGCGGTCGGCGGCACGCTCGTCGGCCAGGACCCGGTGGGCCAGGCTGTGCACGAGGGGCGCGTACCGGTCGTAGAGCTCGCCCAAGGCGGCCGCTTCGCCGTCGAGGAGGCGCTCGCGCATCAGGCGGTCTCCGTCGCGCGACGTCCGCGGCGTCATACGGCCCCCTCCCGGTCCGGTGAGCCCGGTACGCGCCCGGAGCGGGGCCGGACCGAACCGGCCGTTTCTCCGGATGCCGGTGCGCACACGGGCTCTGGGAGGCCAATGTAGTGCGCGCCGGGCCTTCACACCCCCCTTTGCGGCAATGTGCTGACACGGGGGACCCGCTGGTGGTAGTGGGTGCGCGGGAGCCCGCCAGGGCGGTCCGCGAGGCGGGCACGGGCCGGGCTTCCGCCGGGCCGCGTGGTACGGATGGGGGGCGTGCGGGACGACGGGACCGCGCTGATCACGCCGGGCGAACGGCCGATACCGGCCACGACGGCGCGGGAGGGGCGGTATTCGGCCATGACCGGGTGTGCTGGATCATGGACCGTACGCGCGGGGGTGTTTCATGGGAGTGCGGCCGGGCAGCCGCGTACGAAGCGGAAGCGTAGGAATGGCTTCCGGATCAGCGAGCGGGAGGCAGGACGGCGTGGCGCTCACAGTGACCGACGCGGAGCACGGCGGGTGGGCTGTGCTCCATGTGGCGGGCGAACTCGACCTGGTCAGCTCCCCGGTGGTGCGCCAGCGCGTCCACGACGTGGTGGCGAAGGGGCGGCACGAACTCGTTCTCGACCTCTCCGACGTCCTGTTCTGCGACTCCAGCGGTGTCGGTGTCCTGATCGCGACCCGTCGCCTGATCCGCTCCTGCCAGGGCAGTCTGCGGCTGATCCTCCCGGCCAAGGGGGCCGAGGACGGCTCGCACGTCAACCGCGTCCTCGCCGCGCTCGGCGTACGCCGGCTCTTCGAGGTCTACCCGGACGTCACCGCCGCCCTCGACGAGCAGGCCAGCCCGCTCACCGCCTGAGCCGCCTCGGTGCCGCCCGGCGCGACCGGCGCGGTCACCGGCCGGTCCCGTACCGCGACCCGGCGTCACGAGGGCGCTCGCAGTGTTGCGTTCCTGGCACAGACTCTCCCGAATCGGCCCAGGTCACGGCCGTTTCGGCGTACCCTCTCCAGACAATGGCCGACGCCCCGGACCGGTGCGCGGCCAGGTCAGGAACCGCAGCCCAGACCGATCGAGAGGCGGTCCCCCAGCCCATGGACAGTGCCCAGTACCAGCGCACCATCGCCGCCAGGTTCACCGTGTTCGACCAGGACGGCAACGGCTACATCTCGCGCGAGGACTTCAGTACCGCCGCCGCGGCCCTGCTCGCCGAGTTCGGCGCCACCGCCCGCTCCGACCGGGGTCAGGACCTCTACTACGGCGCCGAGGCCCTCTGGCAGGGGCTGGCCGGGATCGCGGACCGCGACGGCGACCAGCGCATCACCCGCTCGGAGTTCGCGCACAGCGCCGTGAAGCGGCTGCGGGACAGCCCCGAGCGGTTCGCGGAGATCGCCCGCCCCTTCGTCCGGGCCGCCGTGGCCGTCGCCGACGGCGGCGAGGACCGCGCCGCCGGGCGGACGCAGACGGTGCGGATGCTCACCGCGCTGGGCGTCGAGCCCGGCGCGGCCACCGCCGCCGTGGAGACGCTCGACGGCGACGAGGGCCGCATCGGGGAGGACCGCCTGCTGAAGGCCGTCGCCGCCTACTTCACCACCGCCGACCCCGACGTCCGGGACCTGTGACGGCGGTCCGGGGGGACAGGGACCCGCGCGCCCGGGCCGGGGCGCGTACGGGGCGGGAGGCGTGCGTGGCGCCTGACGGGCGCGTACCCGCGGCGTGCGCCGGGGGCGCACACGGTCACACTCCGTCCGCATCGGATGGAGCCCTCGCGCCCACCCGTCACGGCGCGGAGTCACCCGGTCGCTCGGGTAGCTTGGGGCGGGTGCGAGCGGTGCGGCGTCCGATGCGGCCCGGTGGCGCCCCCGCGGCGCCCCCGGAACGCGCCGCGTACGCCGGTCGCCGGGCATGGCGAGGCGGGGAAGTCTGGTGTTCGACTCCCCCCGGCGCGCGTCGCACAGTATGCAGCACGCGTACTCCTTCGCGCTGGAATATGCCCGAAGCGCTTGTTGGGGTGACTGTACGTCAACCATGCTGTCTCTCCAGGGGATCACGTTCCGTGACCCTGTGGAGGCGCGAGGCGATGTGTCCGCCGGTTCGGATGGTGTGAGCGGTGCAGGTGCTTCAAGTTCAGCTGGAGGTCGGGACCGATCCCGCGGAGGTCGGGCGGGCCCGCAGATGGGCCCGTTCCCGGCTCACGGGCCCCGGTACGGGTGTCGACGACGCGCTCGCCGACACCCTGATCCTCATCGTGTCCGAGCTGGTCACCAACGCGGTGGTGCACACCGGTTCCCCGGCCGTGCTGCGGATACAGCTGCCCGCCGCGCCCGGCTGCCGGGCCGGTACCGTCCGGGTCGAGGTCGCCGACGCGAGCTGTCACCCGCCGCTCCAGCGGCACGCCGACCGCGACGAGACCAACGGGCGCGGCCTGGAACTGGTCGACGGGCTCGCCGACCGCTGGGGCTGGCAGCCCGAGGGCGAGGGCAAGCGGATCTGGTGCGAGATCGACCCGCACGTCCCCGCCCAGGCGGCCCCGGCCCTCAAGGCCACCACCACGCCGGAGACCCAGGGGTTCGCACTGCCGCAGGGGCTCTGACCCGCCGGGCCCGGCCCCAGCCCGCCCGGGCCGGCCTCCCGCGTCCGGCGGGCGACGGTACGCGGCGGGCGGGACCGCGAATCCCGCCCGGTCGGCTTCCCCGACCGTCCTGGCCCCGTACGGGCCGGACGAAGCCCAGCCGAGCGAGGACCCGGCCCCTGCCGCCGCCTGAGGCAGGGGCACGGCCGCACCGCGCGGGCGGGACGCGCTCGAAGGCGGCGAGAGCCCCGGGCCCCGGGGGGCTCAGGCGGGCGCCGAGTCCCTGTCCGGCCCGGCCTCGCCGGCGGCCTTCAGCCCGGCGCCCTGCCGCTCCGCCGTTCCCGCCGGGGACTTCCGCCGGGCCTTGGCGCGAGCCCGGAGCAGGCGCGCGCGGTCGCGCGGGACCGCCTGGGCGGTGCGGGCGGCGTCCCGGGCGAGGTGGCGCAGGGCACCGTCCACCGGGTCGCCGAAGCCGGTGAAGTAGAGGCCGGGGGCTGCGGCCCGCGGGGCCAGGGCGGCGGGGGCGCCGTCAGGGGTGAGCAGGCCGAGGCCGTCGACCAGTTCCTCCAGGCCGCGCCGGTAGCCGGTGGCCGCGACCACGGTGTCCGGGGCGATCCGGGCGCCGTCGGCGAGCACCACCTCGGCGCCGTCGAACGCCTCGACGGCGGCGACCGGTTCGACCGCGCCGCGCCGCACCAGCGCCGCCAGCTCCGTGGTGTGGACCGGCGGCCGCCCGGCCTCGGCCCTGGTGTACGGCCCGTCGGCCGGGCGCGGCAGCCCGTGTGCCGACAGGTCGGGCACGCCGATCCGGTGCAGGCGCAGCAGGGCGTCGGCGAGCCGGACCGGAATGCGCCGGGCCAGCCGCGCGGAGCGCTGGGCCGGCCAGCCGAGGGTGGCGCGGCGGAGCAGGTGCGGTGGTGTGCGGACGGCGAGGCGGACCCGGGCGGCGCCGCCCTCGGCGAGGTCGGCGGCGAGGTCGCAGCCGGTGGCGCCGGCCCCGACGACGAGGACGTCCCGGCCCTCGTACGGGCGGGCGTCGCGGTAGCGGGAGGCGTGCAGGAACGTTCCCGTCCATGTGTCGCGCCCGGGCCACTCGGGCAGGTGCGGGGTGTGGTTCCAGCCGGTGGCGACGACCACGGCGCTGCCGGTCAGCTTGCGGCCGCCGGACGCCTCCAGGCGCCACAGGTCCCCCTCGGCCGGCGAGATCCGGGCGACCTCGACGCCGGTGACGATCTCCAGCTCGTGGAACTCGGCGTACTTGTCGAGGTAGCGGACCAGGTCGGCGCGGGAGGCCCAGCGGCCGAAGGAGCGCGGCATGGGCACGCCCGGGAGGGCGGAGCGGCGCCGGGTGGTGGTCAGCCGCAGCCGGTCGTAATGGCCGCGCCAGGCGGCGCCGACCGCGTCGGCCTTCTCCAGGACCACGGCGCGTACCCCCCGCCCGCGCAGGGCGGCGGCGACCGCCAGCCCGCCGGGCCCGCCGCCGATCACGTACACGGGGTGCACGGTGTGCGCGGGGGTGGGGGCGGTGAAGGGCTGAGCGTCGGTCATGAGCGTCGAGCGTAGTGATCCCGGCGGGCGGCGGGCGGCCAGGACGGCCGAAATCCGTTGCGAATGGGTCACGGTCGTGAAGAAGGTGGAACGTATCCGGAAATCGCGGGGAGCGCCGGGCGGTTGACGGAGCAGCGGAGAGGACCGGCCCGCCCGCGGGCGGCGTCCCGCCGGGCACACCGGAAGAAGAGGAGCGGCTCATGGCGGGTGACGGCGGCCCGGACGGGCCCGGGGCGAAAGGCGGTTGGCGGCGGACCGGGTCGCTGGACGAGTTCCTGGCGGCCGCCGGACCGTTCCTGCGGTCCCGGCCCGCGCTGCACACCGTCGCGTTGACGGTCACGGACGGGCTCGTCCGGCGGGGGCTGGACCTGTACGGCGACGAGCCGCCGCGGTTCGGCTGGCACGAGGCGCCCGGTGAGGTCCCCGCCGCGCTGCTGTGGACCCCGCCCTTCGCTCCCATGCTGATCGGTGGGGACGAGGCGGCGGCGCGCGGGCTGGCCCGGGTGCTGGCCGAGGCCGGCGGGCCGGCGCCGGGCGGTATCGGCGCACGCGTGGAGCAGGCCGGCGCGTTCGCCGGGGAATGGGCCCGGCTCACCGGCCGGGCCGCCCGCCGCACATTCCGCAAGCGCCTCTACCGGCTCGGTGCTCTCACCCGCCCCACCGCGCCACCCGGCCGCGCCCGTGTCGCGGGGGAGGGCGACCGTACGACGCTGGAGCGCTGGCACGACGGGTTCGCCGCCGATGTCGGGCTGACCGTCGGGTTCGGGGCGGCCGCCTGGGCCGACGCGGGTCTCGCCCGGGGCGGCATCCGGCTCTGGGAGGACGGCGGGCTGCCCGTCGCGATGGCCGTCGCCACTCCGCCGGCCGCCGGAGCGGTCCGCATCACCACCGTCTACACCCCGCCCCACCTGCGCGGCCGGGGGTACGCGGGCGCCGTCACCGCCGACCTCAGTGCCCGGATCGTGGCCGGCGGGGACGAGGCCGTCCTCTTCACCGACTCCGCCAACCCGACCAGCAACGGCCTCTACCGCAGGCTCGGTTACGAACCGCTGGCCGATTTCGCCGAGTACGCCTTCGGGGCGGACCCGAAGAGCCCGTAACGGTGCGGAGCAGCGTCCCGGCCGTCCCGCCGTCTCCCTCACCGGAGGGCGTCCCAGCAGGTCAGCGGGGGGCTTGTCCCGTCCCCTCCGCATCGGCGCGGTGGGGGTGGCCGCCCGGGCCGCGACGGCCGCAGTCTGGGCGCGGAGCAGGCCGAGGGGCCTGCTCTCCGCCCAGCGAAGGAGAATTCCCATGCGTGCCCTGACCAGGACGCTCGTCAGCCTCACCACCGCGGTCGGCATCGCGGCCGGCACCCTCGGGGTCGCCGGGACGGCCGCCGCCGCCCCGGCCGCGCAGCCCGCGGCGAGCGCGGCCGCCGCCGTCGCCCCGCGCGCCGTCAACAACCTCGGCCTCACCTCCGCCGAGGCGAAGAAGGTCCAGCGCGACATCAAGGCCCACTGGGGCTACAAGGGCAAGATCGACGGGCTGCTCGGCACCGAGAGCTGGAAGGGCATCCAGCGGCCGCTGAAGAAGTACAACGGCTACAAGGGGAAGATCGACGGCATCGTCGGCAAGCAGACGGTGAAGGCGCTCCAGCGCCTGCTGAAGGCCCGCTACGGCTACACCGGCGCCATCGACGGGATCGCCGGAGCCGGTACCAAGGCCGCCTTCAAGCGCCTCGCCAACCAGCTCTGACGCCAGGCCACGCCGCGCCCGCACCCTGGTGCGGGCGCGGCGTGGCCCCTGACCGGCCTCTCGCGGTGCGCACCGGGAACGGCCGGTCAGGGCCACAGGAGCTGCCTGGTCCACTCCGGGCTCCGAGGGGACGGGCGGCGGTAGACGAGGCGGACGTGGCGGCGGCCGGGGTCGCCCTGCCAGAACTCGACCTCGGTGGCCGCCACCACGTAGACGGTCCACTGCGGCACGTCCCGCTCCGGCTCCGCCCGAGCCGTGCGCCACGCCTCCGCGGAGGCCCTGGCCAACTCGTCCAGCGAGCCCAGCGGCGCGCTCTGCCGCCCGGTCAGGGCCGCCGCCAGGGCGCCGGTGGAGCGGGCGCGCAGGTCGGCCCGGGACTCCTCGGGGGAGGCGGGCAGCACCGGGCCCCGGACACGGATCTGCCGGGACCGGGCGGGCCAGTGGAAGCCCAGAGCGGCCCGCGGGGAGGCGGCCAACTGGCGGCCCTTGCGACTGTCGGCGCGGGTGGCGACGCGCCAGCCCCGGGCGTCGGCACCGCGCAGGGTGACGGTCCTGACGTCGGGGGCGTCGTCCGCGTCGACCGTGGCCAGGGCGAGGGTGTGCGGCTCCGGCTGGCCGGCCTCGACGGCTTCGGCGAACCAGGCCACGAACAGGGGGAGGGGCTCGGCGGGGGTGTCCGCCGGGTCGAAGACCGGGGGCTCGCTCTGCCACGGGCGCTGCCCGCGCAGCAGGGTGTCCAGGATGTCGGCTGGGGTGTCCATGGGGGGATGGTCGCCCATCCGCCGGGGGCGTGCGGCCGTCACCGCCGTGAGCCCGCCGAACGTCCGGCGGCGGATGCCACGACGGCGTCCCGCCGGGTGGGCGGGACGCCGTGTGCAGACAGGACGGGGGACGGGGGCGAGGGCGGGCGGCGGCGACGGAGGACAGTTTCCGCTGGGGGAGTGCCCGGGACGGCGGGGGCTACTTGGTGGGCTTCCTGCCGGTGACGCCGAGATGGACCAGCTGGGCCAGGTTCGGACGGAGGTCGGCCTGCTTGACGCCCCAGGTCTGGAAACCCTTGAGCTGGGAGGTGACGCCGGAGAGCATCACGACCAGGGCGCCGGAGACAGCGGCCGGGTTGATGTCCTTGTCGACGCGGCCCTTCGTCTGGAGGTCCTTGATGGAGCCGGTCAGCGGGGTCGTCGCCGAGTTGAGGATCTTCAGCCGGAGCTTGGCGAACCGCTTGTCGCCCTCGGCCGCCCCCAGATCGACGACGCGCAGGATCGCGTCGTTCTTCCTCCAGAAGTCGAGGAAGCCGTCGACGAAGTCCTGGGCGGTCTGCCACCCGGCTTTCCCGACCCAGCTACGCCCTGCCAGGACTTCCGACAAAGAGCCGCTTTCCGAGGCCATTTGTTCGGCGATCTCCAGCACCGCCCCTTCCACATCGGGGAAGTACTGGTAGAAGGTCGCGGGCGATGTTCCGGCCTTGCGGGCGACATCGATGACTTTGACGTCCCGGTAAGGCGACGAGTTGAGCATTTCGCTGAGGCAGTCGAGCAACTTCTGACGTGTCGCCTGACCGCGTCGCCCGGCCACGCGGCCGTCGACTGTGCGTACTTGTCCTGTCATGCTGTCAGCTTACCGACGGGCCAACAGAGCGCGATTCGATCGACTGCAAATGGGGTCGGGGCAAGGGAAATGGCCTTCGTGAGGGGGTAAAGGGGCCCGCGAACGGCTGCGGAATATGCCGCTCGTATTGCGCTCGGGCGCCTTTTCGGCAGGGCTGCGGAGCGGGGCGTGCGGACTGTTGTCCGGGGGATTGCCCGCCCCTCGCGGCGGTGCCGCGGCGTTACCTGCCGTCCGCCTCGGGGGCACCCGGGGGGCGCCGTTCGCTGCGCCGAACGAGTGGTGCGCGGTGGCCGGGCGCGCGGGCCGGCGGCGGCCTGGCGGTGGTCGCGCGCCGTCCACAGGCTGTGGACGAGGTGGCGGCCCCTGGCGAAGCGTGGCGCCTCGGTGCCATCCCCTTCCCAACGCTGGTGGCATCCCGGGGTAGCGGGCATGGTGGGATGCGGTGGGGACCGGGGGGCGAGTGGCCTGCCCGGTTCATAGGGGATCATGACGAGACATCCCGGTTCCGCACCGGGTTCGCCACGCACCGCCCGGCCAGGAACAATCGGGGGGCGTACCGCCGGGGGCGGTGCGGTGGGTGAGACGCTGCACGGGACCGTCCTGAACGGCGGTCCGTACGGGGAGGTGGGCAGGTAGTGGTGGAGCAGCTGACGCAGCACGATCCGAGACGGATCGGACCGTTCGAGGTGCTGTCGCGGCTCGGGGCCGGCGGTATGGGCCTGGTGTATCTGGCCAGGTCGGCCTCGGGGCGCCGGGTGGCGATCAAGACGGTCCGCACCGAGCTGGCGGAGGACCAGCTGTTCCGGGTCCGCTTCACCCGCGAGGTCGAGGCGGCGCGCGCCGTCTCCGGCTTCTACACCGCCGCCGTGGTCGACGCCGACCCGCGCGCCCCCGTCCCCTGGCTCGCCACCGCCTACGTGCCGGCGCCGTCGCTGGAGGAAATAGTGAACGAGTGCGGGCCGCTGCCCGCGCCCGCCGTCCGCTGGCTCGCCGCCGGGATCGCCGAGGCCCTCCAGTCGATCCACGGGGCCGGGCTCGTCCACCGCGACCTCAAGCCGTCCAACGTCCTGGTCGTCGAGGACGGCCCGCGCGTCATCGACTTCGGCATCGCCTCCGGCGTCTCCAACACCCGGCTGACCATGACCAACGTCGCCGTCGGCACCCCTGCCTACATGTCGCCCGAGCAGGCCAAGGACTCCCGCAGCGTCACCGGCGCCAGCGACGTCTTCTCGCTCGGCTCCACCCTGGTCTTCGCCGCCACCGGCCACGCCCCGTTCCACGGCGCCAACCCGGTCGAGACGGTCTTCATGCTGCTCCGCGAGGGGCCCGACCTGGAAGGGCTGCCCGAGGAGCTGCGGCCGCTCATCGAGTCCTGCATGCAGATGGAGGCGCCGCTGCGGCCCAGCCCCGCCGACCTCCAGGCGCAGCTGGCCCCGCACCTCTTCGGCTCCGGCAGCGACGACAGCGGCACCGCCTCCGCCTGGCTGCCCGAGTCCGCCGTCGCCCTCATCGAGGAGCGTCGCGGCGGCCGTGTCGCGGTCTCCGCGGGTGCCCGGGCCCGCCCGGCCGTGCCGCCCCCGCCGCGCCACCAGCCGCCGGTGCCGCCACGGCCCGCCTACACCCCGGACGACCTGCCCGCCGACCCCGTCTGGCCGGGCGAGAGCGGGGCCGACGGCGGGCCGGTGCGGCTCGCCGGGCTGCCCGTGCCGATCGGGCCGGGCCCGCGCGTCGCCGACAGCAGGGCCGCCGCCCGCCGGGCCGCCCCGCCCGGCGGCGGCCTGGCCGCCTCCTGGTCGCGGGGCGCGGGAGCGCCGCCCGGCGGTCCCGCCGCGCCGCCCGTTCCGGCGGTCCCGCCGCCGACGGCCCCGCCGGACTCCGGGCCCGCCGCCTGGCGGCCGTGGCGGTTCCGCATGTCCAACGACGTGTGGGGCACCCCGACGCTCGCCGGGGACCTCGTCTACGTCACCTCCTTCGAGGTGCACGCCCTCGACGTGGCCACCGGCCGCCGCCGGTTCAAGACCCGCGACGTCGCCTGGTCGACGGCGGTCGCCGACGGCCGCATCCACGCCTCCGACGGCCCCACCCTGTACGCCCTCGACGCGGCCGACGGCGGCGACCTGTGGCGGATGCCGACCGACGCCTGGGTGTACTCCCTCAAGGCCGACCGGGGCACCGTCGTCACCGGTACCCGGGGCGGCGGCGTGCAGGCGTGGGAGGCGGCCAACGGCGAGAAGCTGTGGGAGCTGACCGGCGCCCAGACCGACTTCGAGACCCCCGAGGCCGGCCCCGTCGTCCACGACGGCACCGTCTACGTCTGGCAGGACGCCCGGCTGCGCGCCCTGGAGGCCCGTACCGGCCAGGAACGGTGGTCGTACCCGATCGGTGACGCGGCCTCCTGCGGCGGCGTCCCGGTCCGCCTCACCCAGGCGTCCGACGGCTACGTGTACGTGGCGGCGGGCACCCGCGCGCTCGCCGTCGACGTGCTCGGCGGCCACGTCCGCTGGCACTTCGAGTCGCCCGCCGTCTTCCTCTCCCCGCCCGCCTTCGCCCCCGGCCCGGCCGTGACCGGCGGCGGCGTCTACCTCACCGACTACCTCGGTACGGTCTACGCCCTCGACGCCACCGACGGCCGCGACCGCTGGCGGATCGCCACCGAGGCCCGCTCCGCCACCGAACCGGTGCTGGTCGCGGGTGGCCACGTGCACGTCGGCAGCGGCAAGGGCCTGTACACCCTGGACGCCGTCACCGGCACGCCCAAGTGGCGGTTCCAGGCCGGCGGCGAGGTCATCGGCTCGCCCGTGGCCGCCGGCGGCCGTATCCACTTCGGCTCGGCCGACCACTGCCTCTACACTCTCGACGCGGCCGGCGGCCAGCTCCGCTGGAAGCTCGCCACCGGGGGCGAGATCACCGGCACCCCCGTCGTCCACGGCAACGTGGTGTACGCGTGCAGCAAGGACCGCTGCGTCTACGCGCTGGACGCGGTCAAGGGGACGGGGACGGCGCCGCGGCCCTGACCCGCTTGTCCGCGCTCGGTCAAGGACCGGTAAAGGTCCCGTCGCAGCCCTGTCCCCGACGGCGGTCCCCGGCGCGGGCGCCGCTAGCGTGAGTCCCCGTTACGGCGCCGGTCTGGCGCCGACGAGTCGGGCCGCCGCAGGCGCGCGGCACGGGACACACGGGGGACAGAGATGCGACGACACCTGCGCTTCACCGCGGTGCTGATCGTGGTGGTACTGGCGCTGACCGGCTTCTCCACCGGGAGCAGCAGCGGCAAGAGCGGGTCCAGGAGCAAGAGCCGCTCCTCCAGCGGTTCGGGCGGTGGCTGCTCCAGCTCAAAGAAGGACAACGACACCTCGCGCGGCTCCGGTCACCGCGGCGGCTACCGCGACACCCACCACGATGACACCTCGTCCACCGGCGGTTCCTCCTCGTCCACCACCACCGACCAGGTCACCGTCACCGTGGTGGACTGCGCGGGTCCCGGCCGCACCAAGCGCGCCAAGCCGGACACCACGGCGGCGCTGCGGGTCACCTCGAACTCGACCACGAGCGACCTGCGGGTCACGCTCGCCCTGCACTTCGAGAACGCCGTCGGCACCACCCTCGACAGCCCCACCACCGACCTGCGCCTGTCCCCCGGTGAGACCCGCACCGTCACCGTCCGCATGACCAGCCCCCGCAAGGCCGCCCAGGTCCGCGACTGCGAGGTGGACCGGGTCAGGGCGGTGACGGTCTGACGTCCCCCCCACGCCCGGCGAGCCCGGCGGTGCGGCCGCTCAGGCCTTGCCGGCCTCCCCGGCCCGCTCCCACCGCCGTTCCCCGTCCTGCCAGTGCGGTGCGGGGCGCAGGCCGGCCGCCGCGGCGACGGCGACGGAGGCGCCGTGTTCCGGGTGGACGTGGGCCACGACGGTCGGTACGCCCTGCCGCAGCACCTCGGCCACCAGCGCCTTGGCCGCCTCGGTGGCGATGCCGCGGCCCTGCCACGGTGTCCCCGTCACCCACGCCACCTCGGCGACCGGGGTCGGGCCCACCGTCGCCTGCACGGTGCCGACCAGGGCACCGGTCTCGCGCAGCCGGACCGCCCAGTTGGCCCACACCACCCGGGGGTCGGGTGATCCCGCCGCCCAGCGCGCGTACCGCTCCCGCAGGGCCGGCGCGCGGAGCGGCTCGCCGCCGGTGAAGGCGTGCAGGGCGGGGTCGTCGAGGGCGGCGGCCAGTTCCTCGGCGTGGTCCGGGAGGAGCGGGAGCAGGTCGAGGCGGCCGGTGCGCAGGGGGCGCGGGACGAAGGCGGGGGAGGGGACGGGCACGTGGCTCGCTCTCAGGTGGTGGCTGGTGGGGCGGGTCAGGCGGCGCGTTCCGCCGCCGAGGGCTCCACGCAGAACTCGTTGCCCTCCGGGTCGGCGAGGACCGCGAAGCCGCGTCCGTCCGGGCGGCGCCGGTCGTCCACCAGCCGGGCGCCGAGTCCCAGGAGGCGGGCCACCTCCTCGTCCCGGGTGCGGTCCTCGGGCTGGAGGTCGAGGTGGACGCGGTTCTTCAGCGTCTTGGTCTCGGGCACGGTGACGAACAGGAGCACGGCGCCCTCGGAGAGCACCAGCGCCTCCGGATCACCGGGGAAGTCCTCGTCCGAGACCCGGCCGCCCAGCGCCTGGGCCCAGAACTGGCCCTGACGGTAAGGGTCGTGGCTGTCGAGGGTGATGTGGCGTACGCGTGAGGTCATGGGGGCACCGTCGCCCATCGAGGCCTTGGGGCGCACCTGGTTTTACGGGCCGTCCGCCGCCCGCCCGGGCCGGGACGCACGTCGGCCGCGGCGGCTCCCCCTCCGCGCCGCCGCGGCCGATCCCCCGTGCGTACCCCCGTTCCTCCTCCCTCCGCCGGTCCGCGGCTCCCCCCGGAACGCGGACCCGGCATCCCCCGTGCGGGGAGGAGGACGTCTGGAGGAAGGTCAGACCTCTTCGCCGGTGGCGTGGTCGTCGAGCGGCTTGACGCCCGTGGCGTGGTCGTCCAGCGGCTTCGGCTCCTTGACGCCGGTGGCGTGGTCGTCCTGCGGCTTGACGACGACCGGGTCCTTCTTCTTCTCTTCACTCATGCTGGACTCCATGTCCTGATGTCCTGAACGTGCGGATGGGTGTGCGCTCCGGCGGCCGGCCGGTCCGGTCAGGCTGGACCGGCCGCGTGCCGGAGAGGGTCCCACCCGGCGCCTCCCCCTGAGGACGCCGGACAGGACCCGGGCCGCCCGGCGAGGCGGCCACGGCGATCCGTCTGCCCCCCGACGCGACGGATCGATACGAGGAGCATGGCGGACGCCGATAAACGTTCGATGAACGTGCTCGCACCCTAGGACAGGTGACTGACACTCACTGCGGCGCGTGAGCCAGCAGTTCGCGTACCTCCGACGCCTCCGGCCTGCCCAGACGCTCGTACACGCCCAGCGCCTCCGTCCAGCAGGCGCGCGCACGGCCCTGCTGGCCGAGGGCGAAGAGGGACTTGCCGAGGACGGTGAGGACGTTGCCGCGTCGCCAGTCGCCACCGATCCTGCGGAGCTGGGCGAGGGCCTGTTCGGCCAGGGTGGCCGCCTTGGCGGGCTCGCCGGTGTCCAGCGCGACCCCGGCCATGCGGAAGAGCGTCATGCCCTCCCAGAGCGGCTGGCGGTTCTCCTGGAAGACCGGCAGCGCCGCGCTGAGCTGGGCCATCGCCTCCTCGTGGCGGCCGGAGGCGGCCAGGGCCAGCCCGAGGGCGTACCTCCCGTTGGCCAGGCGCCAGGTGAGGCCGACCTCGTTGTAGATGGCGAGGGCGCGTTCGGCGAGGGCGACGGCCTCGGCGGGCTCGCCGGTCTGGAGCAGGACGCGGGAGAGGTTGCTGAGGGCGCTGGCCTCGCTCGGGCGGTTGGCGTCGGCGCGGAACTCCTCGATGGCGCGGCCCAGGTAGGCGCGGGCCTCGGTGTGCCGGTTGTGGTAGATCGCGACGATGCCGCGGATGTTCGAGGCGTAGCCACCCGCGACCGGGTCACCGGCGGCGGCGCTCAGCCGCATACCGTGGTCGGCCTCCTCGTCGGCCTGCGTCAGCTTGCCGGTCAGCCGGTAGGAGTGGGCGAGGACGGTGCGCGCCCTGGCCTGGGCGAGCAGGTCCCCGCGCTCCTCGGCGGCCGCCAGCGCCACCACCGCCACCTGCTCGTACTGGCGGGCGTCGGCCCCCGACTCGGCCAGGTCCTTCGCCGCGAAGAGCAGATCGACGGCACGCCGCAGCGTCTCACCCCCGGCGTGCTGGCGTACACATGCCAGCACGCAGGACGCCTCCCGGAACAGCCAGTCCCAGGCGGCCGTACGGTCGGTGAAGGCGAGGCCCGGCACCTCGGTGGGGGCCAGGTGGGCGTGGAGCTGGTCGCCGGGGCGCTCCAGGGCGTACACGCCCGCGGCGGTCGCCAGGTAGAAGTCGAGGAGGCGGGAGAGGGCGGCGGCCCGCTCGGGCCCCTCGTCGCGCTCGGCGCAGGCGCGGGCGTAGAGGCGGACCAGGTCGTGGTAGCGGTAACGGCCCGGGGCGGCGGACTCCAGGAGGCTGGTGTCGACGAGGGATTCGAGGAGGTCCTCGGTGGCCTCGGCGTCCAGGTCGAGCAGGGCCCGCGCGGCGTCCAGCGAGATGTCGGGGCCGTCGGCGAGGCCCAGCAGCCGGAAGGCGCGGGCCTGGGCGGGTTCGAGCTGGCCGTAGCCCAGCTCGAAGGTGGCCTTGACGGCGAGGTCGCCGGCCTGGAGTTCGTCCAGGCGGCGCCGTTCGTCGGCGAGTTTGGCGGCCAGCACCGAGACGGTCCAGGTGCGGCGGGAGGCGAGCCGGGAGGCGGCGATGCGGATGGCGAGCGGCAGGAAGCCGCAGGCGGCGACGACGTCGAGGGCCGCCTCGCGCTCCGCGCCGACGCGTTCGGTGCCGACGATGCGGGTGAAGAGCTGGAGCGCCTCCTCCGGCGACATCACGTCGAGGTCGACCAGGTGCGCCCCGGCCAGGTCCACCATCCGCACCCGGGAGGTGATGAGGGCGGCGCAGCCCCCGGCGCCGGGCAGCAGCGGCCGGATCTGGGCGGCGTCACGGGCGTTGTCGAGGAGGACCAGGACGCGGCGGCCGTCGAGCGTGGAGCGGTACAGGGCGGCCCGCTCGTCCAGGCCCGTCGGAACGGCCGACTCCGGGGTGCCGAGGGCGCGCAGGAAGGAGCCGAGGACCGTCTCGGGGTCGGCGGCGCTGCCGTCGGTGCCCTGGAGGTCGACGTAGAGCTGGCCGTCGGGGAAGGCGGCGCGGGCGGCGTGCGCGACGTGCACGGCGAGGGTGGTCTTGCCGACGCCGCCGATGCCCGCGACGGCGGAGACGGCCATCACCCGGCCGCCGACCGAGCCGAGGGCGTCGCCCAGTTCGGCGACGAAGGCGGCCCGGCCGGTGAAGTCCGGGACGGTGGCGGGGAGCTGGGCCGGGCGCACCGGGGCGGAGGCGGGCTGCTCGGCCGGGGTCTCGGGCTCGGCGAGGGCCGGGTCGGCGGCGAGGATCCGGCTCTGGAGCTCCCGCAGCCCGGCGCGCGGGTCGACGCCGAGTTCCTCCGCGAGCAGGCGGCGGGTGTCGGCGTAGACGGCGAGGGCCTCCGCCTGGCGGCCGGAGCGGTACAGCGCGAGCATCAACAGCTCGCGCAGGTGCTCGCGGAGCGGGTGGGCCGCGGTGAGCGCCGTCAGCTCCGAGACGGCCTCGGTGTGGCAGCCCTGTTCGAGGTCCATCTCCAGCAGGTTCTCCTGGAGTTGCAGGCGCCACTCCTCCAGGCGGGTCCGCTGGGTGCGCCCGTGCGGGCCCGGCACCCCGGCCAGCGCCTCGCCCTCCCACAGGCCGAGCGCCTTGTTGAGCAGGGTGCGGGCCTGGCAGAGGTCGCCCGACCCGGCCGCCTTCTCCGCCTCGGCGGCCAGCTCCTGGGCCACCGTCAGGTCGAGGGCGCCGGGGCGCACGGTGAGGGCGTAGCCCCCGGAGACGCTGGCGAGGTCGCCCGGGGCGAGGACCTTGCGCAGCCGGGAGGCGTAGGTGCGGATGGCGGGGAGCGCCTGCGAGGGCGGCTCCTCGCCCCACAGGGCGTCGATGAGTTCGGGTGCGGTGGCGGTGCGGCCCTCGCGCAGCAGCAGCACGGCGAGCAGCGCCTGCTGCTGCGGGGTGCCGGGGGCGAGCCGGTCGCCGCCGCGCCAGGCCCGGACGGGGCCGAGCACGGAGTAGCGCATCGCCGAGCCGAGGTCGCCCGCCGCGGCGCTCTCCGCCGGGGCGCTCTCCGCCGGGCCGAGCCGTTCCGCGGCCGGTCCCGTGGGCTGCTCCGGCACGCCTCCGGAGACCGAGCGCTGCTCCGGTACCGGTGCTCCGCCGTTCATCCCGTCCCCCTGCGTCCACTCGTCCGCGTCTCTTGGGTCCCGCCTGTGCACACGGGGAAACGCAGGTGACAGTCTGCCTTGTCGGCCAGGCTTGCGGCAGGCGTGAGAGGCAGCTCTCACACGGTCCGCCCACGCGCCCCGTACGGACCGGCCACCCGGGGGCCGACGGGCCGGGCGGCCGTTCCCGCCGGACATGTCGCCCCTCTCATGCTAAAAAGGGCACCCTGTCCGTGCTGGACCGGTGTGAGCTGGAGGTGGAGGGGCCCGGCCCCCGACGTCATGGATCTGCGTTCCGTCGCATCCCTCTACGAGAGTGCCGAGAACCTCGGAGCGCCCGTCGCCTCCGTCCACCTCGACACCACCCACGACGACCGGCTCTCCGCCACCCACGTCGAGCACCGCTGGCGCGCCCTGCGCGAAGGTCTCGCCGAGCACGGCTGCGACGAGGAGACCCTGGCCGTCCTCGACAAGGCGGTCGGCGGCGTCCCCGACCTGCCCGGGCCGCAGGGCGAGTCGGTCTTCGCCGCCGGCGGCCGGCTGCTCGGGGCGCACACCCTGGCCGCCCCGCCGCCGCGCGACCACGCCGCACTGCTGCCGATCCCCGACGCGCTGGCCCTCGTCGTCGACCTCGACCACCAACTCCCGCACGTCGTGGTCGCCGTGGACGAGCACGGTGCCGACGTCGACGCCTTCCCCGTCAGCGCCGAACAGCCCGACACCCGCCGCACCTTCCACGGCACCACCCTGCACCTGGCCGGACTGCTGGCCGACGGGCCCGTCACCGGCGTCACCCGGCGCCGCCGCGAGGGCGACTGGGCGAGCGTCGCCGACCAGGTCGCGCAGGACGTGCTGGCGGCGGTCCACGAGGTCAGGGCACGCATGGTGGCGGTCACCGGTGACCCCCATGTCCTCGAATCGCTCCGCGCGCGCCTCTCGCCCGCCCTCTCGGCGCCCGGCGACGTCCCGCCCGACCTGGTCCTCGTCTCCGGCGGCCGTCCCAGTGGCGGCGACCCGGCGGCCCTCGCCGAGTTGCGCCGCAGTGTCGACGCGGCCCTGCACGACGCCACCACCGCCCGCCACCGCGCCGCCCTGGAACGCTTCCGCGGCGACCTGGCCCGCCACCGCGCCGCCGAGGGCGTCACCGACACCGCCACCGCCTTCGCGCGCGGCCGCGCCACCACCCTCCTGCTCGCCGCCGACCGCGAGCACGACCCGAGGCTCCACGCCTCCGCCACCGACCCGCGAGCCCTCGCCACCCAGGCCGCCGCCCTCGACGGCGATCCGACCGCCTTCGCCGGGCAGGCCGGGCCGCTGCTGCTCAGATCGGCGGTGGCGGCGGGCGCGGAGTTCTCGGAGATCCTCAGGCCGCACCAGGTGCCGGACGGGACCGGAGCGCTGCTGCGGTAGGGCGGTACCCGGCGGACCCGGTGCCCGGCGCCCGGCCGCTGTCGGTCCCGGGGTGTTCAATCGGCCCCATGCCCGCACCTGACCCGACCCCCCGCCCCGAGGACCCCGCGCCCGTCACCGGCGAGACGCTGCGCGGCGACGACTGGTACGGCCGCGACCTCACCGGCCTCGCCTACACCGCCTGCGACTTCTACGACACGGACTGGACGGAGACCACCGGCTCCGGGGCCCGCTTCGACCGCTGCACCTTCTCCGGAGTCCGCTTCAACGTCTCCCGCCTCACCGCCACCGCCTTCACCCACTGCGAGTTCCGTCGTTGCAGCTTCTTCGACGCCCAGCTCGACCAGTGCAAGGCGGTCGGCTCCACCTTCGACGACTGCTCCTTCCAGCTTCTGAGGGTGACCGACGGCGACTGGTCCTTCACCTCGTTCCCCCGCGCCGACCTGCGCAAGGCCACGCTCGACGGCGTCCGGATGCGCGAGGCCGACCTGCGCGGCGCCCGCCTGGACGAGGCGGTGGTCACCGGCACCGACCTCTCCGGCGCCCTCCTCGCCGGGGTCAGCCTCACCGATGCCGACCTGCGTGGCTCCGACCTGACCTCCCTCGACGCCCACACCCTGGACCGCACCGCCCTCGCCGGCGCCCGCATCGACCCCGTGCAGGCCGTGGGCATCGCGGTGGGGATGGGGTTCGAGGTCGCGTGAGGACCGTCCCCGTCCGCCTGCCCCGGCGCGTCGGCCGCCCTTAGTGTTCTGCCATGACGACGGGGGCCGAAGGACATGTGGTCGACGGAAGATTCGAGCTGCTGGAGCGGCTGGGCGGCGGTGGGATGGGGCTCGTCTGGCGGGCCCGGGACCTCGTTCTCCGCCGTGACGTGGCGCTGAAGGAGGTACGCCCGCCGGATCCGGAGCTGCTGCGGTTGCGGCCCGACGCGGCGGAGATGATCCGCAAGCGGGTGCTGCGCGAGGCCGTCTCGCTCGCGCGGATCAACCATGCCAACGTGGTGACGATCCACCACATCGTGAGCTCGGCCGAGGTGGAGCATCCCTGGCTGGTGATGGAGCTGGTCCCGGGCGGATCGTTCCAGGACCGCCTGGAGCGCGGCCCGTGCACCCCCACCGAGACGGCGCGACTGGGCCGGGGCGTACTGGCCGGCCTGCGCGCCGCCCACGGCGCCGGCATCCTGCACCGGGACGTCAAACCCGGCAACGTCCTGCTGCGCGCCGACGGGTCCCCCCTGCTCACCGACTTCGGCATCGCCGCGATACGCGAGGCCGCCACCGTCCTCACCCACACCGGCGAACTCATCGGCTCGCCCGACTACATGGCCCCCGAGCGCCTGCGCGGCCACGACGACGACCCCTCCTCGGACCTCTGGTCCCTGGCGATGATGCTCTACGCCGCCGTCGAGGGGCACCATCCCATGCGCCGCTCCTCCACCCTCGCCACCCTGGCCGCGATCCTGGAGGAGGACGTCCCACCGCCCCGGCGCGCGGGTGCCCTCGGTCCCGTACTGCGGTCCGTGCTCGTCAAGGACGTCGCCTCCCGGCCCGACGCGCGGCTCCTGGACCAACTGCTCGCGGAGGCGGCCGGAGAGCGGCAGCGGACCGTACTCTCCGTCCCGTCACCGTCGGAGCCGGAGCCCGGGGCGCGGCCCGCGCCGTCCGGGGAGCCGGCCGGCGCCGCTTCCCCGGACGGCACGGGCGAAGCCACCGCCCCCGGGCCAGCCGGCGCCCGGGAACCGGAGACCGAAGCGCCCGAGGTGAGGACGCCCGAGGCGAGGACGCCCGGCAGCGCGGCGGACGCCGCCACCGACGAGGCCGTTCCCGGTACGGCGTCCCCGGCACCGGTCCGGCCCACCCGTGGGCGGTCATGGCGTTGGCTGCTCGTGCCCACGGCCGTGGCAGCGCTCGTCGTCGGCCTGGCGTTCCGGCAGGACGTACTCCTCGGCGGGGAGGACAAGCCGGCCGCCGGACAGACTCCTCCGTCCAGCCCCGCCGCACCCAGCTCCCCGTCACCCTCGCCCTCGCCCTCGCGCACCGCGGAGGAGAACCTGATGACGCCCGCCGGGGCCCGCAAGGTCGTCCGCGAGATCGAGCGGGTGACCGGCCGGACCACCGTGCTCAGCTTCACGCTGGACAAGACCTACGCCTCCGCCCAGATCCCCTCGAAGGACGGAGAGGTCTGGAACTCCTTCACCTACCGGGAGGGGAAGGGCGAGAAGAGGGACGGTGGAGGCCGGACGCACGACCGCCCCACCTTCGACATCGCCCGGGTGAACTGGGACGCGCTGCCCCGGCTGATCCATGTCGCCGAGACGGACATGGGGTTGGAGGGGGGACAGGTGACCCAGGTCATCGTGAGCCGGCGGGACGGGGACGTGGAGCTGGCGGTCCCCGCGAAGGACGCGTACGGCGGCGCCTGGTTGTACGCGGACCGGAACGGCAAGGTCCTCGGGCAGAGCCCCGTGAGCTGACCGCTCCGCCCGCAGCCGGCCGGGCTGCTTCCGGTGTGCCACGACGCCGCAGCGGATACCGGGGGCGGTGCGGTGCGCCGGGCGGACGGCGCGGACCCGCGCCGGGCCCGGCGACCGCCCCCCTTGCCCCCGGCCGCCCCCGTGCCGCGTCCCCGCCCGCCGCCTTGGCCTCGTACGCTGCGAGGGACGGGCGGCGGCGCGAAGGGCGAGGTGCGGAGATGGTCAACCGGCTGATCGGCGCGGCCTGGCACCGGCTGCGCGGCCCTTTGCAATGGCGGCTGATGTGGCTGGCGCACGCGACCTTCATGGTGGGCGTGACCGGCGTGGTCCGCGACGACGAGGGGCGCGTGCTCCTCCTCCACCACCGCCTGTGGCGCAAGGACACCCCCTGGGGCCTGCCCACCGGCTACGCCCGGCGCGGCGAGCCCTTCGAGCAGACCGTCGTCCGCGAGGTCAGGGAGGAGACCGGCCTCGACGTCGCCCCCGGCCCTCTGGTCCGCCTCACCAGCGGCTACCACCTGCGCGCCGAAGCCGCCTACGAGGCCCGCCTCACCGGCGGCACCCTGCGCCTGGACCCCCGCGAGATCCTGGACGCGGGGTGGTACGCGCCGGACGACCTCCCGGAGGGGCTGATCGCTTCGCACCGGGAGCTGATCCTTGGAGTGGGGGCGGAATCCGGCGCCTCCGGGGCCAGGTAGAGCACCACCCGCCGCTCGGGAGTGCGATGGCTCCGGCGAGCCGCCGCACGCCCGTGCCGGGGTTCACCTCCGCCTCGCTGCCTGGCGGACAGAGCGCCTTCGCCCGGCGGACGGCCTCGCGCCGGCTGTCTCCGTACCGGCGCTCGAAGCCGAGGCCGGCCCTGTCGTGGGCGGGCACCTGTCGCCGAGGGGAGGGGAGCAGCGCACGGTAGGGGGGGCGGCCGGTGTCGTGTGGTCGGCGAGGTGGAGGAGGAGCCGCGGCTCGAAGCACGGGCGGAAGAGGGCGACGTGGAGGTACCCGGGCCGCCTCGCCTCGGCCAGGGCGGCGGGCGGCCTGGTGGAGGAGGGCCGTTCGCCGGGCATCATCAGGGCTTCCCTGCCCGGCTGCCACCCGCGAGTGAGTCCGCCGTCACGGCCGCCAGTACCCCAGTGCGCTCACCCGTTCCTTCGCCGCGCCCAGTTCCTTGCGGGCCCAGCTCGCCAGGGTGCGGGTGGTGCGGGTGTCGGCGGCTATCCAGAGGTAGGCGTCGGTGGGGAAGGCGGGGAGGGCGGTTCTCACGGTTTCGGTGAGGCGGGCGCCGGCGCGTTCGCGGGGGACCGTGTGGACCGTGTGGCGGTCGGGGTCGGTGCGGAGGGGGAGGCCCTTCGTGGCGGGGCCGGCCTCGTCCGGGGTCTCGAACCAGATGGTGGCCGGGGTGGTCGGGAAGGTGTCGAGGAGGGAGTTGAGGGCGGGCAGCGAGGCGGGGTCGGCGACGGCGTAGAGGTGGGCCGGGGCCGGGTCGGGAGCGGTGAAGCCGGTGCCCTGGACCGTGGCGTCGACGGTGTCGCCCGGGGCGGCGGTGCGCGCCCAGTCGCTGGCGGTGCCCTCGTGCAGGGCGAACTCCAGGCTGAAGGTGCCCTTCTCGGGGTCGGGGTCGACCAGGGTGTAGGCGCGCTGGTGCGGTTTGCCGTCGCGCTCGAACCAGACGCGGACCCACATCGTGGGATGGACGCCGGACTGGGCCAGCAGCCCGCCGTCGGTGAAGTGCACCCTGCGGTACTCCGGGGTGACCTCCTCGCTGCCCGTGACGGTGAACGTGAAGTCCTTGCCGCGCAGCAGCTTGAGGACGACGCCCTCCCAGCCGTGACCCACGGTGATCTCCTCCCCTGATGATTACTTTAGGTTAGGCTAACCTAAATCTGTGGGGGTGTGGAGGCTCGGGAGGGGTTCGGGGGAGCCTGGCGTCCGCGCGCGAGACCGCGGGCGAGACATCCTGACGGCACATCGGTGCCTGACGACGAGCGGGGAGCGGTGGGACGGATGAGAGCCGAGAGAGCCGAGAAGAGCGAGAGGGCCGAGAGGGGCGGGGGGTCCGGGCGGCCCGTCTTCGCGTTGTTCCGGGACGACTGGGGCATCCCGCACGTCCGGGCGGGCGGGGCGCGGGACCTGGCCTACGCCCAGGGGTACGTGACCGCGCTCGACCGGGCCTGGCAGCTCCATGTCGAGCGGCACCGGGTGCTCGGCACCAGCGCCGCCTTCCTCGGAGCCGACTCCGCCGGCTGGGACGGCCTCGCCCGCCGTACCCGTCTCGCCGACACGGCCCGCCGGTGCTACGAGCAGCTGGACGCCGGGACGGCCGCCTGGGTCGCCGCGTACGCCGCCGGGGTCTGCGACGCGTTCGCGGACGGGGTGCACGAGGCGGCCCCCGAGTTCGCGCGGACCGGCAGCGCGCCGGAGGGATGGGAGCCGTGGCTGCCGCTCGGGGTGTGGCTCTCCACCCACCTGCTCTTCGCGGGCTTCCCCGCCAAGCTCTGGCGCGGCGAACTCACCCGCCGCCTCGGCGCCGACGCCGTCCCGCTCTTCGCCACCGACGGGCCCGGTACCGCGGGCAGCAACGGCTGGCTGGTCACCGGCGACCGTACGGCGAGCGGTGCGGCGCTCCTGGCGGGCGACCCGCACCGGTTCATCGAGGACCCGGGGGTCTACCAGCAGATCCACCTCGCGACGACCACGGCGGGGGAGGAGGGGCAGGGGGAGGCCGCGACCGATGTGGTCGGCCTCGCGGTGCCCGGCGTCCCCGGACTCGCCCACTTCGGCCACACCGGCCAGGTCGCGTGGGCCATCACCAACGCCATGGCGGACTACCAGGACCTCTACCGGGAGCGGCTGCGGCGCACCGGCGACACCGTCGAGGCGTACGGGCCCGGCGGCTGGGAGGAGGTCCAGGCACACACCGAGACGTACCAGGTGGCGGGCGGGGAGCCGGTGACCGTGGAGGTGGTGGAGACGGCGCGCGGCACCGTGGTGGTCGGCGGGCCGGAGGCCGGGCCGCTGCCCGGCGAGGAGGAGGACGCGGAGGCGGCCAACGCGCTGGCGCTCCGTCACCACCCGCGTGTCAGCGGCCGCCTCGGGTTCGAGACGCTGCCCGGGCTGCTCACCGCCCGGACCGTCGCCGAGGTGTCGGCCGCCGTCGACCACTGGGTGGAGCCGGTCAACGTCCTGCTCGCCGCCGACACCGAGGGCGGCCTGCTGCACCGCGCGGCCGGGTTCGTCCCGCGCCGCCCGGCCGCCAACCGGCTCGGCCCCGTCCCCGCCTGGGAGCCCGGCAACGCCTGGCAGGACGAGCCGGAACCGCTGCCCGAGGCGCCCGCCGCCACCTGGGCCGACCCGGGGCTGGCCGTGATGGCCAACGAGCGCGGGCTCGCCGCCCCGCTGGGCACCGAGTTCGCCCCGCCCTACCGCGCCGACCGCATCCGCGCCCTGCTCACCGCCCGCACCGGCTGGCGGGCCGGGGACATGTCGGCCGTGCACACGGACACGTACCTCGCCTCCGCACGGCCCCTGCTGGCCCTGCTCGCCCGGGTGGACACCGGTCCGCTCGGCGAGCCCGCCCGCCGCCTGCGGGAGCGGCTGCTGGCCTGGGACCGGCACATGGCCGCCGACTCGGTGGACGCCGCCCGGTACGCGGCCTTCCGCGCGGAGGTCGTCCGGCTGCTCGCCGCCCACCCGGCGCTCGCGGAACTGACCGGCCCGGGCGGGCCCGCCCACGCCGACGGCTACCCGCCGGTCTTCCGGCCCTGGCTGTTCGCCACCGCCCGGATCGCCTACGCCCTCGAATCGCTGCTCACCGGCGGCCCCGTGGCCGAGCCGGACCGGCTCACGCTGGTCGCCCGCGCGCTGGAGGCGGCCGCCGGGGAGGACACCGGGCAGCCGTGGGGCGCCCTGCACCGGCTCGCGCCCTGGCAGGCGGTGGCCTCCGACGAGGAATGGCCGGCGGTCGCCGGCGACCACGACTGCGTGCTCTCCACCTCCAGCCTGCCGGGCGTCACCCACCTCTTCGCGCGCGGCCCCGCCGCCCGCTACGTCTGGGACCTCGCCCGCCGCGACGACAGCCTGTGGGCCGTCCCCTTCGGCGCCTCGGGCGTCCCCGGCGACCCGCACGCCCGCGACCAGCTCCCCCGGTGGAGCGAGGGCGGTCCGGTCCCCGTCGTCACCGACTTCGCCCGGCTGCGCCACGTCCCCCTGCCCACCCCGTCCGACAGGAGTTCCGCCCGATGAGCATTCCCAGCCCCGACCTCAGCGGCCGCACGCCCGTCCACACCCACCACGTGGACGGCTTCGGCGACGTCCGCCTCGTCCCCGTCGACCCGGACGCCGACCTGGACCTGCTGTACGCCTGGGTCAGCGAGGAGCGCGCCGCGTTCTGGGGCATGACCGGCCACACCCGTGAGCAGGTCCACGAGACGTACACCTTCCTGGACTCGCTCGCCACCCACCACGCCTTCCTCGCCGTCCTCGGTGGCCGCCCCGCCGCCCTCTTCCAGACGTACGAGCCCGAGGCCGACCCGCTCGGCGAGTGCTACGACGTGCGGCCCGGTGACTACGGCGTCCACCTGCTGATCGGCCCCGCCCACGGCGGCCGGCCCGTCACCAACTTCAGCAACGGCCTCATCGTCGCCCTGATCGACTACATCCTTACCGACCCCGGCCGCCGCCGGATCGTCGTCGAGCCCGACGCGCGCAACGCCAAGGCCATCGAGCGGCTGCGCCGGGTCGGCTTCGTCCTCGGGCCGGAGATCGACAAGCCGGAGAAGCGGGCCAGGCTCGCCTTCCTGGAGCGGGCCGACGCCGAGGCCGCCGTGAAGGCCGTCTCCCACCGCTGACAGCTCCGGTTCGCGAGGGCGTCGAGGCTGGGGCAGAGTGGGCCCCATGGACGACCTCAACGCCCTCGCGGACGAGCACGTCACCGCGGCCCACACCGGCCCGCACGGGCGCAGCGCGCACATCCTCGTGCACGAGGACTGCCTGCGCCAGACCATCATCGCGCTCACCGCCGGCACCCGGCTGGACGAGCACAACGCGCCCCCGGCCGCCTCGCTCCAGGTGCTGCGCGGTGTCGTCCGCATCACCATGGTCTCCGGCGACGTCGAGCTGCGCGCCGGGCAGCTCCACCCCATCCCGCAGGAGCGGCACGGCCTGCTCGCCGTCGAGGACGCGGCCGTCCTGCTGACGGCGGTCAACGACTGATCCGGGCCCCGGTCGCCGACTGCCCGCCGCCGTACGGCAGTCGGCGACCACCCACCCGGTCCCGCACCGCGCCGCCCACCCCGCTCGTATGCTGCGTGTATGACTGATGCGCAGCCGGGACGGCCGACCGAGAATGCCATGCGCCGAGCGCTCAAGCGGGCCCGGGACGGGGTGGCGCTGGACACCGCGGAGGCGGCGGTGCTGCTCCAGGCGCGGGGCGAGCAGTTGCGGGACCTGTCGGCCTCGGCCGCGCGGGTGCGCGACGCCGGCCTGGAGGCGGCCGGACGGCCGGGTGTCATCACCTACTCCAAGAAGGTCTTCATCCCGCTGACCCGGCTCTGCCGGGACCGCTGCCACTACTGCACCTTCGTCACCGTCCCCGGCAAGCTGCGCCGCGAGGGTCACGGCATGTACCTCTCGCCCGACGAGGTGGTGGAGACCGCCCGCCAGGGGGCAGCCCTCGGCTGCAAGGAAGCCCTCTTCACCCTCGGCGACCGGCCGGAGGACCGCTGGCCCGAGGCCCGCGAATGGCTCGACGCCCACGGGTACGACGACACCCTCGCCTACGTCCGCGCCATGGCCATCCGCGTCCTGGAGGAGACGGGCCTGCTCCCGCACCTCAACCCGGGCGTCATGAGCTGGACCGACCTCCAGCGGCTCAAGCCCGTCGCGCCCTCGCTCGGCATGATGCTGGAGACCACCGCGACGCGCCTGTGGTCCGAGCCCGGCGGCCCGCACCACGGCTCGCCCGACAAGGAGCCCGCCGTGCGCCTGCGCGTCCTGGAGGACGCCGGCCGCTGCAACGTCCCCTTCACCACCGGCGTCCTCATCGGCATCGGCGAGAGTTACGAGGAGCGCGCCGACGCCCTCTTCCAGCTCCGGCGCATCCAGCGCCAGTACCAGTCGATCCAGGAAGTCATCGTCCAGAACTTCCGCGCCAAGCCCGACACCGCGATGCGCGCCATGCCCGACGCCGAACTGGAGGAACTGGCCGCCTGCATCGCCGTCGCCCGCCACATCCTCGGCCCGGCCGCCCGCATCCAGGCCCCGCCGAACCTGGTCGACTCGGAGTACGCGCTGATCGTTGGCGCCGGCATCGACGACTGGGGCGGCGTCTCGCCGCTCACCCCGGACCACGTCAACCCCGAACGCCCCTGGCCGCACATCGACCAGCTCGCCGAGCGCACCCGCGAGACCGGCTTCGAACTGCGTGAACGCCTCACCGTCTACCCGGAGTTCATCGCCCGCGGCGAACCCTGGCTCGACCCGCGCCTCCTCCCGCACGTCCGCGCGCTCGCCGACCCGGAGACCGGCCTCGCCCGCGAGGACGCCCGGCCCGAGGGACTGCCCTGGCAGGAGCCCGACGAGGGATTCACCGCGACCGGCCGCACCGACCTGCACCGCACCATCGACACCGAGGGCCGCACCGGGGACCGCCGCGCCGACTTCGACGCCGTCTACGGCGACTGGGAGGCCCTGCGCGAACAGGCCGCCCCCGGGATGGTCCCGCAGCGCATCGACAGCGACGTCCGCGAGGCCCTCGCCCAGGCCGCCGACGACCCGACCCGGCTCAGCGACGACCAGGCCCTCGCCCTGCTGCACGCGGACGGCCCGGCCCTCGACGCGCTCTGCTCCATCGCCGACGACCTGCGCCGCGCCACCGTCGGCGACGACGTCACGTACATCGTCACGCGGAACATCAACTTCACCAACGTCTGCTACACCGGCTGCCGTTTCTGCGCCTTCGCCCAGCGCCGCACCGACGCCGATGCCTACACGCTCTCCCTCGACCAGGTCGCCGACCGGGCCGCCCAGGCGTGGGAGGTCGGCGCCACCGAGGTCTGCATGCAGGGCGGCATCCACCCCGACCTGCCCGGCACGGCCTACTTCGACATCGCGCGGGCGGTGAAGGAGCGGGTCCCGGGGATGCACGTGCACGCCTTCTCGCCGATGGAGGTCGTCAACGGCGCCAGCCGCACCGGCCTGTCGATCCGCGACTGGCTCACCGCCGCCAAGGAGGCCGGGCTCGACTCGATCCCCGGCACCGCCGCCGAGATCCTCGACGACGAGGTCCGCTGGGTCCTCACCAAGGGCAAGCTGCCCGCCGCCGACTGGATCGAGGTCGTCCGGACCGCCCACGAACTGGGCCTGCGCTCCTCCTCCACCATGATGTACGGCCACGTGGACCAGCCCCGCCACTGGCTCGGCCACTTCCGCACGCTGGCCGCCGTCCAGCAGGAGACGGGCGGCTTCACCGAGTTCGTGACCCTGCCGTTCATCCACACCAACGCGCCGGTCTACCTCGCCGGCATCGCCCGCCCCGGCCCCACCACCCGGGACAACCGGGCCGTCACCGCGATGGCCCGCGTCCTGCTCCACCCGCACATCACCAACATCCAGACCAGCTGGGTCAAGCTCGGCGCGGAGGGCGCCGCCGAGATGCTGCGCTCGGGCGCCAACGACCTCGGCGGCACCCTGATGGAGGAGACCATCTCCCGCATGGCGGGCTCGCGTTACGGCTCGTACCGCTCCATCGAGGACCTGCGCGCCATCGCCACCCTGGCCGGCCGCCCCGCCAAGCCGCGCACCACGCTGTACGGCGAGGTCCCGGCCGAGCGGACCGCGGCGGCCGAGGACTCCGACGGCCACCTGCCGGAGCTGCTGCCGCTGGCGGAGTGAGGGTCAGGGCGTGGCGGGCGGGCCGTCGGCCGGCTCCGCCACGTCCGTCCCGGCGAACGAGGGCTCGACCGCGCACCGGGCCGGGATCTCCTCGGCGGAGCCCTCGCACTCCGCGCGCTCCACGGACTCGGGCCCGTCCGTCGTGGCGGGCGCCCCCGGCGCGCGCCTCCCCGTCTCGACACGCTCCGGCGCGTCCTTCACGGCGGTGGGCGTCCCCGGTGCCCCGGCCGGGCCGGACGCGGAGGAACAGGCCACCGCGGGCAGTCCGGCACCCAGCACGAGCGCGACGGAAGCCACCAGGCCACGACAGCGGACACGGACGCGCATGAGATCCCCCCGGACGCCTGGGCGCGTACGTCCGCGCCCCTCAGGCGCCCCACCCTGCCACGTCGCGCCCCCGTGGGGACCAGGACGGCGTGTGAAGAACGCCCATCCACCTTCCGTCTACGCCCTTGCCACCGGGGCAGACGGCATCCCATGACAGCGGCATCGACACCGTCGAGGAAATGGGGACCTGGTGGCTGAGTGGGCGTCGGCGGTGTTCTCCGGGGAGTGGGCACTGGGGTGGAGCGTGGTCGTGCTGCTCCTCGCCGGAGCGGTGACCGTCTGGTGCAGCGTGCGGCTGGCCGGGGTGGGCGACACCCTCGCCGACCGGACCGGCTGGGGCGAGGCGCTCTTCGGCGCCGTCCTCTTCGGCCTGGTCACCTCGCTCTCCGGGATCGTGATGACCACCGTCGCCGCCGTCGACGGGGAGCCCCGGCTCGCCTACGGCAACGCGGTCGGCGGTATCGCCGCGCAGACCCTCGCCGTGGTCGCCGCCGACGCCTTCCACCGCCGCGCCAACCTCGAACACGCCGCCGCCTCCCTCCAGAACCTCCTCTTCGGCACGCTGCTCGCCGGGCTCCTCGGGCTCTCCCTGATGGCCACCTTCAGCCCCGACGTGACGGTGGCCGGAGTGCACCCTGCCTCGATCGTGCTGGTCCTGGTCTACATCGGCGGCCTGCACCTGGTCCGCCGCACCGACGACCCCGCGTGGGAGGCGTGGGAGGCGGTACGCACCAAGGAGACCGTCGAGGACGTGCCCGACCCGGAGCCCGACGGGGCGTACGCGGGGCGCCGCACCCCCTCGCTCTGGGCGGAGTTCGCCGTGATCGCGGGCGTCGTCATCGTCGCGGGGTGGGCCGTCACCCAGGCCGCCCAGGTCGTCCTCTCCTCGACGAGCCTGCGCGCGGGCCTGGTCGGCGCCGGGATCATGGGCGTCATCAACGCGCTCCCGGAAGCCGTGACCTCCATCGCCGCCGTCCGCCGGGGCGCCGTCACCCTCGCCTTCGCCGCCATCATCGGCGGCAACTGCCTCGACGTCCTCAACCTCGCCATCGGCGACCTCGCCCACCCCGGCGGCTCCCTCTTCCACGCCGCCGGCCGCGACGAACTCTTCCTCACCGCCGCCGCCCTCCTGATGACCACCGTTCTCCTCGCCGGTCTCCTGGTCCGCCAGAAGAGCGGCTGGTTCCGGCTGGGCTTCGACGGGTGGACGCTGGTGGTGGTGTACGCGGGGACGATGGTGACGCTGGGGGTGTGAGCGCACGCCGGACGGCGACCGGAGCCGAGGCGCGTGGCGAACGTGTTCGTTACGATCGGGGGATGAGCGCCAGGAGAGAGCCGGTGAGCCGGCGGGAGCGGCCTGCCAAACGTGCCTTGTCGCGGCGGTGGATCGTGGACACCGCGGTGGCGGTGATGCGGGCGGAGGGGCTGGAGAAGGTCACGATGCGGCGGCTGGCCAAGGAGCTGGACACCGGCCCGGCCTCGCTCTACGTCTACGTGGCCGGCACCGCCGAGCTGCACGCGGCCGTGCTGGACGCCCTGTTGGGCGAGGTCGACCTGACGGCGGACGGGGCCGGGGACGGCTGGCGGGAGCAACTGCGGGCGGTGGTGACCTCGTACACGCTGGTGTTGTTCGCGTACCCGCAGCTCGCCCGGTCGGCGCTCGTCGCCCGGCCGGGTGGCGAGAACTACCTGCGGCTGGTGGAGCGGCTGCTCGACCTGTTGTCCCGCAGCGGGGCCGGGCGCGAGCAGGTCGCCTGGGGCGTGGACAAGCTGCTCCAGGACGCGACCGCCACCGCCGCCGAGCAGTCGGCGCGGGAGGGCGACCCCGCGGCGGAGGACGAGTGGGGCGCCGCCGTACGGGCGTTGAGCGAAGCGAGCGAGGCGACGTATCCGGCGATCGTCGCGCACATGCCGGCCCTGGTCGGCGGTACGGCCGAGGACCGGTTCCGGTGGGGGTTCGACGTGCTGGTCAACGGGATCAGCGGGACGCCCGTCCCGGTGGCGGAGGACTGAGGGCGCGCGAAGGGGGCGAGGCGGGAACGCGGGCGCGCGACGGAGGCGGTCGGCCGGTCCGGTGGAGGCGCCGCGGCCGTCGGGCCCGTCCGCGCCGGTCGTGGTCCCGCGCCTCCGCCCGGAAGGGGACCGCTGCGCCCGAGAGGGGACCGCTGCGCCCGAGAGGGGACCGCTGCGCCCGAGAGGGGACCGCTCACCCTCGCCCCCGCTCGCTCCTCGCGCGGCACCACCCGTACCCCGCTCCCTCTCCTGTCCCCGATGCCCCACGCGGCCGGCCGTCCGAACGGGCATTTCCGCGCGGGCCATTGACAGGTCCTGGTCACGTCGGCACTGTGGGAGCGCTCCCACCCTTCAATTCCCGGCGGTGTCCGGGACACAGGGCCACCCGGAGGCGCTCCACCGGCCTCGCGGAGGTGCGGAGCGTCACTTCTCGTCCACTTCTCCGGTCCGGCGCACGCACCGCCCGCACCCGCGCACCACCAGCACTCCGAGCACCATCCCGCACCCCCGATTCCGCCCCCGGCAGAGCCGCCGAGGGCGTACGAGAGGAGCACGGAGCCGCATGAACACGAGAAGCAGAGGCAGGAGACCTTCCCCCGACGGGGCCGCAGGCGCCCACTCCGGGCGATTCCGTCCTGGCCGCCCGCGGTCGGCGGCCGCCACGCTGACCGCCCTGGTCCTGGGCGCCTCCCTGGCGGTCGCCGTCCCCGGCGCCGCACCGGCCGAGGCGGCGGGGCCCCGGGTCGACAACCCGTACGCGGGTGCCACCCCGTACGTGAACCCGGACTGGTCGGCCCAGGCCGCCGCCGAACCCGGCGGCGGCGCCATCGCGGACGAGCCGTCGTTCGTCTGGATGGACCGCATCGCCGCCATCACGGGGACCCCCGGCGCACGCGGCCTCAAGGAGCACCTGGACACCGCCCTCGACCAAGGGGCCGAGCTGTTCCAGGTCGTCATCTACGACCTGCCGGGCCGCGACTGCTCCGCCCTCGCCTCCAACGGGGAGCTGGGCCCGACCGAGATCGGCCGCTACAAGAGCGAGTACATCGACCCGATCGCGGACATCCTCGACGATCCGGCCTACGCGGACCTGCGCATCGTCACCCTCATCGAGCCCGACTCCCTGCCCAACCTCGTGACCAACGCGGGCGGCACCGCCGGCTCCACTCCCGAGTGCGCCGTGATGAAGGAGAACGGGAACTACGAGAAGGGCGTCGGCTACGCCCTCAAGACCCTCGGCGCGATCCCGAACGTCTACAACTACGTGGACGCCGCCCACCACGGCTGGCTCGGCTGGGACTCCAACTTCGTCCCGGCGGCCGAGCAGTTCAAGAAGGCCGCGACCACCGAGGGCGCGACCGTCGACGACGTGCACGGCTTCATCGTCAACACCGCCAACTACTCGGTGCTGAAGGAGCCGTACCTCAAGATCACCGACACGGTGGACGGCACCACGGTGCGCCAGTCGAAGTGGGTCGACTGGAACTACTACGTCGACGAGCTGACCTTCGCCCAGGGTTTGCGCGAGGAGCTGGTCCGCCAGGGCTTCGACTCCGGCCTCGGCATGTTGATCGACACGGCCCGCAACGGCTGGGGCGGCGACGACCGGCCCACCGGCCCCGGCCCGTCGACCAGCGTGGACGCCTATGTCGACGGCGGCCGGGCCGACCGCCGCATCCACGCCGGCAACTGGTGCAACCAGAGCGGCGCCGGCGTCGGCGAGCGGCCGACGACCGCGCCCGAGCCGGGCATCGACGCGTACGTGTGGGCCAAGCCTCCCGGGGAGTCGGACGGCAGCAGCGAGCCGATCGACAACGACGAGGGCAAGGGCTTCGACCGGATGTGCGACCCGACCTACGAGGGCAACGGCCGCAACGGCTTCAGCCTGACCGGGGCGCTGCCCGACTCGCCGGTCGCCGGGCACTGGTTCTCCGCCCAGTTCCAGGAACTGCTGGCCAACGCCCACCCGCCGCTGGGTGACGGCGGCCCGGGCGGCGAGGACGACACCACGGCGCCCACCGCCCCGACCGGCCTGACGGTCACCGCCAAGTCGGCCACGTCCGTCTCCCTCTCCTGGACCGCCGCCACCGACGACACCGGCGTCACCGGCTACGACGTGTACCGCGACGGCGCCCGCGTCGGCTCCACGACCACCACCGCGTACGCCGACAGCGGCCTGGCGCCCGGCACCTCCTACGCCTACACCGTCCGCGCCAAGGACGCGGCGGGCAACGTCTCCCCGTCCTCGGCGTCCCTCGCCGCCACCACCGACGAAGGGGGCGGCGCCACCGGCGCCCTCAAGGTCCAGTACCGGACCTCGGACACCTCGCCGGGCGACAACCAGATCCGGCTGGGCCTCCAGGTGGTCAACACCGGGGAGAGCGCGGTGGACCTCGCGGACGTCACGCTCCGGTACTGGTTCACGCCGGACGGGGAGAGCGCGGTGACCAGTACGTGCGACTGGGCGCAGCTCGGTTGCGGCGGCGTCACGCACACCGTCGAGCGGTCCGGTGCGGCGGTCCCGGGCGCCAGCCATCACGTGGAGGTCGGCTTCTCCGCCGGCAGCCTCGCGCCCGGCGCCGCCACCGGCGAGGTCCAGCTCCGCCTGAACAAGGCCGACTGGTCGGACTTCGACGAGAGCGACGACTACAGCCGGGGCACCTCCACCGGCTTCACCGACCACGCGAGGATCGGCCTCTACCTCGGCACCGCCCTGACGTGGGGCACCGCCCCCTGACCCACCCACCGGCAGGGAGGCCCGGCACGCACCTGACGGCGTGCCGGGCCTCCCGTTCCGTACCGTTCGCCGTTCAGCCGGGACCGGCCTCCGCCCGCTCGCGCCGCAGGCGGGCCGCCCGTTCGTCGGGACACTCCTGGTGGAACTCCACACTCCGGCCTGCGGCCGAGGCCGAGTCGACGACGAGCAGGACGGGTTCGTCGCCGGGAGCGAAGGGGAGGTCGCAGCGGGCGCAGGACATGGCAGATTCCCGGGGTGAGGAGAGGGAGGGGAGGACGGGCCCGTCACGGGCGGGGGAGGCGAGTGCGCCGGTCCGCCAGGAGGCGGGCGGCGACCAGAGGGTCGTACGCGTGGAGGCGGGCGCGTTCCAGAAGGTCGCGGGCCGTCCTCAGCGAGGAGTCGGGGACCAGCGTGACGCGGTCGCCCCGGTCCACCGTGAACAGCGGTATGGCGGGTGCGGGCCGGTGGTACAGGGTGAGCCCCCGCGCCCCCGCCGGCAACGGGTCCGCCTCCGGCCGCAGCAGCCGGACGCGCAACGTACCGTCGGCCAGGCGGTGCAGGCAGTGGTCGAGCTGGTCGAGCACCGCCTGCCGCTCCCCGGCCGTCGCGACCCGGCGGGGGAAGGCGGCCAGCAGTGCGGAGGCCGGCGCGTACCAGGTCAGGGGCGTGCGCTGCCGCTGGTGCCGGTCGGGGCCGATGCCGCCGGGGGAGACGCGCCGGACCACGTGCGCCGCGTACGCCGTAAGGCGCAGGGCGGGCGGTACGGCGCCCCGGCACAGGGTCTCGACCGCGGTCGCCGAGCCGTCCAACTCCCTTACGGAGGCCCAGGTCAGCGGGCGCCCGGCGCTGATGGCGCGTGGCACGGTTCAGCGGCCGGCGCGGGGACGCCGCACCGGCATCTCCTCCGCGCCGAGGGTGAGCGCCCGGGCCAACTCCGCCGCGAGCGACCGCGCCTCCGGCACCGACAGCCACAGCCCGGTGTCTCCGCCGACGACCCGCCCCCGCAGGTACACGGTCATCGGCAGATGCATCCGGTCGTGCCCGTCCGCACACCGGAACTTCCGGATACGCCGCGTCACGGCACGATCGATCCGCCAGCCGGAGGCGGGGTGGAACGTCGGGGTTTGGGGTGGCATGGGTCTGCCCTTCGTGACGGATTTCGCGGTTACTCGTCACAGCGTGCATTGAAAGTGCCTACGCTCACCAGGTTGGGGGCGTTGCACCGCCGCCATAGGCAACATGGGAGGGTTCAATGCCCGCACGGAAGTCCACGGGGACGGCCGACGCGAAGCAGGTGCTGGTGAAGGAGCTTCAGCGTTTGCGCGAGGCGTCCGGGTTCTCCTACCGGGAGCTGGCAGAGCTGACCAACTACGACGCGAGCTACCTGCAACGCCTGCACACCGGCGAGTCCAACGGCTCGCCTGAAGCCCTGGCAGCGCTCGACAACGTCTACTCGACGGGCCACTTGCGGGGATTGTGGGAACTGTCGAAAAGTGCAGGCTTCACCAAGTACTTCCGGAAGTTCGCCACGCTGGAAGCGCAGGCGATCTCTCGCGCCGACTACCACGCTTCCCTCATCCCCGGCATCCTCCAGACGGCCGCCTACGCTCGCGAGCTGTTGCGGACGCATCCGCACCGTTCAGACGAGGAAGCAGAAGCCATGGTGGAGCTTCGTATGGAGCGGCAGGCCAACCTGTTCGGGGCAGAGGCCATCATTGCTCGGATCGTCATCGATGAATTGGCGCTGCTCCGCCCGCTTGGCGACAGCGCAGCGTGGGCCGACCAGCTGGACCACCTGATGGACTGTGCCCAAAGGCCGAATCTCACGTTGCAGATCCTTCCGAGCAACGCAGGTGCGCACTACCTGGTCGGCGGTGGCGTATCCCTGCTCTGGCTTCCCGCGGGGAAGTGTGTCGCTCAGATGGAGGGCACCAGCACTGGCCAACTGGTGGATGATCCGCTCGACATCGAAGTCACGAGGCTGGGTTACGATCAGATTCGGGACCGCTCCCTGTCTCCAGTCGAGTCCCTGAACGTGCTCAAGAAACTGAGAGAGGGCACTCCACGATGCAACGAGGTCTGAGGCCGCACTACGTCTGGCGGAAGTCCTCGTTCTCGGGAACAGACAGCAACGGGTGCCTGGAAGTCTCCGACGGCCACGTCGGCGTCGTCCCCGTACGTGACTCCAAGCTCGCGGGCGCCGGCCCCGTCCTCCACATCACCCGCCCGGCCTGGGCAGCGTTCGTGAGGATGGCCAAGGCCGGGGTGTAGAGGCGGCGGGGCCGCCGGCGGGCTCAGAGCCGGTGGCGGACCCAGACGTTCGGTTCGACGTACACCGCGTGGCCGTGGGTGAGCGAGCAGTGGACCGGGACCAGCGCGCCCGGGACCTCGACGGGCCCCTCGGTGTCGAAGGGCAGGCCCGTCCAGTCGCGCCACTGTTCCAGGGTTCCGCTGACCGTCATCGACACCGGCGCGACCGAGTCCACCACGCCGCCGGCGCGGACGTGCACGCGCAGCCACGGGTCCTCCGGCAGGCCGTCCTCGGCGCGGGTCAGCCGGACGTACTCCGCCATCGGGAGGGCAGGCCGCAGGTGCTTGGCGCTCGGGCGGACGGGGGCGACCAGTTCGCGGTGACCCAGCGCGCGGGCGTTCTCGCGCATCGCCTCGACCATGCGGCCCGACACACCCCTTCCCAGGTGGTCGCGGGCCACGGTGATCTCGACGGCCCCGGCCGTGTCGGGCGTCCGGCCGTGCCGCAGGTCCGAGAAGGCCCACAGCAGTTCCTGGTCCCAGCCTCCGGCGGGGAGCCCGCCGCGACCGGGCGCGTCGAGCGCGAACGGCACGCTGTACCCCCGGGCGACCACCGTTCCCTCCTGGTCGGTGGCCACCAGGACGTACTCGGGGAACTCCACGGCGATCCTGGGAAAGTTGGCCCAGCCGACCAGGTCCTCCAGGACGAACCGGGGCCAGGTGTCCGGCATCTCGCCCAGCGCGCCGGTCAGCTCGGGGCGGTCGGCCAGGGTGGTGATCTGCGGCGTGATCTGCGGCTCCATGCGCGCGAGCCTAGGCAGCCGGGCCCCGCGGATCCACGGGGTTTCCGCCGGCCGGGTCCGGGGGCGCCGGCGCGTCCAGGGGGACGCGCAGCGCGAGCAGGGCCACGTCGTCGCCTGGTTCCTCCCCCGCCATGCGGTGGGTGAGTTCACCGGTCAGCCGCTCCAGCGGGAGGTCCGCCCCCTCCGTCAGGAACGCGCCCAGGCGTTCCACGCCCGCCTCGATGTCCTCGCCCCGGCGCTCCACCAGGCCGTCGGTGTAGAGCAGCAGCGTGCTGCCCGGCGGCAGCGGCTGGCGGTGCTCGTGCCAGCCCTCGTCCAGCCCCGGGTAGAGCATCATGTCGTGCCCGGTCAGCAGACGGCAGGGGGTGCCCGGCACGGCGAGCAGCGGCGGCGGGTGCCCGGCGTTGGTCCACAGGAGCTCCCACCCGCCGTGGGTGCGCGGGGTCAGGTGGGCGTGGACGAGGGTGCCGGTCAGGCCGAGGTCCAGGGTGGTGGTGGAGTGGTGCAGGGCCTCCACGGCGGCGGCGGGGCCGAGGCCGGGATGGTCGTGGTCGGCCTGGCGGAGCATGCTGCGCGCCTGGCCCATCAGGGTCGCCGCACGGATGTCGTGGCCGGTGATGTCGCCGATGGTCGCCGCCAGCGTGGGCCCGCCGCTCGCCCCCTCGGCCGGGAGCAGCCCGTACGCGTCGTACCAGTCGCCGCCCACCCGGTCGCGGGCGGCGGCGGGACGGTAGAGGCCGGCCAGCTCCAAGCCCTCGACCTGGGGCAACTCGGTGAGCATGGCGTCCTGCAACTGGCGGGCGACGTCGATCCGCTCGTCGATGAAGAGGGCGCGCTCCAGGGCGCGGGCGGCGTAGGCGGCGGTGGCGGTCAGCACGGCCAGCTCGCCGAGGTCCGGCTCGTGCGCCCGGCGCCAGGCCACGGCGAGCGCGCCGATGACACGCCGGGTACCCGTCAGCGGCACGCACACCATCGAGGCGAAGCCGAGCCGCTCCCACCGGTCCGCCGCCTCGGCTCCGTACCCGACGCGGACCGCCTCGGCACCGTGCACGGTGACGGTCCGCTTCTCGCGGGCGGCCCGGCCCGTCGGCCACGGGGTGACGACCGGGTCCACCGCCAGGTCCTGCACCGTACCGTCGGGCCAGCGGCCCTCGGTGGCGTCCCAGGGGGTGCGCTCCTGCTCCAGGCTGATACCGGCGAAGGACGCCTGGAGATCGCCGGTGATCAGCTCGCCGACCTGGTGACGCACCTGGTCGACGCCGGTGGTGTCGGCCAGCACCTCGGAGGCCCGCCGGACCAGGTCGGAGCGGGCCAGCAGCGCCGCCGTCTCGCCGCGCGCCTCCTCGACGCGCCGGGTCACGATCCGCAGCCGGATCTCCGCCGCGCACGCCTCGGCCAGATCGGTCAGGGCGTCGACGACATGGTCCGGCCACTCGTGGGGACGGTGGTCGATGGCGCAGAGCGAGCCGAGCACCACCCCGTCGTCGTCCACCAGCGGCAGCCCGGCGTACCCCGCGACCGACAGCTCGTCGATCACCGCCTCGTCCCGGGTACGCGGATCGGTCCGCGCGTCCGGCACGACCAGTCGCCCCGCCGACACGACCTCGGCACACAGTCCCGTCTTGCGCAGCTTCGACCAGGGAGCCCCCAGACCGGCCAGCCCGGGGAAGGAGAGGTGCTCGGCACCGGCCACGCAGACCAGCGCCACCGGCACGTCCGCGATCCCGGCCGCCAGCCGGGCGAAACGGTCCATGCCTTCGTCGGGGGCAGAGGAGAGCCCCGCCTGCTCCAGCGCGAGCAGCCGCGCGGCCTCCTGGGCCGGCGGGACGGCGCCCGCCGAGCCGCCGGAACCGGGTCCGCTGTCCTGTGCCATGGCGGCGGACCTTCCTGTCGGCGCCCCTGTCCACCCGCTCCTGCCAGGGTAGGTCAGCCTCCCGAGCCCTGCCGCTCACTCGCCGAGAGGGTCGGCCCGGGTACACACCGCCACGGGACGGCGGGCGGCCGGCGGCGTGGCGGGGACGGCGCACGGCCGTACGGACGAGCGGGCCGGGCGTCCGCCGCCGTGGCGACGCCGAGGTTCAGGCCGGCGACCATCCCGGCGCGCCGCCCTCCGGCACGTACACCGTCTCCGGGGGCAGCAGCTCCCGTGCCCCCGCCTCGTCCCCCTCGCGCACCCGCTCGTGCACGGCGTGGGCGAGTGCCGTCACGTCGGTGACCGAGACCAGCCACTCGTCCGCGTACCGGCGCACCGCCTCACCGCTCAGGCCGAGCTGGAGCGAACGGTGGGGCAGTGGCTGGAGCCGCCAGTCGCGTTCGGGGTCCCACTGCACCCGGGCGGGAGAGCGGCGCAGCGCCGCGCGCCACGCGTCGCGGTCCGGGTGGACGCCGGGGTGGTGGGCCGACAGGCAGGCGCCGGCGAGTGCCCGGTCGAACCCCGCCCGGTCGACCTCCACGGCCAGCACCCGCTCCTGCCCCTCCTTCCGCGCCCAGCCCGAGCGGTACATCATCCACAGGAAGGACGGCTTGACCCACGTCATCCGCTCCCGCTTCCACGCGGCCGGGAAGCGCTGGTCACGGGCGGCGGGCCCGGCGATGCGCGGGGAGTACGCCTGGTAGACGGTGACCGTGGTGGGGGTGTGGCGGGCACGGATCTCGTGGCTGGGGCGGGGCAGGGGGAGCGGGCTGGTCATGGGGAGAGGGTGCCGGGCGTGGGAGGGCGAGGACCAGTGGTTTTCGCGGGCGGGAAGGAGCGAGCCGGCGGCAGACGTCCCGCCAGGGGGGGACCGGTCCGCCGGGTGTGTCACGGCCGGACCCCGGCCGGGTGGCCAACTCGCCGGAGCACCCGCCCCGTTCACCGGGGCCACCGCGCGCCGCATACTGACCTCCACCGCAACCGAACCCCGGGGGGACCCGAACCATGCCCCAGCCCACCCTCCAGGAGCTGATCCGGCGTCGCAGACAAGGGGCGTTCGTCGGGCGGGAGCGGGAACTCGAACTGTTCGCACGGAATCTGGACGGGACCCCGACCGACCCCACCCACCGGTTCCTGTTCCATGTGCACGGGGTCGGCGGGGTGGGGAAGTCGACCCTGGTGCGCGAGTGGGAACGGCTCGCGGCGGGGCGGGGCGCGCTGACGGCGTACGTGGACGACTCGGCGCACAGCGTGCCCGAGGTCATGGCGGTGATCGCGGAGCAGTTCGCGCGGCAGGGACGGCCGCTGAAGGCGTTGGAGAAGCGGCTGGAGGCGCACCGGCGGCGCGTGCACGAGGCGTTGGCGGTGGGCGGGGCGGAGGCGGACGGCGGCCAGGGGGCCGCCGAAGGCGCCTCGGCGGTCAGTTCGGCGGTGGTGCGGGCGGGGCTGGTCGGGGTCGGGATGGTGCCGGGCGTGGGGGCGTTCGCCCCGGTGGTGGACGGCGAGCGACTGGCGCGGGGCGCCGACCGGTTCGCCGCCTCGCTCAGCGCCCGCTTCCGCGACCAGGAGGACGTACGGCTCGTACTCGACCCGGTGCGGGCGCTGAGTCCGGTGCTCCTCACCGAGCTGGGCCGGGTGGCCGAGGAGGTGCCGTGGACCGCCCTGTTCTTCGACACGTACGAGAACACCGCCCCGTTCCTCGACGGCTGGCTGCGGGACCTCACCACCACCGACCGGTACGGAGCGGCGCCGGGCAATCTCGTGCTGACCCTCGCCGGGCGTCACCGGCCCGACCGGGTCCTGTGGGGCGGCCAGGCCGAACTCGTCGCCCACCTGCCCCTCGAACCGCTCACCGAGGACGAGTCGCGGCGCCTGCTCGCCACTCGGGGCGTCGAGGACGCGTCGGCCCAGCGCGCCGTCTGGGAGGGGTCGGCCGGGCTGCCCGTCCTCGTCTCCGCCCTGGCCGACCACCCGGGGGACACCCTGCTCGCCGGGGCCACCGCCGTCGACCGCTTCCTCGGCCGCGCGCTCCCGCCCCGGGAACGCGAGGCCGCCCTCGCCTGCGCCCTGCCGCGCACCCTCGACGAGGACGTCTGCGCAGCCGCCACCGGAGAAGACGACGACCCGGCCGCCCTCTTCGCCGCCCTGACGGCGCTGCCGTTCGTCTCCGGCCACGAGGGCGCCCCGCGCTACCACGACCTGGTCCGCGCCCCCATGCTGCACCTGCGCCGCACCACCGCGCCCACCCGCTGGCGCGCCGCCCACCTGCGCCTGGCCGCCCTCCACGAACAGCGCTACGAGGAACTGGGCGGGACGGACGAGAGCGACGCGGCCGACCCGGCCCGGCTGCACGCCCGCCTGGAAGCCGCCTATCACCGGCTCTGCGCGCAACCCGCCGCCACCCTGCCGCAGTTGCTCGCCCAGGGCCCGAGAGCCGCCCGCCTCGGCGCCGCCTTCGCCCGCCGCTGGGCCCGCACCCTCGCCGACGCGGGCCGGGACAACGGCGACGAGGCCACCCGACGCTGGGGCACGGAGTGCCTCGCCGTGCTGGACGAGGACGACGGGCCCGCGGGCCGGGCCCGCCTCGCCGGGCTGCTGGTCGACCGGCCCGGTGCCGACGAGGCGGCGCGCGTCGAGGCGCTGCACGCGCGGGCGGCCCTGCACTGCGAGGCCCGCGAGTACGCCGAGGCGCTCGCCGACCACGACCGGCTGGACGCCCTGCGCCCCGGCGACTGGCGGACCGCCGTCGAACGCGGCGTCGCCCACCGCCGGGCCGGGAACTACGTCCAGGCACTCAGCCACCTCGACGAGGCCGAGGCCCGCCTCGCCGCCGCCCCCGACCCCGGGGACGATCCCGCGCCGGCGGCCCGCATCGCCCGCGAACAGGGGGAGACCCGGCGCCACCTCGGCCTGTTCGACCAGGCCCTGGACCTGCTGGGCCGGGCCCTCGCACTGGCCCCCGGCGACCCCTCCGCGCTGGTCTCACGCGCCGCCGCCCACCTCTCCCTGGGCCGGCACCACGAGGCGGTCGCCGACCTCGACCACGCGCTCGCCCGCCGCCCCGACCACCTCTGGGCCCTGCTGAAGCGGGCCCGCGCGCACGACTCCCTGGGCGACCGCCGGGCGGCCTTCGCCGACCTCGACCGCGCCGCCGACCTCACCATGGACTCCGCCGCCGTCATCGGTGAACGGGGCGAGATCCACCGCAGGGCCGGCGAGTACGCCGAGGCCCTGGCCGCCTTCGACGCGGCCGTCGCCGCCGACCCCGACTACCTCTGGGCGTACGGCAGCCGCGCCCTGGCCCACCACGCGCTGGGCGACTTCACCGCCGCTGTCGCCGACCTCCGCCACGCGCTCGCCCGCAAGCCCGACTACCTCTGGGCGCGGCTGCGGCTCGCCGAGTTCCGCCACGAACAGGGTGACTGCGACGCCGAGTTCGCCGAGTACGACGAGGCCGTGACCGCCACGACGGGCCGTCTGGCGCGGCCGTACGTGCTGCGGGGCCGGGCCCACGCCGAGCACGGCCGGTTCGCGCGGGCGCGGGCGGACGGGGAGGAGGCACTGCGGATCGAGCCGGAGGACGAGCGGGTCCGCGAACTGGTCGCGCAATGGAGTGCCCGGGCGTCCCGGGGCGACGCGGCCCCGCAGCCGCCCTCCCCGCGGCGGGGCGAGGCTTCGTGGGGGCACGGCGGCACCAGCGCGGGCCCGTGAGGGACCGCGGCCGCGCGCGAGGGGCGCGAAGGGCGCCCGCCCGCGTACCGTGCGGAAAAGGCTCTCACCCGTGCAAACTCCGCCACCAGGACGACGGTTCACATACCGCTGTTCGCCCCCGTCCGCTCACCTCCGGTCAATTACAGTGCGGGACGAGGCGTAAGCGGAACGGCAGGACGGGAGGGGCGCTGTGGGCACGGCCGTCGGGACCGTCTGGGGGCGGGCCGAGCAGCAGGACTTCCGGAGCCGGGTGCGCGGGACGATGCTCGGCGCGGCCCTGGGGGACGCCCTCGGCGCGCCGCTGACCGGACTCGACGCCCGCGCCGTACGCGAGGCGTGCGGCGACGACGGCCCCGACGGGCCCCGGGAGGCGTACGGGCGGCGCGGTGCCGTCACCGCCCACACCCAGCTCAGCCTCTTCACCGTGGACGGCCTGATCCGCGCCCAGGTGCGGCGCGACACCGGGGCCTGGCACCCGCCGACCGACGTCCACCTCGCCTACCGGCGCTGGGCCGCCACCCAGTCCGACTGGGGCCCCGACGAACGGCGCGCCGAGGACGGCTGGCTGGCGCGGCAGGAATGGCTGTACAGCAGGCGCCGGCCGGAGCGCAGCTGCCTCTCCGGCTTCGGGGACCGGGGCATGGGCACCCTGGAGGCGGTCCGCAACCCTGAGGAGCGCGGGCCAGGAGCGCTGACCCGGTCGGCGCCGTTCGGGTTGCTGGTCGGCTGGGAGCCGGGGCTCGTCCTCCAACTGGCCCTCGAATGCGCGGCGCAGAGCCACGGCCACCCGGCGGCCCGCCTGGCGGCGGGGGCGTACGCCCTGCTGGTGCACGGCACCGCGCGCGGCGAACCGCTGGAGGCGGCGGTCGGACGGGTGCTCGCCGGCACCGCTCGGCAGCCCGGCCACGAGGCCGTCGGCGAGGCACTGCGCGCGGCCCTCGACGGGGTCCGTCAGGGGCCGCCGGACGCGGCCCTCGTCGCGGAACTGGCCGAGGACGGCGAGGCCGAGGGAGTCCTGGCCGCCGCCCTGTACGCCGCGCTGGTCTGCGAGGACGTACCGCACGGGTTGCGGCTGGCGGTGCGGCACGGCGGGCCCTCGGCTGCGGTCGGCGCGGTCTGCGGCGGGCTGCTCGGCGCGCTGCACGGCGAGACGGCGCTGCCGCCGGCCTGGATCGCGGAGCTGGAGGGGCGGGCCACCGTGCTGGAGCTGGCCGACGACTTCGCCCTGGAGATGACGCACGGCGCCGCCCTGCACGGGCCCGACGGCGCCTCGCCGGGCTGGCTCGCCCGGTACCCGCGTGCCTGACGCCCGCGTCCGGACAGGGGGAAGCCCCCTCGGCCGGGACGGCGATCCAGTCGAGAGGGCTGTCGGCGCCGGTGGGCGCCCGCCCGCACCGCGCGGTGCGGGAACGGCGGTCACACCAGGTCGAAGGTGCCCCGGCCGACCCCGCCGACGAAGGCGTTCCAGGAGCTCGCGGCGAAGCCGATCGCCGGGCCCTGGGCGACCTTCGAGTCGCGCACGGCGATGGACGCCACGACGGGGGACTTCACCTCGACGCAGGCGCCGTTGCCGGTGGAGTAGGAAGACTTGGTCCAGTCGGTGGTCGCACCCTGGTGAATAGCCATGATCGCTCCGGTTCAGGCGGTGGATGTGCAGTTCCGCCGGCCGCGTGGGCCGGGAAGTGTCACCGGTCCCGATGACATCGACGACGCTACTCGCCAACATCGTCCGGAGCGGAGGCC
Source organism: Streptomyces diastaticus subsp. diastaticus (assembly GCF_011170125.1). Taxonomy (NCBI): domain Bacteria; kingdom Bacillati; phylum Actinomycetota; class Actinomycetes; order Kitasatosporales; family Streptomycetaceae; genus Streptomyces; species Streptomyces diastaticus. The sequence goes on along the minus strand of NZ_BLLN01000002.1, from coordinate 53,357 downwards.
AGTCACCCGACTGAAGGCAAATTCCCCGGTTCACCACCGAGGCGGGTGAAGGAACGTGTATCGTCCGTGCGCACACCACGCGGGTACGTGCATTTGAGCGATACCGCGGAATAAACCCGGGTTTCTGTGGACAGGGTAATTCCGGCCACCGCCCTGGCCCCGGACGCACCCGCTCCCGCCTGCGAGGACACCGGCCGCCCGGCACCGCGCACGGCGACGCCGCCCGGCAGGGGCGTGCCCGCCGGACGGCGTCCGGATAAACGGTGGGGAAACGGCGTGGAGAACGCCGGAAACAGCGTGACGGAACGGAGTTCGCCGGTCAGCCGCCGTGCTTGCCGGCCATCTCCGCGATGTACTCCCGCGACTTCTCCGGGTCGAGTGCCTGTGCCCGCAGATGTTCGTACATGACGCTGTACTTCTGGACGTCGTTCGACTTCTCCAGATAGAGATCGCTGGTGACGCCTTCGATGTAGACCACGCTGGAATCGGTGGCGTCGGGGAACTCCAGAATGGCGTACTGCCCGTTGAGTCCCGGGTGGGCGCCCATGGTGAACGGGATGACCTGGACGGTCACGTGCGGCAGCTCCGACATCCGCACGAGGTGCTCCAGTTGCTCCCGCATGATCTCGGGCGTGCCGACCGCCCGGTGCAACGCCGCCTCGTCCATCACCGTCCACAGCCGCAGCGGGTTCTCCGGCGAGGAGACCCGGTCCTGGCGGCGCATCCGCACCTGCACGCGCTTCTCCGCGTCGGCCGGGCTGATCTCCGGGATGGCGCCCTGGATCAGCGCCTCCGCGTACGGCCGGGTCTGGAGCAGACCCGGCACCACCTGCGGGTCGTAGGCGCGCAGCGAGGCCGCGTCGGTCTCCAGCCCGATGTACACGCTGTACGGGATGTCGCCGAAACTGTGCCACCAGCCCTGCTGCCGCGAGTCCTTGGCCATCTGCATCAGCGAGTCGACGATGCGGTGGTCCTCGACCTCGTAGACCCCGCACAGGTCACGCACGTCGCGCTGGCTGATCGAACGGCGGCCGTTCTCCAGGCGGCTGATCTTCGACTGGGAGACCAGGAGGCGTTCGGCGACCTGCTCGGCGGTCATGCCCTTGAGTTCGCGGAGCCTGCGCAGCTCCTGACCCAGACGGCGCCGCCTGACGGTGGGGTTGACACTGGACGCCACGTACGTGCACCTCCGGCTGCGGGCCCTGTGGGCAGGGCCTGGCGGGTTCTGCTTATCTGCTGTTCAGCAGAGTGCCACCAACGCCCCCGGCAGCGCTGGAAAATGGCCGATGCCGTATCCGTACGGTGGCCCAGCGTGTCCGCCTCGTGTCCGGCCGGTGGGCTCCGCCCCCCCAACGCGCACGGCCGCGCGGGGTGGCGGGCGGAGGCGTCGTCCGGACGTCCTCCCGTCCACCCCGCGCGGCCGTCTCGCGGCTCCCGGACCGGTTCAGGGGCCGTGACGCCCGAAGGCGTGACGGCGTGGCGGTACGGCGCTGGGGGTCCTGCTCTTCGGTTGTCGTCCTCTTCGGCTGACGCTCCCGCCCGCCGGCGGCCCGGCGGGCGGGAGCGCGCGGTGCGCGGTCGCCCTCAGTGGGCCGCGGCGCGGGCCATCGTCGAGCGGTGCGGCTGGCCCGCGGCGTGGTGCCCCGGTCCGGCCGCCGGTTCCGGGGTGCGTGGCCCGTGGGCCGGGCGCACCGCCGGGGCACCCCCGCGGCGCGGCTGGGTCGCCGCACCGTTCTGGACGTCCATCACGGCGTGTGCCACGAGTCCGCCCATCGGGTCGTGCCTGATGAGGTCCCGGAGGCGGGAGCGCGAGGAGCGCCCCTCGTTCCCCGGGTAGAGGTGCTTGCCGAGACCGACCGCGTGGGCCAGCGCGGCGAGCGCCGCGGTCCGCGGGTCCGGCGGGACGCCGGTGCGGATCGCGTTGTCCAGCCGGGCTCTGATCTCCCGGCTGATCGCCGTCTCCGTCGCCTGGTAGCGCGTCGTCGGCAGCACCCCGCACATCTGGCCTTCGACGGCATGCACCATGCCGCACCGCTCCAGGTGTGAGAGATAGGTCTGGCGCAGCCCCAGCCGGGGCCCGCCGATCCAGTGCACGGCCCGCACCGGCGCGCCGCGTCTGCGCAGCAGCTCCAGTGCGGAGTCCAGCGTCGGATCTCCGGTCGGCCGTGGTACGACCACGGCGATACGATCCCCGTCCGGGGCTATACGTCCGGCCAGCGCCAGCTCCACTAGCTGTGCTCCGGCCAGACCGAGGTCGAGCGACTGCGGCTGCGCTGTGGTACCCGTGGCCGGGTCCAGAGCGAGCAGCAGAAGCTCCTCCGGAATCGTTCTGCGGCTCCTGCCCATCCATGCCTCCCCGCGTGGATGAGTGACAGGGTGACCCCTCTCACATTGGTCTGTCGAGAGCGCGTGGGTGCTATGTACGGGAACCAGTAGGTATGTCGTTCTCGTCTGGCAAGAGGGTCCGTGGGTCACACAGGACACTGGTACATGGTTCGGACACGACGTCGTCCGGCACGACGGACGGCTTATCGAGGAGGCATCGGTGGCGGGCGAGATCCCCGACAGGTCGGAGCAGAAGAAGGCGTCGGGGGAGCCCGAGGCCCCGGCCGCCGAGACTCCGGACCCGGCCACGGACGACCGTGACCCCCGGATCGCGGTCGCCCGTGAGACGCCGGACCGCACCGACCAGGCCACGACCGTCCTGAGGGCGGACGGAGAGCGCGGCGGCGAGAGGGACGGCGGCAAGGCCGGCGACACGGCTGCCGGCGCGGAGGGCGGCAAGGCCGACGACGAGGAGCCCGCCGACGACGAGGAGCCCGCCGAGGGCGCGGCGCGCGCCGAGGGCGCGGCCGGGGCCGACGACGCGGGGGAGGCTCGCGGCGCCGGCGCCGAGGGCGAGAACGACGCCGAGGGCGACTCCGGTACGGAGGCCGCCGGTACGGCCGGGGAGGTGGGCGGCTCCGCGAAGGGTGAGGACGCCGAGGGCGGGGCCGACGGTTCCACCGAGCGCTCCGACGCCGCCGCGTCCGACGGGCCGGGCGGCTCCCCGGTCGACGAGGACGGCACGGCCGAGGACGGGGCGGATGAGACCGGCGAGGCCGGTGGGACCGGCGAGGGCGGTGGGACCGGCGAGGGCGAGGCCGAGGATTCCGCCGCCCCCGCCCCCGAGGTGACCGACACGGGCTCCGGCGCCGGTACGGACGGGCGGTTGCGCGACGCCGTGGCCGCCTGGGTCGCCACCGACGAGAGCGACGAAGAGGGCAAGCCGGGCGAAGGTGAGGCCGATCCGGCCGAGCGCGGCGCCGACGACACCGCCGGTGGGGGCGAGGAAGGCGCCGTGAGCGCCTCAGACGCCTCCGGCGAGCCCGTACGGCGTACGGGCGGCCCGAAGGTGCCCGGAGCGCGTGAGGCGGGCGCCGGCGACGCGGACACGGACGCGGGCCCGGACGCGGAGACGGGCGACGAGTCGAAGCCGGACGGAGGCGCGGTCGCCGGTCAGGGTGAGGAGTCGGCGGCCGGCGGCGAGGAGGCCGCGGCGCCGGGTGACGGGGAGGCCGGGACAGCGGCCGAGTCCGGCGTGGAGAAGGAGGCAGGGCGGGCCGGTGTGCCCGCGCAGGGCGGTGAGCCGGACACCGGGGCGGAGTCGTCGGAGCAGTCCGGCGAGGGCGACGGTGACAAGGCCGGGGCCGAGGCCGACGGCGAGGCCGAGGAGGCCGCCGTGGCGTCCACCGGGGTCAAGCTCCGCAAGGTCGGCAGGCGGGAGGGCGTGGACCAGCCGACCGCCGTCTTCCGGGCGCCGAAGTCCGAGCCCGAGACCGACCAGCCCACGACCATGCTGAAGGTCGGCGCCGGCGAGGCGAAGAAGGACCAGGACGAGGACGAGGCCGCTCCCGCCGCGGGCGAGTCGGAGGCCGAGCGGACCAGCAAGTTCGTGCCCTTGCGCGGGCTGGAGGGCCCGGCGGCGCTCAAGCCCGGGACGGCCGCGCCACCGAGGACCGGCGAGGAGCCCCCCGCCGGGACCGTCCCGCCGCAGGCCCCGGCCGCCGACGAGACGGCCGCGCTGCCCGCCGCCGAACGCACCACCCAGCAGCCGCTGCCGCCGCTGGACCTGCTCGCGGAGCTGACCAACACCCCGCCGCCGCCGGAGACACCGCTGCGCACCGCCGTGCGCCGGGTGAAGATCTGGACGCCGCTGGTGATCCTGCTGCTCATCGTCTTCGCGGTGGTCCAGTCGGTGCGCCCGCTGCCCGAGGGCACGCTGGCGCTCACCGCCGAGGAGACGTACACGTTCAAGGGCGAGAAGCCGTCCATGCCGTGGCCGACCGAGGGGCAGGCGACGGTCACCGTCGACGGCATCGGCTCGCTCGGCTCGTACGGCGAGCAGAAGCCGATCCCGATCGGCTCGGTCGCCAAGGTCATGACGGCGTACACGATCCTGCGCGAGCACCCGGTCAAGAAGGGCACCGAGGGCGAGAAGCTCACCATCGACGCCAAGGCCCAGCGGGACTACGAGAACGCCGGGCAGGAGTCGACCGTCAAGGTCGCCGAGGGCCAGAAGATCACCGTCAAGGAGGCCATCGAGGCGATCATGCTGCCCTCGGCCAACAACATCGCCCGCCAGCTCGCCCGTTGGGACAGCGACGGCGACGAGGCCGCCTTCGTCGAGAAGATGAACAAGTACGCCGCCGAGCTGGGCATGGAGAACACCACCTACACCGACCCCAGCGGCCTCAAGGAGACCACCGTCTCCTCCGCCGAGGACCAGGTGAAGCTCGGCAAGGCCGTCATGGAGTTCGAGGCGTTCAGCTCGGTCGTGCGGCTGCCGTACTACGAGTCGACCACCTCGGGCCAGCGCGAGAAGAACTACAACTACCTCGTCCCGATGTACGGCGTCGTCGGCATCAAGACCGGCTCCACCACCAAGGCCGGCGGCAACCTGCTCTTCGCCGCCGAGAAGGAGGTCGACGGCAAGAAGCAGCTCATCATCGGCGCCGTCTTCGGCCAGCACGCGCCGCCCATCCTGGACACCGCCACCGCCCGCTCCAAGGACCTGATCCTGCGCACCCAGGGCCTGCTCACCTCCAAGCCGGTGGTCGAGAAGGGCGACGTCGTCGGCCACGTCGACGACGGGCTCGGCTCCACCACACCGGTCGTCGCCACCAAGGACGTGCCGGCCGTCGGCTGGCCCGGCCTCACCGTGAAGCTCGCCCTGGACGACGGCGGCAAGGCCCTGCCGCACGAGGCGAAGGCCGGGACCGAGGTCGGCGTGCTCAGCGTCGGCGACGGCACCGGGGACGCCGTCGAGGTGCCGGTCGCCCTCCAGGGCGACCTAACCGAACCCTCCTTCGGCGCCAGGATCCAACGCATCGGCTGACCCCCGGTCCACCCCCGCTCCGGCGGCGCGCCCCACCCCGGGGACCGCCGCCGGAGCCGTGTTAGCGTCCCGGGCATCGGGACCAGTCGGACGAGTCGGCGCGGCACCGCGCCCGCACCGGACGGGCCGGGGACGAACGGGGAGAGCCGCCAGTGACCACCGCCGAGACCGGCCACCCGGAGCTGCGCGCGCCCGCGCCGCCCGAGGGCATACCGCCGGCGCCCCCCGCCGCGTCCCGGGCCCGCCGCCTGCTGCTCCACCCGGTCGCCCTCACCACCGCCCTCGCCGGGGCCCTGCACGTCCTGTGGTTCTTCACCTTCGCGAACAGCGGCGGCGACCTCGCGGCCCAGGACGCCTGGGCGGAGTTCGTCGGCCGCAACCCCGGCTCCGCGTACAACCTCGCCTGGTACGGCGGGATGCACCCGGTCTCCTACAGCGTCGTCTCCCCGTACCTCATGCACATCCTGGGCGTGCGGACCACGATGATGCTGGTCGGCACGGTCTCGGCGGCGCTGCTCACGCTGCTGCTGATCCGCAGCGGCGCGGTACCGAGGCCGGGCGCCGGGCCGGGGGCGCTGCGCCGCGCCCTGCTTCCCGCCTTCGCGGGTGTGTACGGGCTGCTCTGCAACGCCGTCTCCGGCCGGGTCACCTTCGGCCTCGGCATGATGTTCGGGCTCGCCGCCGTCGCCGCGTTCTTCTGCTGGCCGCGCCGCTGGCGCCACCGCCGCTGGACCAAGGGCGCCGTCGCGGCCGTCCTCGCGGGGCTCGCCACGGCGGGCTCGCCGGTCGCCGGACTCTTCGTCGGCTTCGTCGCCGCCGCCCTCTTCGTCAGCCGCCGGCGGCCCGCCGCCTACGCGCTCGGCCTCGCCCCGGTCGCCGTCGTCGCCCTCTCCACCTGGCTGTTCCCCTTCTCCGGCACCCAGCCGATGTCGCTGGGCTCGGCGGTCGTGCCGTTCCTCTACGGCGTGCTCGTCTGCGTCCTGGTGCCCCGGCACTGGGTGACCGTCCGCGTCACCAGCGGGGTGTACGCCCTCGCGGTGGTCCTGGTCTGGGCCGTCCACTCGCAGATCGGCTCCAACGTCACCCGGCTGCCGATGCTCTTCGCGGGCGTCGCGCTGATGGCCGCGCTGCCGTTCACCGCCCGGGCGAGCCTCAAGTGGTACGCCCTGGTCGTCTCCCTCCTGGTGTTCACCGGGTGGATCGGCGTCAAGTCCCGCGACGACGTCGTCAACACCACGCCGATCGCCTCCTGGAACCGCGAACTGGCCCCGCTCATCAGCCACCTCGACCAGGCCGGCGCCGACCAGGGCCGCGTCGAGGTCGTGCCCTCCCGCAGTCACCGGGAGGCCTCCGCGCTCGCCCCGTACGTCAACCTCGCGCGCGGCTGGAACCGCCAGGCCGACGTCGACCGGAACCCCCTCTTCTACGACGGCTCCCTCAACGCCGCCACCTACCGCGCCTGGCTCGACCGCTGGGCCGTCCACCACGTCGTGCTGCCCCGCGGCGACCTCGACGGCGAGGGCGCCGCACGCGAACGCGTGCTCATCGAACGCGGTATGCCCTACCTCGACCTGGTCTGGAGCGACGCCAACTGGCGCCTCTACGCCGTCGAGAACCCCACGCCGATCGCCGACCCGCCGGCCCTGGTCCGCAACGCCGAACAGGGCGCCATCACCCTGGACGTGCTGCGCCCCGGCCGTGTCCTGGTCCGCCTGCCGTACTCGCCGTGGCTCGGCCTGGTCGACGCCGACGGGAACACCCTGCCGGCCCCCGAGGAGACCGCCGCCTCCCGGGCCCGTACCGCGGAGGACTCCGGCCAGCGCAGGGAGTACCGCAACCGCCACGGCTGCCTCGCCCCCACCGGCCCCGACGCGACGGGCGGCACCTGGACCGAACTCGTCGCCCCGAAGGCCGGCACGTACCGCATCGCGGCCCCGTACGAGATCCCCCGGGGAACGGCCTGTCCGGAGGAACCGCGCTGAGTCGGCGGGCCGGACGGGTCCGGGGGCCGGACGGGCCCGGCGGCGGCGCCGGAACCGGGGGCTCGGCCGGACCCGGGGGCTGGGCGGTTCACACGACGGTGAGCAGGCGCGGGCCCGACTCCGTGACGGCGATGGTGTGCTCGATGTGGGCCGCGCGGCTGCCGTCGGCCGTGTACATGGTCCAGCCGTCCTCGCCCGTCCAGCAGTCGTCCGAGCCGCCCGCCAGGAACATCGGCTCGATGGCGAGGGCCAGGCCGGCCCGGAGCGGGAAGCCGCGCCCCGGGCGGCCCCGGTTGGGGATGTGCGGGTCCTCGTGCATGCGCCGGCCGATGCCGTGGCCGCCGAAGTCCGCGGGGACGCCGTAGCCGCCGCGCCGGGCCGCCGAGCCGACGGCGTGCGAGATGTCGCCGATCCGGTGGCCGACGGTGGCGGCGGCGATCCCCGCGGCCAGGGCGGCGCGGGTGTCGGCGACCAGCGCGGCGTCCTGGGGGCGGGGGGTGCCGACGGAGAAGGTGGTGGCGGCGTCACCGGTCCAGCCGTCCAGTACGGCTCCGCAGTCCACGCTCAGCAGATCGCCGTCGCGGAGCCGGTGGCCGGTCGGGATGCCGTGCTGCACCGCGTCGTTGACCGAGGCGCAGATCACCGCCGGGAAGGGGGCGGGCGCGAAGCCCGGCTGGTAGCCGAGGAAGGGCGAGGTCGCGCCGGCGCCGGCGAGGACACCCCGTGCCACCTCGTCCAGCTCGCGCAGCGACACCCCGGGAGCCGCCGCCTCCTCGACGGCGGCCAGCGCCCGGGCGACGACCCGGCCCGCCTCCCGCATCGCGTCCAGCTCACCGTCGGTCTTGATCTCCACCATGCCGTGCGTCCCGCTCCCGGTCCCGGCCCGGGCATGCGGGCACGCCGGAGGACGGCATGCCGCCTCCCCGGCGCATCCAATTTCTATACCGGTATTAGTATCACGGTCATGGTGCGAACAGCTCTGACCCCCTGGGAACGCTCACGCGGCGAACACTTCGGCGCCCTCATCCGCCGGGCACGCGGCGACCGCAGCATGGTCGACGTGGCGGCCGCCGCCGGCGTCTCCGCGGAAACCCTCCGCAAGATCGAGACGGGCCGCGCCCCCACCCCGGCCTTCTTCACGGTCGCGGCCCTGGCCGCGACGCTCGGCCTGTCCCTGGACGAACTGGCCGAGGCGGCCGCGCTGGCGGCCGGGGCGGAGACGGAGGGGGGCGGGGCGGCCCGGTCGGCCTGAGTCAGCCCTGGTGCGTGCCGCCCCCGTGGGGCGGCGCCCACCCCTGGCCCATCGCCTGGGCGGCCAGGCGGTTCCGGTGGCGGGAGCGCTTGATGATCAGGGCGACGGCGACCCCCGCCACCGCGAGGCCGGCCGCTCCGGGCAGCAGGGTGGTGAGCAGCAGATCCCCGATCAATGTGCCCAGTCCCGCGCCGTCACCCGGCGCGAACGTGAGAGAACCGGCCTGATCGGTGCAGCGGAGGGTGTAGGTGCCCGGGGTGTCGGCCTCGATCCTCAGCAGCCGCACCCACGAGGTCGTGTTGAGCTTGACCGTGTACAGCGCCTCGTAGCGGGTGAAGGTCGCCTCGCCGGGCCCGTCCAGGGTGCAGTTCACCTTCCCGGAGACCGGCGCCTGCGCGAAGACCGCCGGCTCGCCGCCGTCCTTCACCTCCACCCGGGCGCTGCCCCCGCTGCGGAAGGCCTGGTCGCGGTCGACCGCGTCGACCGCCGACACCAGGGTCAGCACGAATCCGGCGAGGGCCCCGAGCAGCAACAGCCCCGCGGCCACCCAGACCCCCGCCAGCACCCCCCGTCCAGGGCGTACGAGGGACGGGTCGACGTGGGCGGGACCGGCTCCGCGGCCCGGGTACTTGCTCATACGCCGATGCTGGCAGCCGGGGTGCGCCGGGGGCCAGGGGCGTTGGCCAGGGCCGAAAGCGCTTGCCGGTACCGGCTCCTACCCCTGCGGCTGCTGCCCGTACGGGCCGGGCTGCCGCGGAGGCTGCTGCGGCCACTGGCCCTGCGGCGGCTGCGCCTGCTGGGGCGGGCCGTAAGGGCCCGGCTGCTGCTGCGGCGCACCGTGGGGGCCGGGCTGCTGCGGCGCACCGTAGGGGCCGGGGTGGCCGGGCTGGCCCGGCTGCGGGTGACCGTACGGAGCGGCGGGCTGGTGCCCCGGCTGCGGGTGGCCGTACCCGGCGGGCGCGGACTGCGGAGGCTGGGCGTAGCCGCCCGCCTGCTGCACCGGCGTGCCCCAGCCGCTCTGCGAGCCCGGCGGCAGGTACCGGGCGCGGCCCTCCTGGTCGGTCACCCGCTGGAAGCCGAGCCGTTCCAGGTACGCCGCGAACTTCGCGTTCCGCTTGCGCTGCACCACGACGCTGATGCCGAGCGCCGCCATCGCCAGCACCCAGAACCCCACCACGAAGCCCATCGGCAGGTCCCGCAGGGCCAGGATGCCGGAGGCGATCGTCAGGCCCAGCCCCGCCATCACCAGGCGGTTGGTCTCCGTCATCCGGCCGGTCAGGTCGAAGTTGATCCGGGCCTTCAGCAGCTCGAACATGTCCGCCGGGCAGGGCGGCAGCGGTCCTCCGGCGGCCGCCTGCGGATACTGCTGCCAGTTGGCCGCCGCCCGCTGCCGCGCGGCCGGGCTCGGGTCGGGCGCGAGATACATGTGGAGCGCGGTGTTACGCCCGCCGCCCTGCCGCACGTCGACGTACTCGTAGCCGAACTGCTGGGCGACGCACGCCAGATTGGCCAGCTTCTTCACCGACGCCATAGGGCTCGTCAGCATCACCGGCTGACCGTGCCCCATCAGCTCGAACATCTTGCGGACCTGCTTCTTGCTCACCCACACCACCCCGTTCCGGTCCCGGTACCTCGGCCGAAGGCCGCCCGCGACTGTACCGCCCACCCGCCGGCACCGGCCCCCCGCCTGTGTCACGGGAACCAGCGGCCGCTCCCCCCGGCGCCACCGGGACGCGTATCATCCGGCCGAGTGAAGCCGCGCCCGCCCGAGGCGGACGACGGCGCAGACGGGCACGGCCGCGCCCAGGGGACGGCCACGCACAGCCCGCCGGAAAGGTTCTCCGGCAGCATGCGAGATACAGCGGAGGTGTGGTGTTGTGCTGAAGACCGGGAAGATCCTGCGCTTCGACGAGGTGCGCGGCTACGGGTTCATCGTGCCCAACGAAGGCGGCGAGGACGTCTTCATGCACGCCAACGACCTTGTCGATGAGAAGTACCTGTACCAGAGCGGCCGGGAGGTCGAATTCTTCGAGGAGGTGGGCGAGAAGGGCCCCAAGGCGTCCCAGATCCGCCTCGTCTACCGCTCCTCCCCGCGCCGCTCCACCCCCGCCGTCGGCTTCTCCTCCGGCGGCCCCGACGCCCCCCGCATCACCAACCCCGGCGTGGGCGAGCCCGACGCCGACCTCGACGACTACGACGACCAGGAAGACGCCGACACCCTCACCGTCGCCGAACTCCGCACCGAACTCACCGACCTCCTCCTCGAAACCGACGACACCCTCACCGCCGACCAGATCAAGCGCATCCGCACCAGGGTGACGGAACTGGCCCGGGTCCACGGCTGGGTGGCTTCGTAGCCCAGGCGACACCACGCCCCGCCGCCGCCCGCAGTGGGCGGCGGCGGGGCGCCTTGGTCTGCCCGGGGCCGTCCTCGGGCACCCACCACTTCGCGCTCTCGCCCACGACTGGACGGACTCCGGATGAAGGCCCGGACAGGTCCTAGCCTCGTTGGCGCAGCTGCTGGACCACCGGCACCGCAGCCAGGCAGAGAAGCGCGGTTCCTCCGAACGCGGCACCCGCAGCGAGCAGGGCCCCGGACACCGGGGTGCCGTCGAGGGCCTTGAGGAACCCGACACATGCCGCCACCAGGGCGGAGAACAGCACCATGACCAGCAGCCAGGGAATCCACGCGCTGTTCGGAGGCTGGGAGAGCGAGGGGGACGACGGAGGGGACGACTGGTGGGAGGTGTTCACAGCGGTGCTTCCTTCTCGGCTCAGTGGTGGGGACGGGCGTCAGGCGCGGGGGTGGGTGTGCGGACCCAGCAGCACACCGGACAGGGCGGTGCGGGCGCGCCGGGCCGAGGCGGCGACCGACTGGTGCGCGCGATCCAGCGCGTCGAGGCTTTCCAGCGCGGCCACGACCTCCTGTTGCTCGGCGAGGTCCGGCAGCGGAATCCGTAGCGCTCCCAGGGATTCGGAGCGGAGGGAGGGAGCAGCCGTGGCCGCGGCGCGATCCCGCATCCAGGCGACGGACTCCTCCAGGCACAGGTAGTGGAACAGGTACTCCGGCAGCACACGTCCGGCATGCCGCGTGGTCACACGGAGCCGGATGACGTTGGGGCTCATCAGCCAGCCGTCCTGATGCTCCCGTACCAGCGCCGGCTGGGTGATCGCGCCGGAACGCACACACACGATGTCGTTGATCCGCAGTCCGAAGTGGCTCAGCCGACGGGCCGTCTCGCCCATCACCCGCTCGTCCGCCTCGTCGCTGACGCGCCGCTCCTTCAGGTGACGCGGAAACACCACGGGGACCACGCCGTCGACGCTGCGCTGAGCCTTACCGAGCTTGGTGTAGGAGGGCCCAGCCTGGATCTCGCACAACGAGGCGAGGTCGGCCGTGCGAGCCGGCCGACCGGGCCATGGCGGCCGTCCGCCGGGCCCTTGGAGGAATGCCTGGCGACCAACCGTCCCTTGAACCGTGCTCAGGTCTCCCTCGGCATCGCACAGCCCCTTCCACGCGGATTCCCATTCGTGCCGGGAGCCGTCTCCGCCGCCGCCCCGGTGTTCGACGTGGTCGAGGGGGTTCAACGAGTAGTCGCTGCTCCGGAGCTCCTCGCGGGACACCACGGCGCCGGGCACCCGTCGCCCTCCGCCACCCGCTCCGGCAGAAGGGCTGTTCTCTTCGGGGTCCTCTTCGGGGCGCCTGTACGTCTGGTAGGCGTCGACGAGGATGTCGACGTCCGCGGCGCTGAGGAGCCGCCGCGAACCGCTCTTCACGCCCATGTGCCGTGCGTCGAGGAACAGAGTGCTGTCGCACCGGTCATCGGGATGACGCAGTACCCATACGGAGACCGGTACGGCGGTACCGGTGAACAACTGGGCCGGCAGCGCGATGACGCTCTCGACGCAACCCCGCTCCACCAGGTTGCCCCGGATGACCCGGTCCGCCTTGTGGCCGGAGTTCCCCGCCTTGTTGGGCATGATGATCCCGGCTCGTCCCCGCCGGCTCAACGTGGCCAGGCAGTGCTGGACCCAGGCGAAGTTGTCGTTGTCGACGGGCGGAGCCCCGTACGTCCACTGCCCCTCGTGGCGCTCTCCCCTTCCGGGATCACTCATGTTGAACGGTGGGTTGGTGAGCACGATGTCGAACGCCCTCGGCGAGTTCCTCTCCGAGTCCCCCTGCCAGGGGACCGTACGGGTGAGGTGGAGGGAGGGAGAGACACCGTGGAGGAGGAGGTTCATGGTCGCGAGTCGCCAGGTGTCGGCCCGCCGCGTCTCGCCGTACGTCCGAGGGACCCTTCCCCGTGCCGGCCCTTCGTCGTCCACGGCGCAGTAGGCCGACGCCTCGATGAGGAACCCGCCGTCGCGCGCATGAGGGTCGTACACGGACTCCGGCTCTCCAGGGCCGAACTCCGAGCAGACGAGCCGCGTCATCAGCCGGACCACGGGACGCGGCGTGAAGAACTCGCCGCTTCCCAACGCCGCTTGGTGCTCGTACTCATCGAGGATCAGCCCGAACACACCCTCGGTCAGACGGCTCATCGCGTCGACGACGCCGCGGAGGTCGCGAGCGGTCCGGGGTTCCAGCCGCCCCAACGCCTCCTGCATGCTCGAATGGATACCGCGACCCCGCAGGTCCTCGTCGGCCGCCCGGCCGATGTCCCGGAGCAACTGGGCGGCCTCGTCGAGGGTGCGGAGGGCACGGGCTCGAGTGGCCAGGGCGCCGAACCGGCTCGGCGCGGCACCCCGCAGGTAGTGGAGGCAGAGGAGCAGGTTCAGATAGTCGAGCACGCCGGCCGCCCCCCGCACCCGGTCGACGAGTCTGCCCATCAGCTCGGTGACGATCTGCCGGTTCTCCGGAAGAGGTTCGTCGTCCACGCCGGTCGGAACGCGGTACGACGCACCGGCGGAAGGAAGGCCCTCCGCCGTACCGCTCGGAAGCCGGTCGCCTCCAGCCTTCTTCCGGGCACGGTCGCCGTACGTGGTACCGACGGGCTCCCCGGCCGCGAGCCGTCCGGGCGGCACAGGCCGCCGGTCCAGCCAGTCCACCGTTTCCGACCAGAGGAAGTAGTCCTGGCCGTTGGACCGCCTCGCAGTGGGGAAGCCGCTCTCCTGCCTCTCCCAGGCGGTCACGGTCGACCGGCTCACTCCCGCGAGGGTGGCGAACCGTGCTCGTCCGATCAGCGGATCGTGGGATGTCTTCGGTCGCACCATGGACGCTGAGCCTCCTTCGACTGCGCTGTGGCCGGGCCGACTGAGAGTGAGACTAGAGGAGAGCGCCGTAGAAAACTCAGTGCGCACTGCCGGTGCGCAGACTGTCTGTGGCCGTCGAAGGGTGTCTGCGTGCGGCGAGGGAGCCGTGGCAGCCCGGGCCCTCTTTCACTCGAAGGGACGGGGTTCCTCAGGCTCCCCACGAAAGAGGCTTCGGAGTCTCCCTACCCGATGGAGGCCCTCGCCCCTCGTCACGCCGGATGCACCCGTCCCGCCCCCGTCGGTGTCGTGCTGTAGACGGCAAAGGGCCCCGGACCAAGATCGGTCCGGGGCCCTTTGGTCTGTGCCCCCGGCAGGATTCGAACCTGCGACACCCGCTTTAGGAGAGCGGTGCTCTATCCCCTGAGCTACGGAGGCGGGGCTTAGTGGTGAGGTAAGCGCCCTGGTCAGGCGGCCGTCCGGGCGGTGACGGGGGTGTCCGGAGGGACGTGTTCCCGTGCGGTGCCCTGAGGGTCGAGTGACCGGTGACAGCGTAGCGGATCGAGGTTGGTGAGGTCGCCCCTGTTGCCGTCAGGAGGGCGCGCGGCCGTCGTGGCAGATCCGTCAGCGGGCTGGAGGGGGGACAGGACGGGGTCAGTCGTGGCCCGGCAGGGGTTTCCAGCGACGCATGGTGATCGCTCGGAGGCAGAGGGGATGGGGGATCGGAGTCGGCCGGGGCGGCGCTTCCGTCCTTGCGGGCGGTCTTGGCCTCGTGCGGCGCGAGGCTCCGGCGTCGGCTCCGCACGTCGCTGGGCAGCGCGATGGTTCTTGGCCGCTCGGCCTGGTGAGCCGGATGAGCGGCCAAGACCATGATCGCGCCGATGGAGTTCTACGACCGCCGAAGCGCTCCGCCGGAAGGGGCCGGTTCCGTGGCCAGGAAGTACGTGTCGGGGCTTGTCGCCGCTCCCGCTGTTGCCGGCGTGCTGGGACCGACGAGCCCGTCGTCGGCGCAGGCGGGGGCCGCCGGGTCCGCGCCCGTCCAGACCTCGGAGTACAGCGTGGGCGGCGCGACGGTGGAAGTGCCGACCGGCTGCATGTGCTCGCCCATCATTCGGGGCAAGGGGAAGAAGATGCGTACCGGAGCGCCGGGAGTCGACTGTGGGTTCGTGGGGGCTCTCGGTGGCGGGTTCTGCAACCGGCGTATCGGCTTCGCGTACGCCGACACCGGCAACCGGACGTGCGAGACGTCCCGGGGTGCCACGCGTTCCGAGTGCGAGATCGACCCTGCGGGGAACAACTCTCCGCAGGCCCTGCCTCGTTACGGCAGGGCACGCGCCCACCTGTACGCCGACGAGGTGCGGCGGCGGAGGGTCGGGGGTGTGGCGTTTGCCGGAAGGTCCGTACTCTCGCCGGCGTTCTTCGGTTTCCTTCCCGGGCTTCCGCATGTCATCGACGCGGGGGCCGTCGTCGTCCCCCTCGCCGTCGGCCTGTTCGCGCGGCGGACCTGCCAGTCGTGGGTGGCGCGGAGGCGTGGCGAGCGCAGGTGAGGGGAGGCGGGGCGGGGCGTGGCTCCGGGGTGTGCGCCGGGCCGGGGGCGGGTGCCTCCGGGGCATCTTGCTGGCGGAACGTGGGCGAGGCAATACTGTTGGTTCATGGCGGACGAGACGCGTAACCACCTGGACGGGCGGGCGCACGTCGTCGTCCAGAGTGGCCGGATCGAGCAGTTGCACCAGTACGTGGGCGGCGGCCCGGATGCCAAGCCGGTCGTGCCGTTCCAACTGCCGCCTGCGGTGGGGCGGTTCGAGAACCGGGTGGCCGAGCAGGAGCGGATCCGGCGGGCCGTGGAGGACCACGCGCCGCAGGCCGGGCCCGTGGTGGCGCTGCTGACGGGGATCGGCGGGATCGGCAAGACCGCGCTGGGGTTCCACGTCGCCCGCGGCCTCGCCGAGCGGTACCCGGACGGGGTCCTGTACGTCGATCTGGACGACCTGCGCCGCGACGGCACCGTCGAGGTCGCCGACGCGCTCGGGGACGTCCTGGCCGGGCTCGGTGTCACCCCGCAGTGGATGGAGCGGACGTTCGCCGCCCGGGTCAAGCAGTTGTGGACCCTGACCAGGGACAAGCAGCTCCTCATGGTGATCGACAACGCCCGCTTCGGCAGCGAGGTCTCGCCGCTGCTGCCCGCCTCCGACCGCAGCCTGGCGATCGTCACCAGCCAGGGCACGTTGTACGACCTGGACGTGGCCGCCGCGGTGGAGGTGCCGGTGGGGCCCTTGCCGGCCGGGGACGCGGTGGAGTTGCTGCGGCACCTGGTCGACGACCCTCGGCTCTCGGCGGAACCGGAGGCGCTGGCGGACCTGGTCGAGGGGTGCGCCGGGCTGCCCGCGGCGCTGCTGGTGGCCGGCCGGTGGGTGCGCAAGTACCGGCGGCGCGGCCTGTCGAGGCTGGTCGAGGAGCTCACCGCCGAGCTGCGGGAGAAGGGGATCCCCATGGTCGAGGCGGTGTGGGACGCGGCTTACGAGGGGCTGGGCGTCCAGGCGGCCCGGCTGTACCGGCTGCTGCCCGTGCTGCCCGCCCCGGTGATCGGGGAGGGGCCCGCGGCGGCGCTGCTGGAGTGCGGGCCCGACGAGGCGGGCGATCTGCTGGAGGAGTTGCAGATCGCCGGGCTGCTGGAGGAGAGCGTGGCGGGCTGGCGGATGCACGGCCTGCTGCGCGGGCACGCCGAACGGCGCTCGCGCCAGGCGGACCCGGCGGGCCGGGAGCGCGGCCAGGCGCTGGGTGCGCTGATCGGCTGGTACCGGCGGCAGGCGGCGCGGGCGGACCGTACGGCCGCCGGCGCCCGGATGACGTTCGCCCCCCAGCCGGGACCGGCCGGGCCGGACGTCCGCGACCTCGTCTTCGAGGACAAGCGGCAGGCGTTGCGGTGGCTGGAGGAGCACCGGCTGGCGCTGTACGGGTGCGTGCGGCTGGCCTTCGAGGCCGGGCGGTACGAGGACGCGTGGGGGCTGTGCGAGCCGCTGTGGACCCACTACCTCGACCACCCGCACCTGGGCGAGGTGCTGGCCGCCTTCCGGACCGGGGTGGAGGCGGCGGACCGTACCGAGTTCCTGCCGGCGATGGTGCGGATGCGGTGCCAACTGGCCCGGCCGCTGTGGGAGCTGGGGCGGTACGAGGAGGCGGCGCGGCATGTGGGGCGGGCGCTGCACGCCGCGCGAGCTCTGGGCGAGAGCTTCGAGGAGCGCAGGCTGCGGGCGTCGACGGTGGAGTTCCAGGGCCTGTTGAAGGCGGAGCGAGGCGATCTGCCGGGCGCCGTCGCCGATTTCACGGCCTCCCGGAAGATCCACGAGCAGATCGGCAACGCCTACGGCGTGCTGCTCCTGACCCACCAGGAGGGCAAGGTGGCACTGCGGCGGGGCGACAGCGAAGAGGCCGTCAGGCTCCTGGAGGCGGCGCACGCGGCCGCCGTCGAGCAGGGGAGGGAGCGGATGGCCGCGCGTACCGGGTTCGAGCTGGGGCGCGCTCTGCGGGCGGCGGGTCGCTTCCAGGAGGCGGCCGTGCTGGTGCGGGCCGCTCTGGAGAGTGCCCGGCAGCGGGGCTCGGCGACCGAGGAGACGCGGGTGCTGCGGGAGTCGGCCGAGTTGGCGGAGGCGCTCGGGGAGGCCGGCCGGGCCGAGGAGTACCGGGCCGAGGCAGACCGCGTCGTCGCGCTCTGGGGCGGACTGCCGGCCTCTCACAGCTCGTAGTCGAGCTCCTTCTCCCCGGCCGGGGCCAGGTGGACGGGGACCGGGACGGGGCCGGTGTCGCACAGCAGTGTCCGCGGTGACCGGGGTGGCGGGCCGCCGGCCAGCCAGGCGTGGACGGCGCTGATGACGGCGGTCGGGTCGACGTGGTGGACGCGGCCCTGGCCCCGGTGGGGTTCGGTGGTCACGCTCAGCAGTCCGGCGTCGCGGTGGCGCAGCAGAACCTGCCCCCGGGAGAGGACCGCCGCGGCGGTCCGGCAGCCGGGCATCTCCTCCAGGACGGAGGCCGTCCAGCCGGAGGCCGTCCAGCCGGAGGCCGTCCAGGCCGTGTGGTGGGCGGGCGCGGGCCGGGTCCGTGCGTGCTGCCACAGGACGGCCGCGCTCTGGAGCGGGCCGGGGCCGGCCGCGGGGTGTTCGGCGGCCAGGTGGTGCACCGGTTCGCGGGTGTCCGGGGGGAAGCGGTGCACGGTGACGCGGTCGCCGGAGACCGTGGCGCGTACGGCGAAGACGGTGGGCCGCTCCGGCGTGGTGGTGGGCGCTGGGAAGGCGGGGGCGGCGACGGGGCCGGACGGCCGGCCCAGGCCGAGGAGACGGTAGAGGTGTCCGCGCAGCAGGGTCAGGGCGCGGCCCTGGTGGGCGAAGGCGTGGGCGACGGGCTCCCGCAGGTCGGTGCGGCGGGCGGCGTCCAGGGCCGTCGGCAGGTCGTGGGCGGCCGCCAGGTGGGGCGCGCGGGCGAGCAGGCGGGCCATGGGGCTGTCCGGGACCAGTTCGCGGCCGCCGTCGTGGGCGCCGACGACCGGGCGGCCCAGCGCGGCGGCGTACAGCCCGGTGGAGCCGTGGTCGGTGACCACGGCGTCGGCGGCGACCAGCAGGGCGGCCCACTCCTCGTGCGGCCGTGCCAGGACCAGCCCGGCGCGCAGGGCGGGTCCCATCCAGCGTGCGAGGTCGAAGCCGCCGGTGCGGCTGTGGTCGTTGGGGTGCAGGACCAACGCGACCTGGAAGGCGTCGTGCGGCAGCAGCGCGACCAGTTCGGCGGGGAATCGGGGGCGGCGGGCGATGAGCGACTCGGGGCCCCAGGTGGAAGTGAGGACGACCAGTTGCCTGGGGCCCGTTCCCAGGGCCGTGCGGTACTCCTCGCGATGGGGCAGGGAGCGCAGCAGGCGGTCGGCCGTGGGGTCGCCGACGACGACCGCGGGGCCGGCCTCGGGGCAGTGGCGGGCCAGGCGTAGCGCCTGCTCCTCGTGGGCCAGGGCGTGCAGGTCGGCCCAGGGCTCGCCGTCGGCCAGCAGGTGGGCGGGGTCCAGGCCGGAGGGCACGTCCGCGGAGCCCTCGCCGCTGAGCGCCTTGCCGAAACCGGCGCCGTGCGGCAGGAGCGCCCGGGGGCCGGGCAGCAGGTGGAGGTCGCCCTTCGGGCTGGCGGTGAGGACCAGGTCGTGCCGGGTGTGGCAGGCGTCCCGCCACGGAATGGTGCGGGCGCCGGTGCGGTCCAGGGCCGTGAGGGCGTCGACGTCGAAACGGGAGCCGGGGACCAGCGTGAAGCGGACCCGGACGCGGTCGTCGCCGTCGAAGACCGGCAGGACGTCCAGCAGCCGGTGCAGGGTCACCGCCGAGCGGACGGCGAGCAGCACGCTCCGCTGCCCGCGCCCCGCCGCCCGGGCCCGCGTCGGGGCGAGGGGAAGGCCGGGCGCACGCCTGGTGGCGTCGTGCGGGTCGGGGGAGGCCGGGTGCGGCATGGTCCCGATCGTATCCAGGTGGCGGGGCGGGGTGGGGCGCGGACGGGGAGTGGGAGGGCCCGGCCCCGGTTGTCCGGCGCCGGGCCCGTGCGAGGAGGTGCCCCCGGTGTCCGAAAGGGGCGTGGGGCCGCGAGGGTGCGGCACCGCCCCTCGTGGGTGGTGGCCGTCCGTCCCGGAGACGGCGGTGCGCCGGCCCGGCCGGTGCGGATGATCACGCCGGTCAGGGGCTGGTTTCGTAAGTCAGCGACCTTACGGCGGGTGGCGTTCGCGCGCCGGTGGCACGTTCCGCTTACCGTGCGCGGCGCGCGCGCCCTGTCTGACGGCGCCCGGAATTCATGGGGCCCACCCCGCATCCCGGCGCGCGGGGTTGGGGGTGGGGCAGGGCTCGATATGGGTGGTGGCACCCATGGTGCGGTTTGTGGGGAGCGAGCGAGTGTGGGGGGCACCGACATGGGCATGTCCCGTTCCGCCGCGTCGGGCGCGTTGGGCAGTTCCTGTTCCGTTCTGGTCGGGGTGGGGGGAGCGGGAGGACAGGTGGGGGGTTTGTTTTGGGGGTCACGAGCTGGTTGGCCGTGGCGGTGTTCGTCGGCGCGTATGTGCTCATAGCCACCGAGAAGGTGCACCGGGTGACGGTGGCACTGGGTGGCGCGGTCATCATGCTGCTGATCGGGGCGACCAGTCCCGAGCACGCCTTCTTCTCGGAGCACGAGGGCATCGACTGGAACGTGCTCGTCCTGCTGCTCGGGATGATGCTGATCGTCGCCGTGCTGCAACGCACCGGCGTGTTCGAGTACGTCGCGGTCTGGGCCGTGAAACGCGCCAAAGGCAAGCCCTACCGGCTGATGGTGCTGCTGATCCTGGCGACGGCCATCCCGTCGCCCTGGTTCGACAACGTGACCACCGTGCTGCTGATGGCGCCCGTGACCATCCTGGTCTGCGAGCGGCTCGGGCTCCCCGTCATCCCCTTCCTCATCGCCGAGGTGATGGCCTGCAACATCGGCGGCGCGGCCACCCTCATCGGCGATCCGCCGAACATCATCATCGGCGCCCGGGCGGGCCTGTCGTTCAACGACTTCCTGATCCACATGACGCCCATCGTGGTGGTGCTGCTCGTCCTGCTGTGCGTGCTGAGCCGTTACCTGTTCCGCTCGGCCTTCCGCTACGACCCCGAGCGGGCCCGGGCCGCGCTGGAACTGGACGAGCGGGAGATGATCCGCAACCCGCGGCTGCTATGGGTCTGCGCTGTGGTGATCACCGTCGTGATGACCTGCTTCGTCCTGCACACCTGGCTCCACCTGGAGCCCTCCGTCATCGCCATCACCGGCGGTCTGGTGCTGCTGGGCCTCTCCCGGCTCAAGATCGTCGCCGAGATCGACACCGGTGAGGTCGTCAAGGACGTCGAGTGGGAGACGCTGGCGTTCTTCGCGGGCCTGTTCGTCATGGTCGGCGCGATGGTGCAGACCGGGATCATCGCCGACATCGGCAAGGCCGCCGCCGACGCGGCGGGGGGCGAGCTGCTCAGCACCTCGATGGTGCTGCTCGTCGGCTCGGTGGTGCCCTCGGCGGTCATCGACAACATCCCGTTCGTCGCCTCGGTCAGCCCGATCGTCGAGGAGATCGTGGCCGCCTCCGGCGGTACCGCGGAGGCCGGCGTGCTGTGGTGGGCCTTCGCCCTCGGCGCCGACCTCGCGGGCAACGCCACGATCATCGCCTCCTCCGCCAACGTCGTGGTGATCGGCATCGCCGCCCGCCACGGCTACCACATCTCCTTCTGGAAGTTCAGCAAGTACGGCCTCGTGGTGACCGCCATGTCGATCGCCGTGGCCGCCCTCTACGTCTGGGTGCGGTACTTCGTGCTCGGCTGGCCCGCGTGAGGCCGGACCACCGGTGTCCCCGTACGGGCTACAAGGGCGCCCCGGCGCTGGGCCGTTCGGGTGACGCGGGGTGCCCGGCGGGTCCGGGCGCCCCTAGGGTCCGGGGCTATGACCTCTGCTACCTCAGCCACCGGAACCCCGCTCGACCCCAGCCACCTCGGCACCATCACGGTCATCGCCTGGGCCGGGGAGAACGTCAACGACGGCCAGGACATGCCCTTCCTGATGGCCTACTCCCTCGGCGACGGCGCGGCCGGTCCCGAGGCGGGAGAGGTGGCCGTACGGCAGCTGCTGGACCGCTCGGCGCTGCCGGTCGGCGGCGGGATCGTCGACGGGTCGGCCTCCAGCGTCCCCGTGTCGGTCCTCGTCACCGGCAACAGCGCGACCCTGACGGTGCAGCACCTCAACGCCCAGTGCGTGGTGCCGCCGGAGTGGACGGCCGCAGCGCACGCCCGCGGACAGGTGTACTTCATGTTCACCACCAAGCCGTGGCCCGCGGCGGCGCCGGGGGTGCCGGTGGAGGAGGAGGTGCTGAAGGCGTTCATCGGTGACGAGGAGGTGATCATGGCCTCGGCCCACTGCCTGGTGCCGGTCAGCACCCTGCGCTGAGAGCCCGTCCCGCTCGGGCGCCCCGCGCCTCTCCGCGCCCCGTCCGTCGGCGCACCGGAACCTCCGGTGCGCCGATTTCCGTCCGCTCTCCCACGATGGGCGGAAGGAGGAGGAACCGGGGAGGACGGAGAGTGGCGGAATCGCTTTTTCGCGCCGTTGTCCGGCCGTGGCGTTCGCTTCCGCGTAATGCCGCACAGGGCGCTCAACGCCGCGGAGGATGCCTGGTGCCGCGGAGGGCGCGGTAACACCGCCGAGGAGTGCGGTGAATTCGGCGGTGCGGTAAGGGGGGAATTCCGCCTCTCCTGGTCCGGTCGGTCCGGTCGGACAGGGGGAAACGCAGAGCAGACCCCGCCGTGTGGCGGGGTCTGCTCCGTGGATGCTGCCCGGCGAGCGGGGAGAGCTCAGCTGTTGCCGGCGCCGTTGCCCGAGAGGACCGGGATGTTGCTCAGGATGTGCGAGAGCGGCTCGTCACCCTTGGTCTGGGTGGAGTTCTCGACGCACTGCTGCTGCTGCGGCGACGACAGGACGTCGATGTCCTGGACCGTGACCGGCACGAGGCCGACGAGCGAGCCGACGTTGGCGTCGATCGGCACACCGACGCAGGGCTTGTTCAGGGAGCCCTGGACCAGGCCGAGCTGGGGGCTCTGGTCGCCGGCGATCGAGGTGTTGCCGTAGGTCTGCTCGGCACCGTTGCCGCTCAGCGACGTGTGGCCGCCGTCGTCACCGATGGCCATCGCCGGAGCGGCCGCGGCAGCGCCCGCACCCAGGATGGAGACGGCGACGGCAGCGGTAGCCATGACCTTCTTGATCACAGTGATTCCTCTTTCCGATGGAGTGCCCCGGGGGTGAGGCGCCCTGAACAACTCGTCGCCTTCGGTGAGGTTATGCCTGTTCGGGCGGTGTCACTCCAATGGTGGGGGAGGGGGCGTGCGGTTCTGTGATTATCGGAGTCGGTGGGGGAGTCGACGGCGGAGCGGGGAGGAATTCGGGTGTGTGAGTGAGGAGAGGGGCGGGGGTGTTTTCCGTTCGAGTGAACGGGCGTCACCAATTACGGAGTGGTGAGTTGTCCAGAGAGCGCGGGGAGCACGACCCGTGCACATCGGAAGAAGAGGAAAAGCAGATGCTGAAGAAGATGATGGTCTCCGCGGCCGTGGCCGCTTCCGCGATCGGTATGGGTGCCGCCACCGCCGCCCCCGCGATGGCCATCGGCGACGACAACGGCCACACCTCGCTCAGCGGCAACGGCGCCGAGCAGTACTACGGCAACTCCTCCACCTCCGGTGACATGAGCCCGCAGATCGGCCTCATCCAGGGCTCCTTCAACAAGCCGTGCATCGGCCTGCCCGCCGACGCGAACGTCGGTTCGCTCGTCGGCCTCGTGCCGGTCTCCGTCCAGGACATCCCGATCCTGTCGTCGCCGCAGCAGCAGCAGTGCGTCGAGAACTCCACCCAGACCAAGGGTGACGAGCCGCTCTCGCACCTCCTGAGCAACATCCCGATC
Organism: Streptomyces diastaticus subsp. diastaticus; assembly: GCF_011170125.1. NCBI lineage: Bacteria > Bacillati > Actinomycetota > Actinomycetes > Kitasatosporales > Streptomycetaceae > Streptomyces > Streptomyces diastaticus. Next base: position 30,099 of record NZ_BLLN01000002.1, on the reverse strand, counting down.
CTCTCGGGCAACGGCGCCGGCAACAGCTGAGCCACCCCGCCCGGCTCACCGGGCCCGCGCCGCGCCGCAATCCCCGTCGGCAGCGGAAGCGCGCCCCCCGAGCCACCGAGGGCGACCCCGCCGGTGACCGGCCGACCGGCTACGAAGCCCCTGACCACGTGTCAGGGGCTTCGTGCTGCGTACGGGCGGCGTACGGCGGGCGGTCCGGGCCGGGCAGGCGGGCGCCCGGGCTCACACGTCGAAGTCGACCGTGACCTGCTCCGACACCGGCCGGGTCTGGCAGGTCAGGACGTATCCCTGCTCGACCTCCGCGTCCTCCAGTGCGAAGTTCCGCCGCATCTCGGCCCGGCCCACCGTGATCTTCGCCCGGCAGGTGCCGCAGACACCTCCCTTGCAGGCGAACGGCAGATCGGGCCGGACCCGCTGGGCGCCGTCGAGGACGGTCCCGGCACGGCTCGCCGGGAAGGTGGAGGAACGCCCGTCCAGGACCAGGGTCACCTCGGAGACCGGGCCCTCGGGCAGCGCGTCCTCCTCGCGGCGGACCGGGGCCGGCTCCTCCTGGTCGTCGGCGAAGAACAGCTCCTGGTGGACCCGGTCGCCGGGCACCCCCAGCCGTTCCAGCAGGGCCTGCGCGTCGCGGACCATGCCGTGCGGGCCGCACAGCCACCAGTGGTCGGTGCCGGCCACGTCCAGCAGGGCCGGGACGAGGGCGGCGAGGCGCTCGGCGTCGAGGCGGCCGGAGAGGATCTCGGCCTCGCGGGGCTCCCGGGAGAGGATGTGCGCGACCTGGAAGCGGTCTGCGTAGCGGTCCTTCAGGTCGGCGATCTCGTCGGCGAACATCACCGTGCCCGAACGGCGGTTGCCGTAGAGCAGGGTGACGCGTGCCTCGGTGTGGCCGGCGAGGACCGAGGCGGCGATGGAGAGCATCGGGGTGATGCCGGAGCCGGCGGCGACCAGGACATGGTGCCCCGGTTCGCCGAGCGCCGGGGTGAACAGGCCGGTCGGCTCCATCACGTCGAGCACGTCACCGGGCCGCACCTCGCGCACCAGCCAGGTCGAGAAGAGGCCGTCCGGCACCACCCGCACGCCGATCCGGGGCGCGGCGCCCGCCGGGGCGCACAGCGAGTAGGAGCGGCGCTCGTCGCGGCCGTCCACGGTGCGGCGGACCGTCAGCGACTGGCCGGGTGCGAAGGCGAAGGCGTCCGCGAGGGCGTCGGGCACCTCGAAGGTGACGGCGGCGGCGTCCTCGCACAACGGCTCGACGGAGGCCACCCGCAGCGCGTGGAACCGGGGCCGGCGGCGGGCGGGAGCCGGGGCCGGGGCGGCGGGGGCGGGCGAGGTGGGCGCGGACATCTAGATCTCCTTGACGTGCTCGAAGGGTTCCCGGCAGGCGAGGCAGCGGCGCAGCGCCCGGCAGGAGGTGGCGGAGAACCGGGAGATCTCCTCCGTCCGCCCCGCCCCGCAGAGCGGGCACGCCACCCCGGGCGCGGCCGTGCGGGTCGGCGACAGCGTGAGCGGTACCGGGCCCGAGGGGTGCGGGGCCGGTCCCGGCGGCGCGATGTGGTGCTCGGCGAGGGCACGGCGCCCCGCCTCGCTGATCCAGTCCGTCGACCACGGCGGGTCCAGCACGGTCACCACCCGCACCTCGGGGAACCCGGCTTCGTGCACCGCCCGTACGGTCTCCGCGCGCATCTCGGCCAGCGCCGGGCAGCCGGAGTAGGTGGGGGTGAGCGCCACCTCGACCGCGCCGTCCCCGGCGTACGCCACCGAGCGGAGCACGCCGAGGTCGGCGAGGGTCAGCATGGGCAGTTCGGGATCGTGGACGGCGGCCGCCGCGGCGCGGGCCCGATCCAGCCCGTCCCCGTCCGCCCCGGCGTCCGGGACCTCGGCGGGCACCGCGCGCGGGGCGGGGCCGCCGGTGTCGCGGGCGGCCTCGGCGAGGACCGCGTCGAGCCCGGCGTCGAAGAGCGCGGCCGGGACGGTGACCGCCGCGCCGGGCCGGGTCACCACGCCGCCCCGGGGTGCGCGCGGGCCACCGACTGGAGCTCGTCGAGGAGCGGCGCCAGGTGCTCGGTGCGTGCCCCCGCCCGGCCCGCCCCGGAGTGCGCCGGATACGCGCCGACGCTCAGCCCGGCCGCACGCGCCGTCTCCTCCCACACCTGCCGCAGTTCGGCTCCGGCCCCCGCCGCGTCACCGCCGAGCGCGTCCGCCGAGGTGTCGGCGGCCAGCTCGCCCAGCCACGGCCCGACCTCGTCGTACCCGGCCTGCATACGGCGGGCCGACTCCTCGGTGCCGTCGCCGAGCCGCACGATCCAGTCGGCGGCGAACTGCCGGTGGTACGCCAGTTCCTTGACGCCCTTGGCGGCGATGGCGGCCAGTACCGGGTCCGGGGCCGCGGCCAGGCGCTGGAAGAGGGCGAGCCGCCAGGCGGAGAGGGCCAGCAGCCGCGCCATGGAGAAGGCGAAGTCGCCGCGCGGGAGTTCGGCGAGGCGGACGTTGCGGAAGGCGTCCGCCTCGCGCCAGTAGGCGTAGTCGTCCTCGCCGCGCCCGGTGCCGTCCACCTGCCCGGTGCGGGCGTAGAGGAGGCGGGCCTGGCCGAGGAGGTCGAGGCCGATGTTGGCGAGGGCCAGCTCGATCTCCAGCTCGGGCGCGTCGGTGGTCCACTGGGCCAGGCGCTGCGCGCCGACCAGGGCGTCGTCGCCGAGGGCGAGGCAGAGCGCGGCCAGCGCGCCGGCGTCGACCCCGTCGGGGACGGTGGTGTCCACGCCGTGCAGCGGGTCCTCGAAGCCCGTGCCGAACGCCCAGCGGCCCTCGCCGTCCTCTGCTCCGGCGGCCAGGGACGCCGAGAGGTGCTCGTCACTCATCGGGGGTGCTCCTTGTTCCGTGGTTCTCTGCTGCTCGGGGTGGGCGGGGGCCGCTAGATGTGCGGCACGTCCTCGGGGATGTCGTAGAACGTCGGGTGGCGGTAGACCTTGTCGCCGCTGGGCGCGAAGAAGGGGTCCTTCTCGTCCGGGGCGGAGGCGGCGATGTCGGTGGAGCGGACCGCCCAGATGGAGACGCCCTCGTTGCGGCGGGTGTAGAGGTCCCGGGCGTTGAGCAGGGCCATCCGGTCGTCGGCGGCGCGCAGCGAGCCGACGTGGACGTGGTTGAGGCCGCGCTTGCCGCGGACGAAGATCTCGTAGAGCGGCCAGGAGCCGCGCGGGCTCCCGGTGGCGGGGGTAGGGGTCTCGCTCATGCGGCGGCCTCCGTCCGGTCGGGCCCGGCGTCGCGGGCGGTGTGCTTGGCGGCGTGGGCGGCGGCGGCCTCGCGGACCCAGGCGCCCTCGTCGTGGGCGGCGCGGCGGCGGGCGACGCGCTCGGCGTTGCACGGGCCGTCGCCGGAGATGACCCGCATCAGCTCGGCGTAGTCGGGCGTGCCGAAGTCGTACCGGCCTCGCTCCTCGTTCCACCTCAGCTCGGGGTCGGGGAGGGTGACGCCGAGGTGTTCGGCCTGCGGGACGGTCATGTCGACGAAGCGCCGGCGCAGTTCGTCGTTGGAGTGCCGCTTGATCTTCCAGGCCATGGAGCGCTCGGAGTTGGGCGAGTTGTCGTCCGGCGGGCCGAACATCATCAGCGACGGCCACCACCAGCGGTCCACCGCGTCCTGCACCATCGCCCGCTGGCCCTCGGTGCCGGACATCATCGTCATCAGCAGCTCGTAGCCCTGCCGCTGGTGGAACGACTCCTCCTTGCAGACCCGCACCATCGCCCGCGCGTACGGGCCGTACGAACTGCGGCAGAGCGGGACCTGGTTGCAGATGGCGGCGCCGTCCACGAACCAGCCGATGACGCCGACGTCGGCGAAGGTCGGCGTCGGGTAGTTGAAGATCGAGGAGTACTTCTGGCGGCCGGTGATCAGCCGCTCGGTGAGGTCGTCGCGGTCGGCGCCGAGCGTCTCGGCCGCGCTGTACAGGTACAGCCCGTGGCCCGCCTCGTCCTGCACCTTGGCGAAGAGGATCGACTTGCGGCGCAGCGAGGGCGCGCGGGTGATCCAGTCGCCCTCCGGCTGCATCCCGATGATCTCGGAGTGGGCGTGCTGCGCGATCTGCCGGATCAGCGTCTTCCGGTACCCCTCGGGCATCCAGTCGCGCGGCTCCACCCGCTGGTCGCGCTCGATCGTGGCGTCGAAGTGCTCCTGGAGCGCGCTCTCGCCGGGCGCCTCGGTCGCGGTCATCTGGCTCACCTCTGCTTCTCCCATGTGTGGAAACCCTGTCCGGTGGAGCGCCCCAGCTCGCCCCGGGCCACCTTGTCCCGCAGGAGCCGCGGCGGGGCGAACCGCTCGCCGAGGGTGGCGTGCAGGTACTCGGCGATGGCCAGGCGCACGTCCAGGCCGACCAGGTCGGTCAGGCGCAGTGGGCCCATGGGGTGCTTGTAGCCGAGCCGCATGGCGTCGTCGATGGCCTCGGCGGAGGCGACGCCCTCCTCGACCATGCGGATCGCCTCCAGGCCGAGAGCCACGCCCAGGCGGCTGGAGGCGAAGCCGGGCGAGTCCTTGACGACGACGTCCTTCTTGCCGAGCGCCGCCGTCCAGGCCAGCGCCCGGTCCACCACGGACGGGTCGGTGTCCTCCGCGACGACCAGCTCGATCAGGGCGGAGGCCGGGACCGGGTTGAAGAAGTGCATGCCGAGGAAGCGCGCGGGCCGCTGGAGCACGGCCGCCAGCTCGGTGACCGACAGCGAACTGGTGTTGGTCGCCAGCACCGTCCCCTCGCCCACCACCCGCTCGGCGGCGGCCAGCAACCTCGCCTTCAGCCCGGCGTCCTCCGGTACGGCCTCCACGACCAGCTCGGTCGCCGGGTCCAGCCCGGTCACCGCGTCGGCGAAGGCCATCCGGTCCAGCACCTCGGCCGGGCCGGCGTCGATCAGCCCGCGCCCGGCGGCCCGCTCCAGCGACCCGGCGATCCGGCCGCGGACCGCCTCGGCCGCCTCGCGGCTCTGCTCGACCACGGTGACCGGCGCCCCGGCCGTCGCGAAGGACTGGGCGATACCCGCGCCCATCCGCCCGCCGCCGATCACGGCGACGCTTTGGGGCAGGGCGGGGGCCGGTCCGGTGCCGGTGGTCATGAGGGGGCCTCCGAGGGGGCGGAAGTGGCGGAGCGGGCGGAGCCGCGCTCCAGGAAGGCGGTCATCCGCTCGCGCTTGTCGGCGCCCTCGAAGAGCACCGCCTGCGCGAGGTCGTCGGCGACCGGGTGGGCGCCGGGGGCGTCCACGACCAGCTTGGTCAGCCGCAGCGCGGTGGCCGACTGGCGGGCCATCCGGTCCAGCATCCGGTGGGCGGCAGCGGTCAGCTCCCCGGCCGGGACCACGTCGGCGACCAGGCCGCAGGCGAGCGCCGCCTGGGCGTCCAGCCGCCGGCCGGCCAGCAGCACCTGCTTGGCGACCGACTCGCCGACCAGCTCCGGCAGCCGCCAGCAGGCCCCGGCGGCGGCGAGGATGCCGAGGCCGGGCTCCGGGTTGCCGAAGACCGCGTCGGGCCCCGCGATCCGCAGGTCGCAGGCGTACGCCAGCTCGGCACCGCCGCCCAGCGCCCACCCGTCGACGGCGGCCACCGTCGGCAGGGGCAGCCGGCGGACCCGCTCGAACAGGCGGCTGTTGACGCCCTGGAGCGCCTGGTCACGGCCGCGTTCGCGCAGCTCGGCGATGTCGGCGCCGCCCGCGAAGACCCGGCCGGCGCCGGTCAGCAGCAGGAAGCGCGGCTCGTCCTCCAGCGCCTCGCAGACCGTGTGCAGCTCGCGGATCATGCGGGCGCTGATGGCGTTGCGCGCCTCGGGCCGGTCCAGGGTCACCACGACCCGGTCGTCCCGCTCCTCGACGGTGAGGGTGGTGAACGCGCCCGTACGCGTGTCCGTACTCATACCCGCTCCACCAGCATCGCGACGCCCTGGCCGACGCCGACGCAGAGCGTGGCCAGGCCCCGGCGGGCCTCCTCGCGCTCCAGGCGGCCCAGCAGGGTCAGCAGGATGCGGGAGCCCGAGGAGCCCAGCGGGTGGCCGAGCGCGATGGCGCCGCCGTCGGCGTTGACCCGCTCCGGGTCCAGCTTCAGGCGGCCGATCACGGCGAGGGCCTGCGCGGCGAACGCCTCGTTCAGCTCGGCCGCCTCCACGTCGGCCGCCGTCCACCCGGCCCGCTCCAGCGCCTTCAGCGTCGCCGGCACCGGGCCGAGGCCCATCAGGTGCGGCTCGACCCCGGCCGAGGCGGCGGTGACGATCCGGGCGCGCGGCGTCAGCCCGTACCGCTCGACGGCCGTACCGCTCGCCACGACCAGCGCCGAGGCGCCGTCCGAGAGCGGCGAGGAGGCCCCGGCGGTGACGATGCCGTCGGCCCGGAAGACGGTCCGCAGCGTGGCCAGCTTCTCCAGCGTGGTGGAGGGGCGCGGGCCCTCGTCCGCGGTGACCTCGCCGTCCTTCACCGGGACCGGCACGATCTCGCGGTCGAACCGCCCGGCCCGCTGGGCGGCGACCGCCCGCTGGTGCGAGCGGAGCGCGAAGGCGTCGGACTGCTCACGGGTGATCCCGTCGAGCGCGGCGACCTCCTCGGCCGTCTCGCCCATGGAGAGCGTCACCGGGCCCTCGCCGGGCGCCGGGGCCCGGTCGGCCGCGGCGAACCGCGGGTTGGTGAACCGCCACCCCAGCGAGGTGTCGAAGACCTCGCCGGGCTTGGCCCAGGGCGTGCCGGGCTTCGCCATCACCCAGGGGGCGCGGGTCATCGACTCGACACCGCCCGCCACCGCCACCTCGGCCTCGCCGGAGCGGATGGCCTGGGCCGCCGAGGCGACGGCGGTCAGGCCGGAGGCGCAGAGCCGGTTGACGGTGTAGCCGGGCACGGTGTGCGGCAGCCCCGCCAGCAGCACCGCCATCCGCGCGACGTCCCTGTTGTCCTCGCCCGCCTGGTTGGCGGCGCCGAGGATGACCTCGTCGACCGCGTCGGCGGGCACCTGGGCGCGCCGCACGGCCTCGCCGACGACGAGCGCGGCCAGGTCGTCGGGGCGTACCTGGGCGAGGGCCCCGCCGTACTTGCCCTGCGGGGTGCGCGCCCCGTCGATCAGGTAGACCTCCTCGGGCACGTCAGGCTCCCCGGACCGGGCGGGCCGGACGGCGGGACTGGAGGGTGTGGAAGCGGCCGGTGACGAAGGCCGGGTCGGTGAGGGTGGCGGAGGCGGCCGGGTTGGCGGCCGAGCCGTGGAAGTCGCTGAAGGCCGCCGACTGGTTGACGAAGACCGAGCCGGTGAAGTTCTCCGCCAGGTGCACCCCCGCCTCCAGCGCCGCCTCCCGGGCCCGCTCCAGCACGTCCTCGCTGGTCGAGTGGACGGTGGCGGTCAGCGCGCCGTGCTCGCCGACGGTCTCCCGGAAGAGCGCGAGGGAGTGGTCGGTCGAGTCGGTGGCGACCACGAAGGAGATCGGCCCGAACCACTCGCTGCGGTACGTCTCGGCGTCCGCGTCGGCGTCCAGCAGGGTGACCAGCGGCGAACGCTGCACCGCCGCCTCCGAGGACGGGTGGACCAGGGCCTGCCCGCCCCAGCTCGTCCCGCCGAGCTTCGCGGCCCGCTCGACCCGCTCCACCACCGGCGCGCCGACCAGCGCGCCCAGCGTCCCGGCCGCCCGCTCCGGGTCGCCGAGCAGCTTGTCGAGGGCCGCGCCCAGGTCAGCGCCGAACTCGGCCGGGGTCTTCACGCCCTGGTCGGTGGCGAGACCCTCGCGCGGTACGTAGAGGTTCTGCGGGGTGGTGCACATCTGGCCGCTGTAGAGGGAGAGCGAGAACGAGAGGTTCCGCAGCAGGCCCTTGTAGTCGTCGGTGGAGTCCAGGACGACCGTGTTCAGCCCGGCCTTCTCGGTGTACACGGCGGCCTGGAGGGCGTTGCGCTCCAGCCAGGTGCCGAACTCCGAGGAACCGGTGAAGTCGACGATCCGCACGTCCGGGTGGACGGCCAGCTCGGCGGCGCTGCGACCGCCCGCCTCCTCGGCGGCGAGCAGCACCACGTCCGGGTCGAAGCCGGCCTCGGCCAGCACCTCGCGGGCGAGGCCGACGCTGATCGCCAGCGGCAGGACCGCGCCCGGGTGGGGCTTGACGATCACCGGGTTGCCGGTGACCAGCGAGGCGAACAGGCCCGGGTAGCCGTTCCAGGTCGGGAAGGTGTTGCAGGCGACCAGCAGCGAGACGCCCGCGCCGAGGGGCGTGAACGTCTTCTCCAGGACTGTCGGCTCACCCTTGCGCGCGGGCTTCTCCCACCGCGCCGCCGCCGGGTGCCGCTTCTGCTCGGCCCAGGCGTACGCCACCGCCTCCAGGCCCCGGTCCTGCGCGTTCGGGCCGCCCGCCTGGAAGGCCATCACGAAGGGCTGGCCGGTGGTGTGGTGGACGGCGTGGGCCATCTCGAAGGAGGCCGCGTTGAGCCGGGCCAGGATCTCGGCGGCGACCCCGGCGCGCTCGTCCGGTGTGGCCCGGCGCCAGCTCCGCCCGGCGGCCTTGGCGGCGGCCACCGCGTCGGCCGGGGCCAGGGCCGGGTAGGTCACGCCGAGGGTGCGGCCGTAGGGGGAGACCTCGCCGCCGACGGCGCCCGCCTCGCCGGGGTGGCCGGGCAGCGCGAAGGGGCGGCCGAGCCGCGCCTCGAAGGCCGCCTCGCCCGCCTCGGCCGCGCCGTCGCCGTAGACGGAACGGCTCGGCGACTCCGGGTACGCCGACCAGAATCCGCGGGCGGTGATCTCGGCCGAAGCCCTGCTCAGCAGGGTCTCGTGGCGGGCGAAGAAGTCGGCCGCGCCGGTGGTGGCGGTGGCGTCGGGAGAAGGCATGGGCACCCCTTGACAGGCAGATCGGATGCTGAATTACTGAGCTGGTCGCAAGCTAACCGAATGTTCGGTCGGGCAGCAAGGGGTGAGGGCCGCATGGGACGTGGCGAGGACGTGCGGACGGGCCCGGGCGCGGGGCCCCGGGAGCCGGCGGAGCCCGGGATTCCGGGGGTGGCGCCGGACGCCGGGACGGCCCGGGCGCCCGGCGCGGGCCGTACGGCCGACCGGGTGACGCCGGACCCCGCCGCCCCCGAGGGCCCCGCCGCCCGGATGTTCGCCGCCGACGCCGCCTCGCGAGGACTCGGGATGACCCTCCAGTCCGTCGGACAGGGCACCGCGCGCGTCGCCATGACGATCACCGGCGCCATGGTCAACGGCCACGGCACCGCCCACGGCGGCTTCCTCTTCACCCTCGCCGACACCGCGTTCGCCTGCGCCTGCAACAGCTACGGACCCCTGACCGTGGCGGCCGCCGCCGACATCGTCTTCGTCGCGCCCGCCCGCGAGGGCGACGTGCTGACGGCCCACGCCGTCGAGCGCACCCGCTTCGGGCGCAGCGGCGTCTATGACGTGCGCGTCACCCGCGACGACCAGGTCGTCGCCGAGTTCCGCGGCCGCAGCCGCGTGATACGAGCCGTGGAAGGATGATCATGAACAGCACTACGGCCGGGGCAGGGACGTCCCGGCTGGGCGAGCCGCTGCCCGACGAGCTGAAGGACCCCGCCGAGCGCCTCACCGTCCCCGGACTGCGCGCCCTCCAGCTGGAGCGCCTGCGCGCGAGCCTGCGCCACGCCTACGACAACGTGCCGCTGTACCGCCGCACGTTCGATGAGGCCGGCGTCTGCCCGGACGACTGCCGCACCCTGGACGACCTCGCGCGCTTCCCCTTCACCGCCAAGGCCGACCTGCGCGAGTCGTACCCCTTCGGCATGTTCGCCGTCCCGCAGGCCGACATCCGCCGCATCCACGCCTCCAGCGGCACCACCGGGCGCCCCACCGTCGTCGGCTACACCGACCACGACCTCTCCGTCTGGGCCGACCTCGTCGCCCGCTCGCTGCGCGCCGCCGGCGCCCGGCCGGGCGACAAGGTCCACGTCGCGTACGGGTACGGGCTGTTCACCGGGGGGCTCGGCGCGCACTACGGAGTCGAGCGGGCCGGCTGCACCGTGATCCCCGCCTCCGGTGGCATGACCGCCCGCCAGGTCCAGATCATCCAGGACTTCCGGCCCGAGATCATCATGGTCACCCCGTCCTACCTGCTCACCCTCCTCGACGAGTTCGAGCGCCAGGGCATCGACCCGCGCACCACCTCGCTGCGCGCCGGTGTCTTCGGCGCCGAGCCGTGGACCGAGGAGATGCGCCGCGAGATCGAGGACCGCATGGACCTGCACGCGGTCGACATCTACGGCCTCTCCGAGGTCATGGGCCCCGGCGTCGCGCAGGAGTGCGTCGACACCAAGGACGGCCTGCACCTGTGGGAGGACCACTTCTACCCGGAGATCGTCGACCCGGTCAGCGGCGAGGTGCTGCCCGCCGGCGAGCACGGCGAACTGGTCCTCACCAGCCTCACCAAGGAGGCCATGCCGGTCGTCCGCTACCGCACCCGCGACCTGACCCGGCTGCTCCCCGGCACCGCGCGCCCGGCCATGCGCCGCATGGAGAAGATCAGCGGGCGCTCCGACGACATGATCATCCTGCGCGGGGTCAACCTCTTCCCCAGCCAGATCGAGGAGATCCTGCTCCGCACCGAGGGCGTCGCCCCGCACTTCCAGCTCCACCTGGCCAAGCGCGGCCGGATGGACCACCTGACGGTACGCGCGGAGGCCCGGCCCACCGCGGACGCCGCGGTGCGCGAGAGCGCCGCCGCCGCGATCCGCAAGGCCGTCAAGGACGGCGTCGGGGTCACCGCGGCGGTGGAGATCGTGGACCCGGAGACGCTGGAACGCTCCGTCGGCAAGATCCGCCGCATCATCGACGAGCGCGCGGCCGCGACGGGCTGAGGCCCCCGCCGAGCCGTGCCGGAACGCGCGGGAGGGGCCCCACGCACCGGGTGCGCGGAGCCCCTGCCGGAACGCGCCGTCCGGCGCGCGACCCACCGGTCAGAGCAGGTCGAGGTCCAGCACGTCGTTGAGCACCTGGTCGAGGTCCAGGAGGTCGTTGTCCTGGTTCTGGGTGTTCTGGTAGTCGTTGTCCGGGTCGCCCCAGAAGGTGCCCTGGTTGCTGCTGGGCGTGCCGTGCGGGTCCGCGGCCGAGGCGGTGCCGGCGAGCGGGACGAGGGCGGCGGCGGCGAGGGCCGCGGCGGCTGCCGTACGGCCGAGCATCTTGCGCATGCTAGCTCCTGTGTGCGGAGAGAAAGGGACGTCAGAAGCCCTACCTCCGTCGGTCCCCGGCCATGTCGTGCCGCGCCGTCGTCCAGCACTCCGGGCGGTCTTCCGGGGCCGGACGGGCGCCCCGCGGATGCGCTCCCCGACCGCCCGTGCCCGGCCGCGCCGCCCCGGCGGCTCAGCGCAGCGGCAGGCCCTCCAGCGGCACCCCGCCGAGCAGCGACCCGGCGGCACCGGCGACCTGGCTGACGCCCTCCCCGGCCTTGCCGAGGTCGCTGCCCCGCACCTGCTCCACGGCGGTGTCGGCGCCGCGCAGCACCGGGTCGGTGACCTGGCCGCCGAGGCGGTGCGTCTCCAGCGACTCGGTCACCTTGTCCACACCGGCGTTGAGGCTCATCGGTACCGGCGAGGCGTCGGCGGCGAGCGCCGGGGTGGCGGCGGCGGCCGCGGCGCCGGCCGCCAGCATCGAGACGGCGACGGCGGAGGCGGTCCTGCGGTGCTTCATGGGAGTCCTTCTTTCCGTGCCGGGAAACGGCCCGGCGGTCCGGTCGCGTCCGGGCGCGGCGGCTGGCCGCGCGCAGGCGACGGCGTCAATGCGACTGCGCGGCGAAACGTGCACGCGACTGCTCAACGAAAGGCCGCCGCTCGGGAAACCCGGCGTACGGCCCGCGCCCGGCGGATTCACCCGGACGCGTGGCGTCGTGTCGGGCCGGAGGCGCGACGGGAAAGGGCAGCGCACGCCCGGCGCGTGAAGCGCGCCGGATCCGGCCGTGCAAATCCGGGCGTGCCGGCGCAATGCCCCGAGGGGCTTTTCCTCGCCCCTGTCCGGAATACCCGTCCGCGCGGAGAGGGGTATCGGCGATTCCCGTGACGCGCGAGGCTTACGGCGGCCAATTCGCCCGCTCGGCCCGTTGTTCCGGGAATCGCGGTCCGAGGGCGCAGGGGCGGGCGGCCCTGGTGACGCGACCGGGCCGCCTCGCGCGGTGCGGAGGCGGCCCGGTGGCGTGTCCTGCCCGGCGGCGACGGAGGGCAGGACTGGGCGGGCCCGAGGGCCCGGTCGGTCAGCGGCGGGCGGACCGGCCGCGGCGGACCAGCAGCAGGCCACCGCCGAGCAGAGCGGCGGAGAGGGCGGCGGCGGTACCGATCTGCTCGGCGCCGGTCCGGGCCAGCTCCTCCTTCGGCTTGTCACGGCCGGTGGGGGGCTCCTCGGCGGGCGGCTCCTCGGCAGGGGGCTCCTCGGTCGGCGGCTGCTCCGTCGGGGGCTGCTCCGTGGGGGGCTGCTCGGTGGGCGGCTGCTCCGTCGGGGGCTGCTCCGTCGGGGGCTGCTCGGTCGGCGGCTGCTCGGTCGGCGGCTCTTCCGTCGGGGGCTGCTCCGTGGGGGGCTGCTCCGTCGGGGGCTGCTCCTTGGGCGGCTTCCCGTCCGTGTTGACGCACTCGTTGCCGAAGGCCGGGTTGAGGATTCCGACCACGTCGACGGTGTTGCCGCAGGCGTTGAGCGGCACGTGGACCGGGGCCTGCACGACGTTGCCCGAGGCGACGCCGGGAGAGTGGGTGGCGGCGCCCTCGGCCTTGGCGCCCCCGTCGCCCACGTTGGCGCACTTGTTGCCGAAGGCCGGGTTCAGCAGGCCGATGATGTTGACGGTGTTGCCGCAGAGGTTCACCGGCACGTGGACCGGTGCCTGAACGGTGTTGCCGGAGGCGACGCCCGGGGAGTTCGCGGCGGCTCCCGCCGCGCCGGCGTCGGCGTGGGCGGCTCCGCCCGTCACCGAGAGGAGTCCGGTCGCCGCCGCGGCGGCGAGCATGCTCCTGCTCATAACCTGTCGCACTTGATCGTTCCCTGTCTTTTCAGGTCGGGAGGGCCCGCTGCCCGCCCGTGCTGCTGGGGGAACGGCCCCCGAACGCATGGCGTGCGCTCGGGGGCCGCTCCACTGGTCCGGGCGCCGGGGCCCGGAGAACGCCGTCAGGCGTTGACGCACTTGTTGCCGAAGGCCGGGTTCAGCAGGCCGACGACGTTGACGGTGTTGCCGCAGAGGTTCACGGGGATGTGGACCGGGACCTGGACCACGTTGCCCGACAGAACGCCGGGGGAGTGGGTGGCGGCGGCACCGGCGCCCGCGTCGGCCAGGGCCGGGGTGGCCGCGCCGACGGCCATCAGCGAACCGGCGAGGAATGCGGCGCTCTTCATGTACTTCACGGTTGTACCTTTCCGGCGGCGACGCCCTACACAGCCACGTCTTTCGCGCTGCACGAGTCGGTGTCACGCCCCGTTTCGTCGCCGTCGATATCGGTAACGACCGGATGGGTGTGAGGAAACTGAGGAAATGCGGGCGGTTTCCCACCACCACCCGAACGCCCTGTGCCCGAGGCCGACCGGGGATTTGAGGAACGGTTTCTGCTGAATGCCGGGCCGGGGCAACTGGATGTCGCCCAGACCCGGCCAGGGAACGAACCGCAGTGCCCAACGTCGTGTGCGCCGGGCGCGTAACGGAGCGCGTGAATAGTTCTATTTGCGGGCCGCGCGGTACGGGGTGCGCTGCCGCACGGTCAGGCAGACGCCGGAGCCGGTGCGGGGGCGGACGCCTCGGCGGCGGCCGCACCGCGAACGGCGCCTCCTGAGCCGCCCGGTGCGACGGCGTACCAGCGGCCCCCGTCCAGCCGGGCGAGGCCGCGCTCGGCGAGGCCCTCCAGATGGCGGGTGACGGTGGCCGGCTGGTAGCCCGCGGCGGCGCTCACCTCGTCCAGTCCCGCGCCGCCGGCGCCGGCGGCGCGCAGGTGGCGCCAGCTCCGCTCGGCGGTCCGCCCGAGTCCGCCCGCGCCGACGGGGGCGAAGACCTCGGCGGGGGCGTCGGGGAACCGGGTGGGGGAGGCGGCGGCCGCGGGTGCCGCGCCGGACCGGGGCTCGACCGTCACGCCGGGCGGCCCGGGCGGGGGACTGGTGGCCGCGGGCGGCGCCGTACGGGCGGTGGCCGCCGGTGCCGCGGGCCCCTCGCCCTGCCCGGCGCCGCCCGGAGGCCGGGTCCGGGCGACGGGGCGCGGGGTGCGGTTGACGGTGCGGTGGCGGCGGCCCTTCTGTTTGCGGGCCTTCTGGCGGCGGCCTTTCTGCGTAGGCATGTGCTGCTCCGTCCGTGTGGGGGGAGGGTGGGTCGCGTACGGGTCGGCGCGCGGCCGGGGCGCGGGCGCCGACGGCCACGGCGCGGGGGCGCCGACGCTCCGGGCGGAAGTCGTCGGCGCCCCCGCGCCGTGGCGGCCGGGGTCAGCCGAGGGGCAGACCGCCGATGAGCTGCTGGACGGGCAGGCCGTCCGTGGGCAGGCTGTTGCCGGCCGAGTCGGCGGGCAGCGCGCGCGAGGCGGCACCGGTGACGGTGTCGGCAGCGGCGGGGAGCCGGCCGGTGACCGCGTCGGCGGGCAGGTTGCCCAGCACCTGGTCGGTGGGGAGACCGCCGGGGATCAGGCCGGAGATCGCCTGGGTCGGCAGAACCTTGGCCAGGTCGCCCACGACCGGCAGGCCCTGGAGGGTGTCCTGGGCGCCGGCGCTCGGGGCGGCCGGCTGCGGGGACGTGCCCGTGTCTGCCTGCGCGGCACCCGCAGCGGCGAGCGCGGCGCCGCTCATCAGGACGGTGAGGGTGGCGGCGCGGGCGGTGCGGCGGTTGCGCATGATTCTCCTAGGTCGGGGATGTCGCGGGGTTCCGCCGTGGTGGGCGGACGATGACGCCAACGACACGGGGCCGACCGGGTCACGCGTACTGGGCCGTCCGGGCGGCTCCACGCCCGTTTCCGTGTGGAGCGCCGCGCCCTCGCCCGTGGACGCCGGCCGGCGCTCACTTCCGGCTGACGCGCACCGTGTAGGTGCCTTCGAGGTCGGCGCCGGCGACGGTGACCCGGACGCCGTCCTCGTCGGCGTCGAAGGACTCCCCGGGGCGGAACGGCGCGTCGGAGAGTTCCGCGTGGACGTTGGGGCGCCGGGTGCAGCCGCCGCTGTCGCGGGTCGCGTCGACCACCTCGATCGGGCCGAGCCCGGTGTCGACCTCGGCGTCGACGCGGTAGACGAGCACCCCGGGGCGGCAGACGGCCTCGTCGTTGCCGTCCTGGGTGCGGACCTCCAGGGCGTAACCGGTGGAGCCGCTCAGCGGGATGAAGACGAGTTTGGTGCCGCCCTTCTCGGCGAGCGGGCGCAGGCGGTGTTCGGTGGTGCCCGGGGTCGAGGCGCAGCGGACCTGGTCGTCGTCGAGCCAGCCGAGCTTCCACTTGTGCCAGCCGAGCAGGTCGTTGTTGGCGCCCCAGTCCTCGCTCATGATGTCCCAGTGGCCGACCGCCGCCCCGCCGTCGGCGGTGTACAGGTCGGGGAGGCCGAAGACGTGGCCGTTCTCGTGCGGCAGGACGCGGTAGCCGGTCTGGGCGAAGGAGCCCGAGCCGTCGTCCTGGCGGCTGTAGACGAACGAGGCGTTGGCGACGGGGACTCCGTCGGCCACGGGTGCCTCCTGGTTCCCGGCGAAGGTCACCGACAGCACGGTCTCCAGGGCCGACGGCCCGGCGTTCGGCGTGATGAGGACGTTGAGCAGGTCGTACTCGCTGAAGTCCACCTCGGGGTCGGCCTCGGCCACGATGTCCTGGACCAGCTCCCGGTACCCGGGGTCGAAGGGCGCGCCCCGGTCCAGGCCGTACGAGGAGAAAGGGGCCGGCATACGCAGCCAGTCGGTCATGGGGGCCTCGGGGCGGTAGTCGAGGCGTCCGTAGGAACTGGTGCGGAACCAGTCCGTGGTCTGCGGGAAGAACTCCGCCAGCCGGTCCTTGGCGCTGCCCTCGCCGGTGGCGTCGGGGAAGTCGATCATCAGGTTGAGGGCGCGGACGGTGCCGGTGGAACGGGTGTAGCCGGGAGCGGTCGGCAGCCCCTCCGACATCTGGACGCCCATGGCGCCGCTGATCATGCAGGGTCCCAGCACCGTCGAGCGGGCCATCGCGGCCGGACCCGCCGTGGGCGGCCCCTCCAGCAGGCCGCCGGTGCTCGCCGAGGTGGTGACCGCGAGAGTGAGGGCGGTGACCGAGGCGAGCAGGACGTGGCGCCGGGTTCCGGATATCCGCTGACGGGTGCGCGACATGCGGTGGCCTTCCGGTCGCGGCAGCCGACCGGCCCGGCTGCGCCTGTCCGTTCACCCTCTGCCGGAGGGTGGGGGGCCGCTCGCTGAGTGCGACCGAACGGGGGCACGCCCACCCGCTCCGTGAACTGGCTCACAAGGCGTCGGCCGGGACCCTTCCGCCGGGCCGACCGCCGGCGCACCCGGCCCACGCCGCCGGGAGACGCTCGTCCTCATCGCGCCGGCCCGGCGCCGGTCGCCGTCCGCCTGGGCCGACGGCTCGCGGCGGCACCGCTTCGGTGCCCGGTCAACGCCGCCAGGGCACGTCCGCGCCGCGCCCGGAGGGCTGGAGTCCCTCGGCGACGATCGCCATGATCGCGCCGAGGGACTCGACCTGTTCCGGGGTGAGCCGGTCGAAGAGGGCCTGGCGGACCGCCGCGACATGGCCGGGCGCGCTGCGTACCAGCATCGCCCGGCCGTCGTCGGTGAGGACCGCGAGCTGCCCGCGCTTGTCGGACGGGCAGTCCTCGCGTCGTACCCAGCCGTTCTTCTCCAGCCGGGCGACCGCGTGCGAGAGCCGTGAGCGGGTGATCTTGGCGCCCTCGGCCAGCTCCGTCATCCGCAGCCGCCCCTCGGGCGCCTCGGAGAGCTGGACCAGGAGCCCGTAGTAGACGTGCGGCATCCCGGCGTCGCGTTGCAACTGCCGGTCGAGGTGGTCCTCGAGCAGGGTCGTCGCGTGCAGGTACGCCTGCCAGGTGCGCTGTTCGTCGTCGGAGAGCCAGCGCGGCCGCGGGGGCTCGGGCGGATCGCCGGGGGAGATGGTCATGTCATCCACTCTACGGAACCCTCCTTGAAAGTTGAACAAAAGGGCGTTACGGTCGAGCGTAGAGCTTGAGAGTTCAAGTATTCAGGAGTCGCCATGAACGCCCCCGCCGAGCGGATGCCCGCCCTCTACCTCAGTCACGGCGCCCCGCCCCTCGCCGACGACCCCGTCTGGCCCGGTCAGCTCGCCGCCTGGTCCGCCGGCCTGCCCCGCCCCACCGCGATCCTGATGGTCTCCGCCCACTGGGAGGAGGCTCCGCTCGCCCTCGGCGCCGTCCGCACCCTCCCCCTGGTGTACGACTTCTGGGGCTTCCCCGAGCACTACTACCGCGTCCAGTACGCCGCCCCCGGCGCCCCCGCCCTCGCGGACTCGGTCCGCAAACTCCTGGCCGCGCCCGGCACCCCCGTCCAGGACATCCCCGACCGCGGCCTCGACCACGGCGCCTACGTGCCCCTCGTCGAGATGTACCCGGACGCCGACATCCCGGTTCTCCAGATGTCGCTGCCGACCCTGGACCCGCGCCGCCTCATGGACATCGGCCGCAAACTGGCGCCCCTGCGCGACGAGGGCGTCCTGATCGTCGGCAGCGGCTTCTTCACCCACAACCTCGCCGCGCTGCGGCAGAGCGGTACGCCCTCCTGGTCCGCCGAGTTCGACGACTGGGGACGGGCCGCCCTCGACAGCGGCGACGTCGACGCCCTGCTCGACTTCACCCGCACCAGTCCCGCCGGCGGCCTCGCCCACCCCCGCACCGAACACTTCGCCCCGCTCTTCGTCACCCTCGGCGCCGCCGACGCCACCGGTGACCTCGCCGGCCAGCGCAGCGTCATCGACGGCTTCTGGATGGGGCTCGCCAAACGCTCCGTGCAGTTCGGCTAGCCCCCACCCGCCGCTCGGCCCGCCGCCTTCCCGTGCCTCGCACGTCCCTGTACCGCCCGGACTTCCACCCTTGCCGGCCCGTACGTCCCCGGCGGCGGGAGCCGGAGCCGGGTGCGTGGCCGGCGCGAGGGCTCGTTCGGCTGGACGGCCCCCGCGTGCGCCCGGTGCGGTCCTCACGGGCCCGCGCGCCGAAGGGCGCCGGCGGGTGCCGGGCTCCCCGCCCCGCGCCCCTCCGTGCCCGGAGCGCGGCCCACGCTCACCTCCGCCGAGGCCGCGTACGCAGCCTTCGGCCGCCGCGGCGGCCTCGTCGCCCGCCCGAGCGGCCCGCTTCGGGCCGGACGGAGCCGGCTGCGTGGCAACCATCAGCCGGTGCGGCCCGTCCTCGGGGTGGGAAGAGGAACCACTGCATGCGTTCCTTCGGGGTAGGCGCCACCGTGTCGAAGGTGATCGAAGTCCGGAGAGCGTAGTGGTCGCAGAGGTCCGCGAGACCCCCGAGATCTTCCTCGACCCGCGGCCTGACCTGCGGTTCCGCCGTCCCGCACGGTGTCGTTCCGATCACTCTTCCCGCCTGTGGCCGGACAGGGTACTGCATGATCCGGAAAAACAATGAGCGGGTTGGGAATTCTGTCCGGATTGCAATCGTTGATCCGTACGGATGCCGCAACCGGGCCGCCGGATGTGGAGTCCGTCAGGCCGTCCACCACTCATCGCAAGGGAGCACGCATGGCAACCCGTGCCGTCGCCCGTCGTCAGCCCGCCGCCTCCGGCGAGACCGGCGCGGCAGGCAGCGTCCGCGCGACCGGCGAGATCGCCGACCGCGACCTTGTGGGCATGTATCTCGACGAGATCGCCCGCACACCGCTGCTGGACGCCGCGAAGGAAGTGGAGCTGTCCCAGACCATCGAGGCCGGGGTCTACGCCCGGAAGATCCTCGAAGGCGAGGTCGACAGCGACTCCGCCGGAGCATCCCGTGAGGAGCTGGAAGCCCTGGTCGCCGAAGGGGAGCGGGCCAAGGACGTCTTCATCCGGTCCAACCTCCGCCTCGTCGTCGCCGTGGCCCGCCGCTACCCACGCAGCGGCCTGCCCCTGCTCGACCTCATCCAGGAGGGGAACGCCGGCCTGGTCCGCGCCGTCGAGAAGTTCGACTACGCCAAGGGCTTCAAGTTCTCCACGTACGCCACCTGGTGGATCCGGCAGGCCATCACCCGCTCCATCGCGGACCAGTCCCGCACCATCCGCCTCCCCGTCCACCTCGTGGAGGAGCTGGGCCGCATCCGCCGCGTCCAGCGCGAGTTCAACCGCGAGAACGGCCGGGACCCCGAGCCCGCCGAGATCGCGGCCGAGCTGAGCAGCACCGCCGAGCGCGTCACCGACGTCCTCGACTGGGCCCGCGACCCGGTCTCGCTCAACATGTCGGTGGACGACGAGGGCGACACCCAGTTCGGCGACCTCCTGGAGGACACCTCCGCGGTCTCCCCCGAGCAGTCCGTCCTCACGCTGCTGCGCAGCGAGGAGCTGGACGACCTCATCGGCCAGCTCGACGACCGCACCGCCTCCATCATCAAGATGCGGTACGGCATCGAGGACGGCCGGGAGCGCACCCTCACGGAGGTCGGCAAGCAGCACGGCCTCACCCGTGAGCGCATCCGCCAGATAGAGAAGCACGCGCTCCTGGAGCTGAAGCGAATGGCGCACGACACCGGCTTCGACGCAGCGGCCTGATCTCCCGGCGGCCCGACCGGGCCGAGGCGGGATGCCGGGACCTCCACGGTCCCGGCCCCCCGATCGGCCCTCCCGGCCCTGCGCTCCGGCGTGGCTCGCCCTACGCTCGACCCACATGAGCCAGGCTGACCCAAGAGCCACCTGGCTCCCCAGTACCCCCGGCACCCGCCCCCCCTGGTGCCGGGGCCCGGCCCCAGCACTCCATCCCCCCCCGGGGTGCTGGGGTCCCTCTCTGCCCGGACCTGCCCACCGCGCGCTCCACGGGCTTACGAGGCTTCCTGCGGACCGGCCCCACGACCCACCCCGGACGCCCTTCCGCTCCACAGGAGCCGCCGGCACCCCACCCACCCGGCACCCGGTCCGGCAGGCAGGGCCCCACTCGGGCGCCAGGTGTCAGAGGGAGGCGGCCCGGCGCTCCATCGCGGACTGGGCCGCGGCCTCCGTCTCGTAGACCTCGCACATGTGCCGCCCGTCGGGGGTGGCCGTGTGCTCGACCTCCCAGAGACTCACCTCGCGGCCGTCCGCGAGGAGGAACGCGTGCTCGTAGAGGGAGAAGCCGGGACGGCGGCCCCGCAGCGGGTCGAGCCGGCCGAACGCCTGGGTGATCTGGTGCGCGAACGCTCCCGCGAGCAGTCCGGCCACCTCCTCGCCGGGCCGGTCCGGGTTCTCCGCACGGCGCAGCACCCGACGCGCGTGGTCCGGGGAGTCGCCCCACTCGTACTCGCGCTCGGGCAGCGGCTCGGCCGCGCTGTCGTCCACCACCAGCGGCGGCGCCTCCAGCGCCTCGTGCTCGGCACTCGGGAGCGGCAGCCTCGCCGTGGCGATCCGCAGCTCCTCCAGATCGGTGTACACCTCGTGGTGGAGCTGCCCGTCCGGGGCCGTGTTGTGTGTCAGCTCCCACAGGACGACGGCACTACCGTCCGCCACCAGCCACACGTGCCGGTACGTCTCCCGACGCCTGCCGTCGCTGTGGTGCGCGGCGGAGTGCAGAGAGCTGTCGTAGGCGAGCGCCGTATCGAGCCGGGACAGCGTCTCGTCGGGGAGTTCGAAGGAGTTGAGGGTGCGGGCGAGCAGTCGCTGAAGGCAGGCGTACGGCGACTCGAATGCCTCGTGGGTCCCACATGTCTCGTACGGAACGCTCAAGGTTTCTCCCGGCGTTGCTCCATGTCACCTGGTGGGTGCATACCGTAGCCCCTGGCTCGGACATCCGGCCCGGGAAACGGGAAACGCGTCAGGCCCTGCCGGAGTTCCCGCAGTAAGGCCACCCTGTTCTCATCCGACACCCCGTCACCCAAGCGTGTCCGTACCCGCCTTACGAGGGTTCACCCCTGGTGGTGCGAGGCGGAGGGGAGTTGTGCCGGGCGGGCTCGGTTGTGGGGGCCGGCCGGCGCTGGATGTGCGCCCTCGCGGGGCGCGGGGAGCGGTGCGAAGCTCTCCGGCCGACGCGCGGGGGCGCGCCGGTGGTGCCTCTCCGGGCGACGGCGACGGGGCCGGGCGGGCTCGGGTGGGAGCCGGCCGGTCCGTGGATCGGCCGGTACGCAGGGGCTCCGGCTGGTCGAGGGGAGGCGTCGGGGCCCCGGGGCCCGTCGTCGAGTGCCCGTCGTCGAGCGCCCGTGGCCGAGTGCCCGTGCCGTAGCGCCGCTCCGGGAGTCCGAGCCGTTCCCTCACCAGGGGCCGGGCGGGACGAGGACCGCGCGGAGGTCGGGCAGTACGGGGTCAGCTCGGTGCTGGGGACGCGGGGACGCGGGGACGCGCGCGACGGCCGGGACGGTGCTCGGGGTGGCGGCCGGGTCGTGCCGGTTCCCCGTGGCCGGCGGGCGGTGGCGGTCAGGTGGGCGGAGCAAGGTCTCCGTACAGGTCGCGGTACGAGGGGAAGACGCCCGCCGGTGTCTCCACCGACTCCGCCGCCAGGACCGCCTTGACGATGGCCCGTGTCATGGCGTCGGCTCCGGCGGCCAGTACGTCGTTCACCGCGCCCCCCGCGATCGGCCTGACTCCGGTGGCCAGGGTGAACACCGTGTCCCCGTCGTGCAGCAGGTGCACCGGCCGCACCGCCCGCGCCAGCCCGTCGTGCGAGGTCCCGGCCAGCTTCTGGGCCTGCGCGCGGGTCAGCCCGGCATCGGTGGCCACCACGGCGATCGTCGTGTTGAGCGGCGGGCGCCCAGGCGGTGGAGCGTCGTGCGCCGTGGCCGCCTCGCCGTCGGGCCGCACCGTCGGTGCCCCGCGCCGCTCGGTTTCCGCGACCGCCGCGGCCAACCGGCCCTGCGCCCGCTCGTGCACCTTCGCGGACGGCCACACCGCCCGGCCGCCCGGCCCGGGCCGCTGAGCGAAGTACCTGCCGTACAGCACCCCCGTAGCCGGGTCGCACACCGAACCCACCGCGTTCACCACCACCAGCGCCGCCACCGTGTGGCCCGAGGGCAGGCGCAGACTCGCCGTCCCCACGCCGCCCTTCATCCCGCCCGCGACCGCTCCGGTGCCCGCGCCGACCACGCCCTGCTCCACCCGGCCGCCGGCCGCCGCCCGCTCCGCCGCTTCCCGTCCGAGCGCCGCCTCCGGACGTGCCCGCCAGTCGCCGCCGCGCCCCAGGTCGAAGAGACAGGCCGCCGGAACCACCGGAACCACCTGGTACGGAGCAGGCCCCACCCGTACGCCCCGGCCCTGTTCCTCCAGCCAGGCCGTCACCCCCGAGGCGGCGTCCAGCCCGAACGCCGAACCGCCCGTCAGCACCACCGCCTCCACCCGCTGCACGAGGTTGCGCGGGTCGAGCGCGTCGGTCTCCCGCGTCCCGGGTCCCCCGCCGCGCACGTCCACGGCGGCCACCGCTCCGCCCGGCTCGGCGAGCACCACCGTGGTGCCCGAGAGCCAGCCGCCGCCCCGGCGCGTGGCGTGGCCGACCCGCAACCCCGCCACATCCGTGAGCGCGTCCCGCGGTCCGGGCACCGGGGCCGGGGGTGCGGGGGGCCGGGCCGGTGTGGCCTGGTCCGGCCCGCCTTCGCCGGTGCCGGTGGCCGAGGGGTCAGGTGGTCGCGTCATGACCTCATCCGTACCCGACCGGTCCGGTGGGCACCACCCGCCTCCCCACACGGTTCCCCGCTCCCTCAATGACGTCCCGGCGGTGCCCTCGTCGGCCATGGCGGCTTTCCCGGCCCCGGCCAAAGGGACCACCGGGCCCTCCCGTGGGACCAAGGTCCCCCGTGAAACCGCAGGTCAAGCCCGTATGCATACCTCCTCGGTGCCATTTCCGCCGCACTGCCGCAGGGGAACAGTGACCTGCGGCGACGAAACGGGGACCTTCGCCGACACCGCGCGCCCGTGGGAGGCGGTGAAATGAACGGGTACCCCGCAGCGACCCGGAGGGGGCCCGCCCCGCCATGATCCCGGCCCTGGTGGAATCCGCGCCCGCGACAGGTGCCCGTGGAGGCACCGCCGACGGGCCCGGCGCGGAGCCGAGGCCGCCCGCGGCTCAGGCCCCGCCGCGACCGCGCCCCGCGGACCGGCGCGCGGCCGACGCCCAGGGACGCCGGCCGGACGCCCTGGCGGGTGGCTCTCCGGATCCCGCCCCGGCCGAACCGGCCGCCGCCCGCGCGCACCCGTCACCGACCAGGCACCGCCGCCGTCCGGCCCGGCCTGCTCCCACCTCCTGGCAGGAGATCCGCCATGACCGCACTGCTCGGCAGAGACACCCCCGCACGACCCGGCGCCGGGTACCCGCCGGGCAACGGTGCGGCCACCCCGGCAGGCGTCGCCACGCGGCGGCCGGTCAACGGCTCCGTCCACTCGTGGCACCTGTCCTTTGGCAAGGACGGCCCCGGCACCCGTTTCACCGTGCTGCTCGCGGGGTGCCCCCTCCAGTGCGTGTACTGCCTCCACCCGGACACGGTGCGGACGCGCAACGGGCGCCGTACCTCCGCCGACGAGGTCCTCACCGAGGCCGCGCGGCACCGGCCGCTCATCGAGACGGGCGGCGGCCTCACGGTCAGCGGCGGCGAACCGCTGCTCCAGCCCGTCTTCGCCGGGGAACTCCTGCACCGCTTCAAGCACGAGCTCGGCTGCCACACCGTGCTCGGCACCTCCGGGTTCCTCGGCGCGAGGGCGGGTGACGCCCTGCTGCGCGACGTCGACCTGGTCCTTCTCGACATCAGGTCCTCGCACCCCGAGATCTGCCGACGGGTGACCGGGCGTCACCTGGGACCGACCCTCACCTTCGCCCGCCGCCTCGCCGGCCTCGGCCGAGAGGTCAGGGTCCGCTTCGTGCTCGTCCCCGGGCTGACCGACGCAGAGGAGAACATCACCGGTGCAGCCCGCTTCGCCGCCTCCCTCGGCAACGTCACCGGCGTGGACGTTCTGCCCTGCGGCCGGCCCGGTGAGAGGGGGACGCGGCCGACCGGCCGCGGCACTCCGGCGCGCCACGTCCGCGTCCCCACCGAGGAGCAGCTCGGCACCGCCCGGGCGATCTTCGCCGCCGAGGGGCTGAACACCGCCTGACCGCACGTCTGGCGCCCCACCGGGGAGGCGGAGCCCTGGCGCCACACCGCTGCCCCGGGCCACCGGTCCGCAGGACCGGTATCCGGCGTCCTGTGGACGAGGCCCGGCCAGGTGCCCACTCCGGCGCGGGCCGTGGGTCCGGTGCGGCCACCGTCGGCCGGCCGCCGGGACGCGGGGGAGCAGCGGCAGCCGGAGGCTCCGCCGCAGGGGTGGCGGACCGCACTCGCGGCAGCCCCGCACGGGCGGGCCCGGCAGACGTACGCTGGAGCCATGAGCAGCGCCCACCGCCCCGAGCCGCGTGACCCGAAGGACGCCCTGGACTTCGACGACCCGCTGAGCCGACCGTCCTCGGACGACACCGACCGAGGCTGGGGTGAGCAGGTCGCCGGCAGCGGGTCCGCGGCGGACCTCGCACGTTTCCTCGACGAGAAGCCCCCGCACCACATCTGAGCCGGGAGGCCCCCGCACCGCGTCCGAGCCGGGAGGCCGTGCCCGCCCCCGCCCCGCCGGCGCCGGGCCGCCGCGCCCACCGCGGGCTTTCCCTGCTCGTCGGCCGCCTCCCGCGCGGAGGTGACGGTCCGGATCAGCCCTGCGGAGGCTGCGGTCCGGTGGTGCCGGGCCCGTCCTCGCGGGGAGCCGGACCGGTGTTCCCGGTCCCGGAGCGCTGGGCGACCAGCTCGTCCCGGATCTCCTTCAGCACCTCCAGCTCGCTGACCTCCAGGGTCTCGGCGACGCCCTCCTTCTCCGCCTTGCGGGCGGCCTGACGGGCCAGGTACTTCGCCATCGGCAGGACCATGAGGAAGTAGACGACGGCTGCCGTGATGAGGAAGCTCAGGGTGGCGCTGAGGACGTTGCCCCACATGATCGGGATGCCCTTGACGACCTCGCCGGTCTCCTGGTTGTAGCTGCACGGGCCGTCGAGACAGGAGCTGTAGCGGTTCAGGTCCTGGGTGCCGATCGCGCCCACCAGGGGGTTGATGATGCCCTCGACCACGGAGTTCACGATCTTGGTGAACGCGGCACCGATGACCACCGCGACCGCCAGGTCGATCACGTTTCCGCGCATCAGGAACGCCTTGAAGCCGTCCAGGAGGCTCGGTTCCTTCTTCTCGCTCACCACGGGGCCCTTCTTCACTGACGGTTCTGGAGGAATCAGCTCCGCAACCTACGCCAGCGTTGGGCCGACCTGTCCAATCGCGTCCCACGATCGAGGGACTTGACGGGCGGGCGGTGAGCAGGGCGTGAAACATTCGCAGCAGGTTCAGCACACCGCCACCACCAGTCGGCCGCTCTCTGCGGTTCCGGCGGGTGCCGTAGGTCCCGCCGTCGCACCGGCCAACGCCTCCGCCGTCGCGCGGCGCACCCGCAGGAGGATCAGCGCCCCTTCGGAGTCGCCGCCGGTGGTGCCGAAGCCGGGCCAAGGCGCTGCCGTGGCGTCCTCCTCCTTCCGGGGCTCCTTGGGCGCGGGGCCTCCCGGCACTCGCAGGACCTCCGCGCAGGTGGCGATTCGACGGGCCCTGTTTCCGGGTCCGCCGCCGGCAGCGGCGGGCATGGCCGCCAGCACGTCCACCCGGTCGCCTGCTCGCAGGAGTCCCGCCGTACCGCCGTCGGCCAGCCGCACGGGTGCCGCGACGAAACGGCCGCCGGAAGCGGTGCCCGCAGCCGAACCGCTCCCGGCGTCGGAAGCGGCACCGGAACTGTCACGAGGACCGGAACCGGGACCGGCAGCGCTCGCCGACGCCCGGGCGGCGGCGCTCCCCGCTCCCTCGGCCTCAGGGAGCCGCTGCGGCTCCAGAAACCCGGGCATCGCCCACCACAAGGCCCCCACGAGCAACCCCGCCACCAGCACCCGCCCGCGCCACCGGCCCGCCCGACCGGAGCGGGGCCCGCCCCGGACGCGTACCGGCGAGAAGGCGACCACCCGGCCCGGCGGCGGCACTCCGTACCCAGGCACGGCGGGTTCCACTGGGGAGGGGGAGCCGACTCCCCCGGCCCCAGGCGGCGCAAGAGGCGGCCTGAGAAGGGCGGACGCCGAGGAACTGGCGGCGCGCGGAAGGGGCAGCGGGGCCGGCGTAGGGAGCGGGGTTGGGCCGGGCGCCGGGGAGAGGCGGGCTTCGTCGGCAGGAGCGAGAAGGCCGGCGGGAGCGGCAAGGCCGGCGGGAACTGCGGAACCGGTGGGGAAGCAGGGGTCGGCCGAGGTGGCGGGACCGGCCGAGGCGGCGGGACCGGCCGAGGCGAAAGCGTCAGTCTCAGCGCGGGGCGAGGCAGGCGCGGGGAAGCTGTCGGGGGCGTAGGAGAGCACGGAGGGCACCGCCTGTCGTGAGAGGAACTGGCCTGCTCACGATGCGGCCCGGCCGAGCGGACCGCTGAGGGGTGGGGACGGGGGCGGCGTTGTGGACAACTCGGCGACTCGAACGGGGAGTTCCGCCATGCGCCCCCACTCGGCCCCCTCCCCGGTCTGGCCGAGCCGTACACCCTTTACCTCGAACCGAGTTGAGCCTCTACCTTCGACCGGGCGGACACCGGCGCCGGTAGCAGCACCGACACCTGCGCCGACCCACGCCGCCGATCCGACCGCCGGTCCCGACGGCGGCGGGAGGCGCCCCTCCGGGCGGCCTGGAGGCAGGTCCCTGCCGGCCCCGGGGCCGCCTCGCTTCTACGGCAGGCCGATCCCCGTCTCCCGCCCCCCGAGCGCACGCGCGCACAGGCACGCGCGCTCCGGCCCCGCCGGGAGCGCCGCGACCGTGTCGAAGAGGACCGCGCGCAGGCGTTCGATGTTGGCCGCGAAGACGCCGAGGACCTCGTCGTGGGAGACGCCCTCGCCGGTCTCGGCACCCGCGTCGAGGTCGGTGACGAGGGTGAGGGAGGTGTAGCAGAGCTCCAGTTCGCGAGCGAGGGCGGCTTCCGGGTGGCCGGTCATCCCCACCACCGACCAGCCCTGCGCCTGGTGCCAGAGCGATTCCGCGCGGGTCGAGAAGCGCGGCCCCTCCACGACGACGAGGGTCCCCCCGTCGACGGCCTCCCAGCGGCGCCCCTGGGCCGCCCGCAGCGCGGCCTTGCGTCCGGCCGGGCAGTAGGGGTCGGCCAGCGACACGTGGACCACCTCGGGTACGCGCTCCCCGCCGGGCGCCCGGGGGTCCTCGACGGGCAGACCGTCGTAGTACGACTGGACGCGGCTCTTGGTGCGGTCCACGAACTGGTCGGGGATCAGCAGCGTGCCGGGCCCGTACTCCGGGCGGAGTCCGCCGACCGCGCACGGCCCGAGGACCTGGCGTACGCCCACCGAGCGCAGTGCCCACAGGTTGGCGCGGTAGTTGATGCGGTGCGGCGGCAGGTGGTGGGCCCGGCCGTGCCGGGGGAGGAAGGCGACCCGCCGCCCGGCGACCTCGCCGAGGAAGAGGGAGTCGCTGGGGGCTCCGTAGGGGGTGTCGACCTGGACCTCGGTCACCTCGTCGAGGAAGGAGTAGAACCCCGACCCGCCGATGACCCCGATCTCCGCCCGGTACGCCGTGTCGCCGTCCGCCGTCGCCTGCGCCGTGTTCACCATGGGCCGTACGGTAGCGGCCGCCCGGCCGGCCGCTCGCTTCGGGCCGGAGGCCGCCCGCCCACGCCGACGACCCCGCCCCCGGCGGAAGCCGGGAGGACGGGGCCGTGGAAGGAATCAGGCGGTGCCGGGCCCGCTGGGCTCAGGCGGTGGCCGTGCTGGTGGAGCTGGAGCCAGAGCCAGAGCCGGAGGACCCCGACCCGGACGAGGACGACGACGAGCCGGAGGAGGACCCGGCCTTCTCCGAGGAGGACGAGGAAGACGACCCGGAGGTGGCCTTCTCCGGCTTCTCGGACTTCTCCGCGGGCTTCGACGACGAGCCGGGGGCGCCGCTCGACGAGGAGCCCCGGCTGTCGTTGCGGTAGAAGCCGGAACCCTTGAAGACGATACCGACGGCCGAGAACACCTTCTTCAGGCGGCCCTCGCAGCTGGGGCACACGGTCAGCGCGTCGTCCGTGAACTTCTGCACCGCCTCGAGGCCCTCGCCGCACTCGGTGCACTGGTACTGATACGTCGGCACTTGCTTCCTCCTGGCACTCTCACTCATTGAGTGCTAACGACGATCCATAGTGACGCATTCCGCGTCCTCAGTCCACTGCCGCCGGGGTTCGGTGACCGATACCACGCCCCGTTCCCCCGGACGCCACCGGCCCGCGGCCCGCGCCGCCGGTCCGGGGCACCAGCCGGGAACGCAGGCCCACCAGTACGAGCAGGGCCAGCACCGTCCCGCCCAGCGGCACCGCGAACCCGGCCCGTGCTCCGAAGGCGTCGGCCAGCGCCCCCGAGGCGGTGACCGCCCCGGCCTGGCCGAGAGCGACCGCGCCGGTCAGCCAGGTGAACGCCTCCGTACGCGAGCCCGGCGGGACCAGGCTGTCGATCAGCGTGTAACCGGTGATCAGGGACGGCGCCACGCACAGGCCGGTCAGCAGCCCCGCCACGGCCAGCGGCGCCAGCGAGGGCATCGCCCACAGCGTGGAGGCGGTGACGGCGAGAGCGGCGTAGCCGACGAGGAGGCGGCGCTGCGGCGGAGCCGACCAGGCGACCACGCCGTAGACGATGCCGGCGAGGGTGTTGCCCGCCGCGAAGATGCCGTAGAGCAGGCCGTTCACGCCCGGGTGGCCGGCCTCCTCGGCGAAGGCGGTCAGGGAGACCTGGAGGCCGCCGAAGACCGTGCCGATACCGAGGAAGGCGATGGCGAGGACGCGGACGCCGGCGAGGGAGAGGGCCGAGCGGGAGGTCCCGGCGTCGCGGCCGGCGGCCGTGCGGGGGGTGACCTCGGGCTGGGTGGCGCGCTGGGCCGCGAAGAGGAGGCCGCCGACCAGCGAGAGGGCGCCCTCGGCGGCCAGCCCGGCCGCCGGGTGCACGCCGGTGCACAGCGCCGTGGCGATCACCGGGCCGAGGACGAAGGTCAACTCGTCGGTGACCGACTCGAAGGCGGCCGCCGTGCCCGCGAGCGGGGTGTCGCCGAGCCGGGCCGCCCACCGCGCGCGGACCATCGGCCCGATCTGCGGCACCGAGGCGCCGGTCGGCACCGCCGCCGCGAAAAGCGTCCACAGGGGGGCATCCGTCAGAGCCAGCACGGTCAGCAGCGCGACCGCCGCCGAGTGCAGGAGCACACCGGGGACGAGCACGGCGCGCTGCCCGAAGCGGTCGGCGAGCTTGCCCGCCTGCGGGGCGAGCAGCGCCATGGCGACACCGGCGACGGCGGCGACCGCGCCGGCCACGCCGTAGGAGCCGGTGGTGTGCTGCACCAGCAGCACCAAGGAGATCGTCAGCATCGCGAACGGCAGCCGGGCCGCGAAGCCCGGCAGCAGGAACGTCCAGGCTCCGGGCGTGCGCAGCAGCTGTCCGTATCCGGGGCGCTTGTCGGGGCGATGGCCGGAGGGGTCGACAGTGACCGTGGATTCCACGGCCCGTCCCTTTCTGCCGCCTGAGGGCGTGCCCGATGGCGGGCGCCGAGAGCTGTCCACTAACGCGCGGAACTGCGGTAGATGCCGGGCCGCCCGGGTGGGGAGGACTCCACGGCCGCCATACGGTCGCGCCAGCTCCGCGTCAGGCAGAGTTGGTCGGTTCAGGGTCCGTTCATCGTACAGCCGCTCGCGGGGCAGACCTGCCCACAAGCCGCCGGTACGCACCCCGGGCCCGCCCTTGCCGCAGGCCGGGCCCCGGCCTCATTCCTCCTTGCCGGACGTCCCCAGCCAGCCGGCGAGCTTGCCGCCGCGCCCCACCGCCCGCAGCCGTTCCTCCGCCGAGTCGCGCACCGGGTCGGTGGCGACGACCAGCAGTTCGTCGCCGCGCTGGAGCAGCGTGGAGGGGGTGGGGACGAAGCTGCGGCCGTCCCGGACGACGAGGGTGACGGCGGCGCCGGTGGGCAGCCGCAGCTCGCTCACCTCCACACCGTGCATCCGGGAGTGCTCCGGTACGGCGAC